>NZ_LYTM01000001.1:0-349558 GCF_001672445.1 Mesorhizobium sp. WSM3873 | reverse complement strand
CCGACTTTGCGCGGTGCTACGCTGCCGGTTTCCTCATCGAGCTTCACCCACTCGATCGCAGCGCTGTAGCTGACCCCGAAACGCTTCGCAGCTGCGCGCCGCGACATTCCCTCTGTCTTCACCGCCGCCACGACGCGCTCTCGCAGATCCATGATAGTGCCATCCATGCTGGCCTCCTTCCCAGCATGAATGGTGAATCATAAACCCGCTGATTTGGGAATCCTCAACGACTCCCAACAATTTCAGCCCGCTCTAGGCGCCGGTGACATCGCTTGAAAAGCAAGGCTTTGCGTTAAGTCTCGCGCAACCAATGCGGCCTACAATCGAGCATCGGATGTCGAGGGGGATGACATGACGCGCAAGCCGACACTGCTCTTTGCCTTCCCGGCTCTCATGCTGTTCCTGCTGGCGGCGGAACGGACGGCGACGTTTCTGCTCGGAAGCTATTCGGCCAGCCCGACCATGTGGCGCATCTGGCTCGAGCTGCGCCCCTTCTCGACGATGTTCTGGCAGCAGGTGGACTTCTATCTCGGCGGCTCGATGGCCATCGATGCCGCCATCATCGTCGTTGCGTCAGGCGTCTGCTGGATGGCTTGCCATGCCAAGAGATCCGCCGGCTTTTTCCTCGCCAACCATGCCGCGCTGATGTTCGCCGGTCTGATGATAGCGGCCGGCAGCCGTTCGGAAACGGCGAGCACGATCGCCAACTTCACGGCGCCGCGCGGCTTTCAATTCTCGCTGGCGATCGACTTCAGCTTGAAAAACTGCATGGTGCTGTGCCTTGGCCTTGCGGCCTGCGCCTATTGCCACGTCGCCTTCCTGCGCGAGGCGAGGCTGCGCGCCGAAGCCCGCGCCGTCCGCATCCTGGCGCTGCAGCGTGATCTGTAGACCGTGCTGATCGGAATCTCTTCCGCTATCGCCCGATGCCGGGTCAGTTGATCTTCTTGTAGTAGACCTTACCGTCGGCCTGCTGGATGCGCTGATAGGACGGATTGGGTCCGGGCGGCGCGGCCTTGCCCTTGAATGCCGGCGCGCCGACGGAGGGGTTTTCACCTGCCGAGGTCTCGGCCACGGTTGTGTTGGCGAAACTGGGCTCTGGCGCCCGCGGCGTTTCGGCATCGGCGGCGACGGGCTGGCCCTGCTCCAGCCGGGCAATATTGCCGTTGATCTGGCCGAAGCTCGCCTGCAGCTGCCGGTCCAGCGTCTCGAACCGGCTCTGGAAGCCGTTGTTGACGGTATCGATGCGGGCGCCGATCCGCTGCTCGAACTGGCCGAGCTGGTCCAGCCGCGCCTCCAATGCCCGAAGGTCGTTGACGCCGCGATAGAGATAGAAGGCGGCGGTGACGTTGATGGCGGTGACGAGGACCGCGCCGGCCGCGACCACGCCGATGGTTCTCGCCCGGCTCGGCCTGCCCGGCGCCTTTTCTTGTTCGCTGAGTTCGATTGCCGGAATATCCGGCTCGCTGATCATCGTCATTCAACCATCACCTTTGCGCCCACCGCGACGCGCTTGAAGAGATCTATCACATCCGTGTTCGTCAGCCGAAAACATCCGGACGTGCCGTCGAAGCCGACACCCTTGGGATCGTTGGTGCCATGGATGCGATAGAGCGTGTCGCGCCCGTCGCGCGACAGATAGAGCGCCCTGGCGCCAAGCGGATTGTAGGGACCGGCGGGCACCATCGCCGGCAGATCCGGCTGGCGGACGCGCATTTCTTTGGGCGGGCGCCATTCCGGCCATTCGGTCTTGGCGGCGACCTTGACGGTCCCGGTCCAGCCGAAGCCGTCGCGGCCGACGCTGATCTGGTAGCGCAGCGCCTGGCGCTTGTTCGTCACCAGATAGAGCGCCTTCTCGTTTTTGCGGATGATGATCGTTCCCGGCTGCTCGCCGGTCTGGAAGGCGACCGTCTTGCGAAGGCTTGGGCCCATGGCGGGAAGCGGGGGCAGCCCCGATCCGGCTTCCGCGAGATCGCAAGGCACCGCCAGCGCGATGCCGATCAGGCAGGCGCCGGCAAGGTGTGTCGCTATCCGCCGCATTCGCTTTGTCGCAAATCCTGATGGAAAACCGCTGCGCGGATCTCCTGGAGTCGCTCTAGCGCTGGGCATTGTCCAGCCGCTCCTTGAACATGCGCTTCAGGTCCTTGTTGAAGCGGGCCCGCCCGTCCACCTCGGAGGGTAGGATGGCGCGGTTCAGCGCATCGGCCAGCAACGCGTTGTCGAGCACCAGCGACTTGATGTGCGGCGCCTTGAAGATCTTCTCCAGCTCGCTGCGCGAGAAGTGGTTGCCGAACCATTTGCGCTTGTGCTTGTTGGCGACGAGCGTGATCGAGACGCCGTTGCCGCGCAATTCGCGGATCTTCTTGTAGAGCCGCTTGCCCTGCCTGAGCGAGGCGACGTTGAGCTCGAAGACGATGAAGATCTCGTCGCTGGTGCGCAGCACCGACTCGTGCCACGGCGTCTCGATGTTGGGCAAGTCGATGACGATGTCGTCGAAGCGATATGCGACGAGGTCGAGCAGCCGGAAGACGAAATCCGCGCCGCGCGGCTCGAACGGCAGTTGCGGCCGCTCGAAGGAATAGAGCGTGAGGCCGGACGGCCGCGACAGCTTGATGACGTCCATCAGCTCGACATCGAGCCGCTCCGGCTGGCCGATGATGCCGGCAAGGTCGAACTGGTTGAACTGGTTGAGATAGGCGCCGCAATTGGCGCTCTGGAAGTCGAGGTCGACAAGGCAGGTCGAGGCCGCCCGCTCGGCCGATTTCGAGGCGAGATGCTCGGCCGCCGAAATCGCCAGCGTGGTCGCGCCGGCGCCGCCGCTGGCGGCGATGAAGGTGACGATCCGGCTCTTCGTGCCCTGGTTGCCGGTGTCGTGGAAGGTGACGGCGTTGAGCAGTTCCTTGGGGTCGAGCGGCTTGTGCAGCCAGTCCGACGCATTCATGCGCACCAGCACCCGCGTCTGCTCGGACGTCAGCTCGCCCGAGACCGCGATCAGCGGCACCGAAGCCCATGCCGAACGCGCCTCGACAAGCGCAATGTTGCCGAGCAGCTCGCCATCGCCGAGATCGAGGATGATGATGCCCGGCCGCGCATCGACCGGCGGCCCTTTCAGGAACTCGACCGCCTCGGAAACTCTGACGTCATAGATCGCCAGCGCGTCGAGCCGCGTGGTCACGTCGTGCCTGAAATTCGCATCCGACGAAAACAGCGCGACCTGCTTGCGTTTCGTCGGCAGCACTCTGGTGTCGATGGCGTTCATGGCGATGTACTCTTTAAATCTTCACCCGTTACTGTACTGAGCATGGAAGGCACATTGATGTTTGAGAACCCGAGCAGCCCGCCCAGGAAGAAGAACTGGAAATTGATGTTCTGCAGGCTGACGGTGATCGTCGGCACTGGGCCACCCAGCCGTGTCTGGTAGCCAAGGCCGGTAGCCATGTAAGTGACGACGACGTTCTTGCGCAGCAAGCCCGGGAAGAAATGGCACATGCCGGGCCGCTGCCCGTTCGCCGGGTTAGGACAGGCATCGTCATTGGTATTTGCGGTGTCGCCGCGGAAGATGCGGCTGAAAGCAGGGGCACTGAAAGCGCCGCTGTTGCTACAGGACCCGTTGCCGGCATTGTCATAGGTGCACACGAACGGCCCGTAGGCGCCGGCGACCACTGGCGCGCCTGGATTCGAGATCGGCGCGGCGTTTGTCAGAGCGCCGGCAACCGGGTCGGAGACGGATGCAAGCCTGGCGCCAAACTGCACTGCCTTGGTCGCTGCATTCCACTGATAGAATGCAAAACCGAAATCGACGAAGCCGAGCGTCAACGTCAAAAGCAGCGCCATGGCGATGGCCATCTCGACCATCGTTGCCCCGTCCTCCGATCGTATGAAGCGCTGAATCATCATCAGAACCGGATCAACCGCTCCTGATGGCTCGCCCCAAGCGTTACCGTCGTCATGTTGAACAGCGACAGCAGTCCGACGCTGTCGAGGCTGCTGTAGGCATAGGTGCCGGTCGCCGTGACGATACAGACTTTGGACGTCGTCGAGAGGTAGAGCACAGTGCCGGTGCTGGGATCGATCGCGTCTTTGCACGTGGCGGAATCTGCAATGTTGATCGTCACATTGGACTTCGTCCAGCCGACGATACGCGCAGCCCCTGTTCCCGCTACATTACCGAACACGGCAATGTTCTTGGCCAGATCGGCGCAGTCGATCGCGGCAAGCCCGGCATCGGTGTAGAGCTGGCTGTTGCAGCGCGCGGCAAACCTCGCTCCGTCCGACAGGCCGGCCTCCATCAGTAGCTTGTCATGGATGAGATTGCCGAATTCGAAAACGCCCGCCGATAGAAACAATGTCAGGGGCACGACAAGCGCCATTTCGACCAGTGCAGTGCCGCGCTGGTCTGAACGGAAACGTCCAAGGGTGCGGGACAGCAGCTTTGCCATGGCTGTCACCGATAGAGCTGCGCTTCATCGCGCAGGAACTTGTCAAGCGTGCCTTGGCCCTCGCGACCCGTGACGTCGACCAACTCGACCCGAATCGTCTGGTCCGGACCGCTTTCGACGGTCTGAGTAATGAAGAAACTGCCGAAAGCCTCCACCGGTAAAGGCGGCGAGGAACTGCCGCCGCCCATCAAACCTGCCGCTGCCAGCGCCTGGCAATTCAGGATGGCACCATAGATGATCCGTCGATCGGGATTGGAAACGCTGTTCGACGAGCAGGCCGGCGTGCCCACCTCGCCGCCGTTCGAGGGATGGCCGACGATGCCCTGCGCGATCTCATAGCGATAGACGCTGTATCGCGTCGGCTGGTTCGAGTTGCTGGCCGGTGTCGCGCCGTCCGCCCCGAGAGGTTTCGGCACCGTTACCGGGTTTGCCGTGGTGGCGAAGTTGGTGTTCCAGTATGTGTTGAAGTCCCACCAGCCGTTACCGATGCGATTGTCGTCGGTGCAGCCGCCGAGGGAGCAATCATCATTGGGGAAGGCCTCGAATTGGCTCGGGTCGGGCGGGCTGGCGAGATCGGCGTTGCATGCGCTGCCGCCGCCTTTGCCTGATGTCTGATAACCCTTCCGGACGTTGACACCGGGCGCATAGTCGGGGTCGTTCTTGTTGCCGTTCATCGCTCCATTGTAGACGTCGAACCGGACGTTCAGCGCATCCCGCACCGTCGCGAGGAAGCCTGGCCTTAGCGATACCCCGCGCGAATTGTAGCAGGCTGCGGATTTGGTCTTGGCGATCATGTCCCTGATCACGTTCGCGCCGGAGGAGCCGTCGGGCGGCTGCAGGAACCCGTAGTTCCCCGGCGAGTTCTGCGCGGTGTTGCCGCCCTGCTGGCGCAGCTCGATCAGGCGGCGGCGCTTCACCGGATTGGCCGCGACCGAATAGATGGTGTCGGCAGTTCCCTCATAGGGATTGCAGATATAGACCGGGGTGAAGTCGCAAACGCCGCGTGTGAAGCCGGCAACCGAGATGGCGCTTATGCTCATGGAATCGTTCGTGGTGTTCCCGGTGTTGTACGACACCGGAAACATCGTGAAGAAGCCGACCGGCTTGACGGTGACCTCGACAAATCGCGCCTCAAGAGCGCCTGTCAGCTCATCGGTGATGACGTTTGCCGCTGTGATTGGCATGTTATCGGATGCCGGGATCGACCGCAGGTAGCGCCTCGTCACGCCGGCGGCCTGCAGCGTCTGCTGGGCGCCGTTCATGCCGGCGAAGAAATAATTGTTCGCGACCAGGTTGGCCAATGCGCGGTCCGCCCTGGTGATTGAGTCGGCTCTGCCGTCGAGCTCAGCGGCAGCGGCCAGCGCCATCGCATCTGCGCCCTTCTGCAGATCATTGTGCAGGTTGTTCATCCGGCTCATGTCGATCGCGAGGACCGACAGGCCGATGATAGCCGGCAACATGATGCTGACAAGGATCAACGCTATTCCCCGTTGATCGTGCCAGAACGCACGAATGGTCCGCAGCATGGCCCCTACTCTCTACCCCCTTGTGCCAGGCTCCTCGAACACCGGCCGCACCGCATCTTCCGATCAGTTCGTTGCACCGCTCCCGCTTGAGCCATTGGTCGTCATGGTCGTAGCCGTAGATATTGGCGGGAGCTTGTACTTCTGCACCGCCGCCACGGATCGCGCACCGTCGCCTTCGATCTTCGTGTTGTTCGAAGCCGGGTTGTACGGATCGACCGTCTGCAGCAACTGGTTGGCCTTCTGCGAGTCGCCAGATGCCAATGTCATCGTATCGTAGTTGTTCAGATAGTCGGCGGCGCAGCCCACAAGCAGGCTGGAGCTGAGAAGAACGAGCAGGAGCTTATTTCTTGACATAGACCAGCTTGTCCTTCGATTTGACATCCAGCATGTGGCCGTAGGGCCCGGTGACGCCGTCGCCATGCTCATATTTGCGGATCATATCCTTGCTGACTTCGAGCTGGCCAAGCAGGAAAAGTTCCGGATCGTTGGAGGGCTTCGTCTTGTCGAATGGCGTTGTCAGCTGCTCGCCGGGCTTCACCGGCCGCACGAGATGCGGCGTGACGATGACGACCAGCTCGGTCTCTTCCTTCTGCGTGCTCGAATTCTTGAACAGCGCCCCAACAATCGGCACTTGCCCGAGCCACGGCACCTGGTTCTGCAACCTGGTGTTCTTGCTGGACAACAAGCCGCCCACCGCGAAACTCTGGCCGTCGCGCAGCTCGACAACCGTCTCCAGCTTGCGGTTGGTAAAGATCGGGTCGCCGGCTGCGGTGAAGCCGGTCAGGTCGCTGACTTCCGGCGCCAGCTTGATATGGATCTTGCCGTCGTCGAGCACGACCGGCGTGAACAGGAGATTGACGCCGAATTGCTTGAATTCGATTCTAACCGCATCATTGAGGACGCTGCGGATCGGCACCTCGCCACCGGCATTGAAGCTGGCGGTCTCGCCGGAAAGCGTGGTCAGGTTGGGCTCCGCCAGCGTACGCACCACGCCCTTGGCCTCGAGCGCCTCAATGATCAAGTCGACCTTGATGTTGTTGTCGATGATACGGGTAATCAATGCAGCGAACGGATTGGTATTGGACAGAAGCCCGGTCAAGATATCCCCGGTCCCAGCCACCACGTCGTCTTTGTCGACCGCTGCGATGCCGGTGCCGGTTCGCGTCGTGCCGCTCCCGTTCGTGCTCCTGAAAGATACACCGAGATCACGTCCGGCGTTGCGCTTGGCCTCCAGGATGCGCACCTCGAGATTGACCTGTTGGCTATCATCGACAGTCACGGAATTGATAACGGCGTCAGGACCATATTGCTGAACGACTTCCACGATGGATGCCAGCGTCGCGGCGTCCTTGACGTGGCCGGAAAGCCTGATCTTGCCGTTGATCGAACCGATCTCGATGCGGGCTTTCGGCGCCACCTGGCGGATCGCGGCCGCCATGTCGCTGACATCCTGACCAACTTCGATCTGAATGGCGCCCAGCGAGCGCTTGTCCTCGGAGAAAAGATTGACGGTTGTCGTGCCGATGCCCTTACCGATGACATAAAGCGTCTTGTCGGTCATAGGCTGGGCGTCGGCGATCTTCTCGTCGCCGACGACAATGTCGCCCAGCGTCGAATTCACCTGGATCGTGACGGACTGCGAGACGGGTACGAACACACGGTGAATGGACGGGTTCGAGACGTCGATAAAACGGTCAGCTGCATGGGCCGGACTGTCAGAAAACACTGACAACGCCAGGAGGAATAGCGCGGCCGCCGCTACCCTCGTGCACAACACCTGCATCCCCGTCTCCCCGATTGCTGCGACTGCAGTCTTCCTCTCTACTTCTGCCGCGGCACGTCGTAGGTCTCAAGCTTCACGCCACGGAACACGCCGATTGTTGCACGCGCCGGCGGTTCCGGCTGCACAAATTTAACGACTTCCTTTACAACTTCCTGCGCTTGTGGTCCGGGAGCAACAGCCGGCTCCGGCTTCACCTTGCTGAGCTCATCGATTTGGCTTCCTACTCGTTCCACAGCTTGAGCGAGCCCATCGATCTTAGCGTCTGCCCGCTTGCGCTCTTCGGCGGCCGCAGCCTCGGCAGCCTTCTGTCTGTCGAGTTCCGCTTGCCGTTTGGCGACATCTTCCGGTGTGTCGCCCGTGAGATCTGAAAGCGTAACCCGTTCGGTCGTCTCGCCGCTGTTGGCCGCAGCCTGGCGAAGCGCCAGCGACAGTTGCCCCGCGCCGGCGGCAAGCGTCAGCTTCTGAGCATCCTTGGTGTTGACCTCGACCGTGACCGCCTTGACGACTGTCGGGCTGTCTTTGCTCTCGTCCGCTACTTGGTCGACGGCGAGAACCTTGACGCTTTGCAGCAATACATCGACAAAACTCTTCTGCGCGCCAGCGTCCTGTGTCGTGCGGGTCAGCAGGATGTCGACCCGGTCGCCGGGAAAGACAAAGCCGGCAACGCCCAGCACGTCATTGACTCTGATGGAAACGGCCTTCATGCCTTCGCCGAGCACCGCCGAAAGTGTTGCGCGTTGGCCCGGGCCGGTGATCTTGCCGGCGAGAACAGGCTCATTGACACCAATCGTTTGCAGGGCTTGCTTGCTGCCTTGGCCGGCCAGCAGATCCTTGGTCGTCTTGAAAGCGCCGGCGGGAACAGCACCTGCGGGCCAGGCAATTTCCTGAAGCTTGTCGGCAGTCAGCGTGTCACCGAACTTCAGCGCCACCGCTGCCACCACCACCGTATCGCGTTTGACATTGTCGGTCTGGGCCATCGCGTTTCGTTGGTTGGCGAGCCAGATGTTGGCGAGCACAACCGCGAGGACGCCAAATACACAGGCGAGGACGATCATAATGACAGTATTAGCGCGCATGAGCCCAACCCCAAAGAAGGCCTGTTGCAATCGGCCGCGTTAGCCCATCGCGGCTCCGTACCAGGCCCGGGCCTGAGGACCCGGGCCTGGGGAATAACGTCAGGTGCCGACGCCAGTACCCTTGACGCAGGTACCGAAAGTACCGGCGGTGCCAGTTGAGCCCTTGCCGTCGAGAATGTCGCACAAGCCACCAAAGCGCCCGCTGACCCAGAGACCGATGGCGACGATCGCCAGGATCGCCGCGCCGGCGATGATGCCGACCAGGATCGAATATTCGACCATAGCAGCGCCGTTTTGGTCATCGCGGAACCGCTTGGCTATACTGATAAGCTTTTCCATTGAATTCTCCTTGGTCAGTCAGGCCCGGACCTGAGGGCCCGGGCCCGAATTGACCATCAGGTGCCGACGCCAGTGCCCTTGACGCAGGTGCCGAAAGTACCAGCGGTGCCAGTGGAGCCCTTGCCGTTCAGAATGTCGCAGAGGCCACCGAAGCGTCCGCTGACCCAGAGGCCGATGGCGACGATCGCCAGGATCGCCGCGCCGGCGATGATGCCGACCAGGATAGAATATTCGACCATGGCAGCGCCGTTTTCGTCGTCGCGGAACTGCCGGGCCATCGTCATGAGCTTCTTCATGCCAATTTCTCCCTTTGGAGGTTTGAACCCGACGAGACGAGCCTAAGGATGAACCCCATACCCAAGCATCCCCCGTCGAATTCAATCCTAGGTCCCGCAAAAAAGCCGAGTCAAACGGATTAACAGTCTCTTAACCCTCCAATACTCGATTTAAGACTTTCTCAATTTTCACAACAGCTTGATTCGCTTCGATTTTCAAGCGATCTTAACCATTCGTTCACAATTCGGCCACGCCCGTGCCTCCGCAGCAACACATTAGAGGTATGTCATATATATTTATATGCGATGGGTTAGATCGCGCTCGACCGCATATGTGGCGACAAAGGTCTTAGGACTTTGGTCGATGGCGTCGAGCGGGGCAAAATAAAACGATTTCTAGAATCTCAATTTCTTAACTATGTCGCAAGTATTGTGTCCTTCAGGCGCTTGTGCCGCTCGTGGTTAACGCTTAGTTTCGACCTCGGGGTAACTAGCAGGGTTCGGTGACATGTTGGGGCGCTTCATCAAAGGACCGGGTGAGCAGCGCGGACCGCAATCGGCGTCCGCGCCTGTGACAGCCAATGGCGCGGCAGTCATACAGCCGATCCAGGCGGAGCCAGCTTCCGACGATTTCCTGTCGCTCAAGGTCGATCTGCATAGGCATCTCATAGACAGGTTCAATCTGACTGCCCTTGAAAATGCATCCAAGGACGAAATCCTGAACGAGATACGGCCTATCGTGCGCGAATTCGTACGCGGTCGAAATGTTCCGCTCAACGCGCGCGAACTGGATCAGTTGACCAGCGACACGGCTGACGAGATGCTGGGGCTCGGACCGATCGAGCCCCTGCTCAAGGACGATTCGATCGCCGACATCCTGATCAATACCCACAACCATGTCTTCATCGAACGCCGCGGCGTGCTCGAGGAGACTTCGATCCGCTTCCGCGACGAGGCGCATCTATTGCGTGTCGTCAACAAGATCGTCTCCAACATCGGCCGCCGTGTCGATGAATCGGCTCCGATGGTGGATGCGCGCCTCGATGACGGGTCACGCGTCAATATTGCTGTGCGGCCGATCTCGGTGGACGGCCCGCTGGTTTCGATCCGCAAATTCTCCAGGAATCCCTACTCGCTTGAACGTCTGATGGCCTTCAATTCCATTCGTCAGCCAATGATCGACTTGCTGCGCATCGCTGTGCAGTCGCGCAAGTCGATCCTGGTTTCGGGTGGCACGGGCAGCGGCAAGACGACTTTGCTCAACGCGCTGTCGAGCTACATCCCGGCCAAAGAGCGTCTGATCACCATCGAAGATGCGGCGGAACTGCAATTGCAGCAGCCGCATGTCGGCCGACTTGAGACCCGCCCGCCCAATGTCGAGGGCAAGGGTGAGGTGCGCCAGCGTGAGCTGGTCAAGAATGCGCTGCGAATGCGGCCCGATCGCATCATCGTCGGCGAGGTGCGCGGCGAGGAAGCTTTCGACATGCTTCAGGCTATGAACACCGGCCACGAAGGCTCCATGACCACCATCCACGCCAACACCCCGCGCGACGCGCTATCCCGTCTCGAACAGATGGTCGGCATGGCCGGCATGCCGATGACACACGAATCTATTCGGGCTCAGATCGCTTCGGCCATCGACATTATCGTGCAGACGCAGCGCTTGTCCGACGGCGGCCGACGGGTGATCTCTATATCGGAACTGACCGGCATGGAGGGGAATGTCGTTCAGTTGCAGGAACTTTATCATTTCGTTCGCCGCGACGTTGCAGCGGACGGCCAGATCATCGGAGAGTTTCGCGCCACCGGCATCCGTCCGCGCTTCGCCCAGGAGGCCGCGACCCTTGGCCTTCATTTCGGCAAGGATGCATTCAATCCGCAGGTTCCGCTCTGATGCTCACCGGACAGACCCTACTCTACTTTGTCTATGTGTTGGCAGCGGCTTCTGTAATCCTCGCCGCCGAAGCGCTATTTGTTTCCTATGCCAGAGGCCGCACGCGAGCCGGGACCATCAATCGGCGGCTGAAACGCCTGGCCGATGAAGCGCCTGCCGAGCAGACCTTGAAAAGTCTGCTGCGCGAACGTGGGCTGACAGACTCCGGTGATTACATCTTTGGCGCCGTTGCACTGAATAGGCTCTACACACAGTCGGGCGTCACTGGAAATCCATTGACATTTGCCGCCATCTTTATCTTGGCAGGACTGGTTGTGGCGTTGCTTCTGAAACTGCTGGCGGGGTTTTCGGCAATCCCAGCTTTGATCGCTTTCATTGTTGTGGGCTTCATTCTGCCACTGCTCTTCCTTCGCCGGGCCCGCAACAAGCGGATCATGAAATTCGCCAAGCAATTGCCCAACGCGCTCGATATGATCGTGCGTTCGCTGCGTGCCGGCCATCCGGTCTCGGTAGCCGTCGGGCTCGTGGCACGCGAAATGCCGGATCCGCTCGGAACCGAGTTTGGCATCGTCTCGGACGAGATCACATTTGGGCTGAGCATCGAGCAAGCGGCTCGCAAACTGTCCGAACGGGTCGGCTTCGAAGGCCTTCATTTGCTTTCGGTATCGCTATCCATTCAGTCCAAGACTGGTGGCAACCTCACCGAAATTCTTGCAAATCTGTCGGCCGTGCTGCGCGAACGGCAAAAGCTCCGAATGAAGATCAGGGCGCTCTCCGCCGAGGGCCGTTTCTCGGCTTGGTTCATCTCGCTCTTCCCGCTGGTCATGTTCGCTATTCTTTGGCTCTCTGCCCCGAGCTACTATGGAGCGGTTTGGGGTAATCCGCTCATCTTCCCGGTTTTCACCATCTTCGGCGTATGGGCCCTGCTTGGTGACTTCATCATGTATCGCATGATTAACTTCGATTTCTGATGGGAGCCGGTCATTAACGTCCTTTCGAACATCCTGAGCTCCGGGCTTCTCATTTCGCTTACCGTTTTTCTTGCCGCGACCGCGCTGTTTCTGTTCGGCGCGCTTGTCTTCCGGCCCGCCTTTCAGACCCGCAAGCTCGTCGGTGAGAG
Source organism: Mesorhizobium sp. WSM3873 (assembly GCF_001672445.1). NCBI lineage: Bacteria > Pseudomonadati > Pseudomonadota > Alphaproteobacteria > Hyphomicrobiales > Phyllobacteriaceae > Mesorhizobium > Mesorhizobium sp. WSM3873. The sequence continues at coordinate 337,109 of NZ_LYTM01000001.1, read as the reverse complement.
CCTGCTGTCGGAAGGAGGACTGAATCGGCGTTCGCTGGACGCGCAACATCAACTCGTCAGGATTGCGGCCCAGCGACCAGTGGACGCTTATTTCCGCGCGCTTGCGAAAGAACGCGGCGAGCCAAATGCGCTCGAAGCCCGGCTTTTTAGAGCGGGATTTTATCATTCCAGCGCACCAGTCTTCTACACCTTGTCGCGAATCGCCGCAGTCGCCATCGGTTTTCTCGGGTGCTACGCCGGATTGGTGGCTGCTGTTCCGCCGGAAATCCCTGGCTTCATAACGTTCGGTGGCGCCGCCCTGTTCGGCCTCGCTTGTCTAGTCATTCCTAGCATTGCTCTTGATCGTTTCGAGAACGCACAGAGGCAGACCTATCGTCGCGGCTTTCCCGACTTCATGGATATGATGATCACCTGCGCCGATGCCGGCATGAGCCTGGAAGCGGCGGTCGAGCGCGTGAGCCAAGAAATGGCTGGGACGCACAAATGGTTGGGTATTCAGCTTTCGATCATGACTCTGCAACTGCGTGCCGGCAAGACGCTGCGCGAGGCGTTGCGCGAGCTCGCCGACCGCATCGGCCTCGAGGAGGCGCGCTCGCTTGCCGTGCTGTTTCGGCAATCGGAAGAACTTGGCACCAGCCTCACTGAGGCTCTTCGCGTATACAGTGACGAAATGCGAACACAGAGAATCCTTTATGCGGAAGAACGTGCTAATGCACTGCCGGTCAAGATGATGATTCCGCTGGGCATCTGCATCTTTCCGGTGGTGCTCATGATCGTGCTTCTGCCAGTGATCATTCGCATGAGAGGCATTTTCTTCTGAGCAATCGTATGCTTTGGTTCTAAATGGAGTCGGGGGACCCCTGGGGGACAGAATGACAGGGAAAATACGCCTCGCCGCTGCTGCTGGTGTGCTGATCATGTTGCTGGCCGGTTGCCAAACCGATCCCAGCGATGGTGTGGTTCGCACCAATGAGCCCGCCAAAGGTGATTACACCGCCTTTGGCGATACGTTCGATGGGCTCAAGACGATCAGCGACGTCGACTATTATTCTTCGGACCAGGCCGTCACCGAGGCCAAGACCCAATTCCGCTCCGAAAACTACGGCAACGCCGGCGCCCTATTCTACAAGGCGACGCGGCTGGCGCCCAATGATGGTGTCGCCTGGCTGGGCCTCGCCGCCTCTTGCGACCGCATCCGGCGCTTTGATCTCGCCGATATGGCCTATGCCAGGGCCTACCGGCTGCTTGGCGCGACGCCGGAATATTACAACAACCTCGGCTACTCCTATCTTCTGCGCGGCAAGCTGCAGGAGGCGCGTCGCAATTTCCTCAAAGCCTATGAGCTGGCCCCCAAGGATCCGACTGTGGCCAACAATTTGAAGCTCCTGTCGTCCAGCGTTGAGAACATCGAACGGTAGCCGAAATGTTGCTGGCCGCATCGCTTTTGTTCAAGGCATTGGCTATCCTCCTGCTGGCAAGGATCGCCTGGACCGATTTCAGTACGCAGAAGATATCGAATCGTGATGTGCTACTGTTGCTCTGCCTGGGTCTCGCAACATTGCATTTCCATTCGCTGCAGACCGGCTCGTGGCTGGACATGGGTATCAGTGCAATTGGTGGCCTCATCCTTTTCGTCGCGCTCTTTCCATTCTGGCTTTTGCGCAAGGTTGGCGCCGGCGACGTCAAGCTGATGAGCGTAGTGCCATTTCTCATCGGTGGAAGCGACCTGGTTGTATTTTCATTGCTGCTGCTGGTTTTCGCCATTGCTACTGCAATGGTGGTCAAGAATCCCTTCCTGCTGCCGGCAGGCATGTTCCGCCATTATGTGCAGCACTTGGACCGCAAAGGCGTCGTGCCATTCGGCGTGCCGATTTCTGCAGCTTCCATCTGTGCAATAGCATTGCAGATGTATTACTCGCTGATGGTCGCAACCAGCTCCGGAATTTTGCAGCAGCTTAACTAGCCAGCCTTTCAAAACCCCGACGTCGACTTCTCCACCAGCTTCAGTCTACCCTTTTCCACCTTGAAGAACGGCATCGATCTTTGGCTCGAGCCGTCGGCGCGGAAGCGGAACAGGCCGGTCGAGCCGCGGAAGCCGCTGGTGTTTTCCAGCACCTGCTTGGAGAAACCGTTCGGGCCGACCGAGCTTGCTATGCCGGCCGACAGCGCCACCATGTCGTATGCGTAGGCGACGTTGACGTCGGGCTGGTAGTTGTAGGTCGCTTTGAAACGGTCGGCGATCGGTCCGGTCTCGCTCTGGTCGAGCGTCGCGATATAGGCGCCCTCATAGAGCGGATCGATCGGGCGCTCGAGCCAGCGCTCGGTGCCGATCAGGTTCACGGCCTTGCCCGGTATACCCTTCGCCTTAAGCGCCGCCAGCACGGCGACAGGGCTGCCGTCGCCGCTGGCGACGACGACGGCGTCGGGCGCCTCGACCAGCGAGCCCATGTCCGACACCACCTTGGCGGCGTCCGACGCCGAATACGGAAGCGTCACGGCAAGCGTCGCGCCATAGATGCTGAGCGCGTTGGCGACCCGCGCCTCGACAGCGCCGGCGTTCGCGCCCGCCGGCACCAGGAGCACGAATTTCTTGGCGCCCTTGCTGGCGACCGCTGCCGCGCCCGCCGCCGCGCTGTCGGCTTCGCTCAGCCGCACCGCATAGACGCCGGGGCCGCCGGCGAAATTGTCGGCCAGCGCCAGCACCGGCGGCCGCTGCGTGCCGGAGAGCTTGGCAAGGTGCTGTGCCGCTGCAAGCTCGGCCGGCCCGATGACGATTTTCACGCCGCCCGAAGTGATCGCCTTCACCGCCAGGTCCTTGGCATAGCCGCTGTCGCCGCGCGTGTCCTCGATGGTCAGCGTCACCAGCTTGTCGCCGAGATCGGCCATTGCCAGGCGTGCGGCATCATACATCTTCCTGCCGTTCTCGCCCGCGCTGCCGGGGGCGGAGAGCGGCAAAAGCATGGCGATCTTGGTCGAGCCCGTGCCGAGCGTCAGATTGCCCTTGGAAGCGGTCGCTGCGGAACTGGCGGTCAGCTGCGCGGGCGCGGCGGTGTTGGCACCGGCCTGGCTTGCCGGAGCGGCGATCGCCGCGGGATCCAGCACCTCCGATGCGCCGTTCTTCGACTGGCAGCCGGAGATCGCCGCGACAACGGCAAGGGCAAGCGCCGGGGCCATTCCAGGAAAAGTGCGCAGCGGTTTCCCGTCCGCGATTGCGCAAAAACGCATAGCCGGAGCAGTTCCGCGTTTCCCCGAACGGATGAACCGCTCCAACGCTCGCGAAAACCCGCGTCGGAAAAGCCGCGGCACGCCGGCATGCGTGGCAACCCACGCCGGCACGCAAGCGTCGGCCTCGGCGCAGGCTCTCTTGGCCATCATCGCAGCTGGTCGGCGCGCCCGTCAGCTCAGTGCATGTACTCGACCATGCGGTCGTGGAAGCATTCGCACTTGTTGAGGTAGTCCTCGTCCTTGTAGTTGGTCTTGAGATAGCCATAGGCCTTGCCGCAGGCGACCTTGGCTTCCGAGGCCCAGACGAAGGCGGGGCGCGACGAGTTGATCCATTCCGGGCTGTTGGCGACGGCGACCGATTCGTCCATCAGCTTCACCACATGGTCCTTGAGCTCGACCATGTTGTCGGTCAGCACCAGGTCCGAGGTGCCGACGGTGCGGCAATAATTCACCGCCGGCTCGCCGATGATATCTGCGGCAAAGCCGGTCGATCCGGCGAGCAGCACCGCCACGGCCGAGGCCAGCAGTCTTACGGAATGTTTCATGTAAGCCCCTCTCCAAATTGCGAATTCACGGTTCGCTAACGCATAGCATAGCAGCACCGCCGCGCATAAGCACTAAATCGTGGCCGTGTGCTGTTGATGGTTCGAGTCATCATAGAGGATGTTGATCGTTCCGGCCGCAGGCGCGTTCTGAAGAACGGCGACATCGACGAAGTTGGCGCCGCCGGTCGTGCCGTTGGTGTCCACGCTCAGCGTCTTTGTGCCGGCGTCGTAGTGCACGTAGTCGGCGAGATTGCCTCCCACCGGCGTGTCGAACAGCGCTGTCAGGTCGATCTTGTCGCCCTCGCCACCAGGACCCGCACCATGGTAGTCGGTGATGAGATCCTTGATGTCGAGATGCTCGAGCTTGAACGTGTCGGCGCCCGTGCCGCCGGTCAGCGTGTCCTGGCCGGAACCGCCGACCAGCAGGTCGTTGCCGGCGCCGCCGACGAGCGTGTCGTTGCCGGATCCGCCGTAGAGAATGTCATTTCCGTCCATGCCGGTCAGCGTGTCGTTGCCTTGCCCACCAGCCAGGATCGTGTCGTGCCCGTTGATGCCGGTCAGCGTATCGTTGCCGTCCTGCCCCATGACTGTGGTCTTGGTGGCCGTCGCGGCCAGCGAGTCGATGCCGCTTGTGCCTTCGAGCGAGGAGCTCGTCGGATAGAGATGCGCGGTCAGGCTGCCGGAAGCCGTGTCGCCGTCACCATCGGTCCCAGTCACCGGGATCTTGATGTCGAAAGGGGTCTCGGCGTTGGCCGTCGTGAACAGCGGCGACGTGAGCTTGAACGTGTTCGTGCCCGGGAGGCCCGAAATCTCCATTGCGCTGAAAGCGTCGCTGCTCGCGGTCACCGTAAAGGTGTCGCCATTTCCCAGGTTCGTCAGCGTGACGGTGCCGTCGCCGTTGTAGTGTACGACTGGTGCCGTACCTCCGGAGTTGTTCGCAACGGTGACCGTCAGGAACTGGGCGGTGCCTTCGTCTCCGTCGCCGACATATACGTGGTCAATGTCCGCGTTTACGCCCCGTATCATGAGGGTGGCGGCGCCACCGCCACCGGTGTCGACAGTGCTCGTGAAGCTGCTGACCTCATAGTGGTTCGTGAAGTTGCTTCCGGCGACGGTACCATCTGTGGTTGCATTCTGAACGAAATCGAACCGGATGGTCTCTCCACTGCCGATGCTGTTGCCGCCGTCGACACCGAATTCGGAATTGTTTGTATTCACGGTATTGCCGCTATTAGCGGTGACCAAAAGGTCGTTCTGGGTGGCATCGGGTCCATTCAGCACGATCGCCGGGCTGTTGCTACCGCCTGGGTTTGAGAAGCCACCGCTGTTGAACTGATTGCCAGCGAACAGCGACCCGTTTTGCGTGTAGGTCCAGGTATCCGTTACCGGGTCGAGCGTCGCAGTGAACGCTAGGTCACTGCCGTTTGCGACGGAGGTCCGAGCTTCAATCGTATGCGAGTCAACCAGATGGAAGAAGACCTGTTCGCCATTGAGGAAGACGTTCAAACCGTTCGTAGCGGTAACGGCGCCGCCCTCGGTGACGTTGAACACGACATTGCCGACGCCGTCCGCGCCGGCCCCCGACGCGAAGTTCAGATGCTCCGTCAATGTCGAGTGCAACGAGTCCGGCAGATTGATGCCGTCGCCGACGAACGGCATTGGGGCATCGTCCAGGACGGTCAGGTTGACCGCGCCGGAGACATGATCGCCGCTCGTGTCGGTTGCCACCACCTGCAGGCCGTTGACGGTGATGTTGCCGGAGCCGGCCGCATGCTGCAGCTGGTCGGTCAGCGTCGCGGTGACCACCGGGGTCAACGTGCTGTTCGGGCCGGCGCTGGTGTTCGACAGCGCCAGATAGATGGATGGCCCAAGATTGGTGACGCCATGCATGAGCGTGCCGACCAGTTGGCCGCCGACGAGAGCCCAGCTGATCGAATACCCAGCCGCCATGCCGGAAACCGTCGGAGCCACCCAGTTCGGATCTCCTGTCGGGTTGGCGAATGCGACGCTGATCGCTTCGCCCGTGGCGTTGAACGTAATGCCGCTGCTGGCCTGTGCGGTCTCGCCGCGGCTGCTCGGGTTGGTGCCGGTCACGACGCCCGGCTGCAGGTCGGCCGGAGCCGTGGCATCTAGCGTGGTGTCAAGCGCCGCTTCGTTGACGGTCAGCGACACGGTGCCGCCGCCCGTCGGAACGGTGTTGGTGTTGACGTTCACCGTGACTGTCGCCGTAGAGGTGTCGCCGTCTCCGTCCTTGATGGTGTAGGTGAAGGTATCGGATCCTACATAAACGCCGGTCGGCGTGTAGGTGAAGGTTCCGTCGTTGTTGTAGACGACGGTTCCGTGAGCCCCATTGGTGGTCATTATCACGCCGGGCGTTGTTGTCGCCACGCCATCGGCACCAAAAACGTCGTTGCTCAACAGGCCGGTGAGGGCCGTGGGCCCGGTGATGGGCGAACCCCAGGTATCGGCATGCGCCGTCGGCACGTCGTCGACGATGTTGATGACCAGGTTGCCGGCCGGCGCGCTGTCGCCGTCGGCGTCCGTCACCCCGACCGCGAAGCTGACGCTGGTATTGTCGCCCGAGGTGTTGGTGGCGAGCGTGTAGGAGTAGCTGATGGTGCCGGCGCCGGTGGCCGCGTCATAGACATAGCTTGCCGTCAGCGAGCCGGTGGCGTCGGTGAAGGTCTGCGGCACGCCGCTCAGCACGTGGCCGCCGAGCGAGACGGTCTGGATGCCGTCGGGCGAGGTGAAGCCGATGCTGCCGGACGTGGTCTCGGAGGTGTTGGAGTTGTTGTTGGGATTGCCGTCGGCGATCTCGCCGGAGCCGGCCGGCAGTCCGCCATGCGGCGGCAGGCCCGCTTCATAGACGGTGGTCGAGGCAAGGCCCGGCGCCGGGATGCTGTCGCTCGGCGTGGAGTCGCCGATCGTAATCGTCAGCGTGGTGTGCGACAGGTCGCCGTCGCCGTCCTTGATGGTGTAGGTGAAGACGTCGTTGACGCCGCCGGGCGTGCCGGCATTGCGGACGTAGCTGTAGTCGCCATTGGCGCCGAGCGTCAGGTCGCCATAGGTGCCGTGGATGACCGTGCCGACGGTCGCGGCATTGTCGAGGTTGGCATTGGTGTTGCCGGCGGCAACGCCGGCCACGCTGGCGCCGTCGGCGCCGAGCACGTCGACGCCGGCGACCGGCGAGGTGGTGCCGACCGCCGTCAGCACGTTGCCGCCCTCGGCGCTGAACTGGTTGGCGGCGACGCTGTCGGTATCGGCATGCGCCGTCGGCACGTCGTCGACGATGTTGATGACCAGGTTGCCGGCCGGCGCGCTGTCGCCGTCGGCGTCCGTCACCCCGACCGCGAAGCTGACGCTGGTATTGTCGCCCGAGGTGTTGGTGGCGAGCGTGTAGGAGTAGCTGATGGTGCCGGCGCCGGTGGCCGCGTCATAGACATAGCTTGCCGTCAGCGAGCCGGTGGCGTCGGTGAAGGTCTGCGGCACGCCGCTCAGCACGTGGCCGCCGAGCGAGACGGTCTGGATGCCGTCGGGCGAGGTGAAGCCGATGCTGCCGGACGTGGTCTCGGAGGTGTTGGAGTTGTTGTTGGGATTGCCGTCGGCGATCTCGCCGGAGCCGGCCGGCAGTCCGCCATGCGGCGGCAGGCCCGCTTCATAGACGGTGGTCGAGGCAAGGCCCGGCGCCGGGATGCTGTCGCTCGGCGTGGAGTCGCCGATCGTAATCGTCAGCGTGGTGTGCGACAGGTCGCCGTCGCCGTCCTTGATGGTGTAGGTGAAGACGTCGTTGACGCCGCCGGGCGTGCCGGCATTGCGGACGTAGCTGTAGTCGCCATTGGCGCCGAGCGTCAGGTCGCCATAGGTGCCGTGGATGACCGTGCCGACGGTCGTCGTGTTGTCCAGTGATGCGCCGGTGTTGCCGACCGCGACACCAACCACAGTCACATCGTCAGCACCCTTGACGTCGGCACCTGCCGGGTTGCCGTCGCTTCCCGCGCCGGTGATGACGTTGCCGTCGATCTCGGTATGCGAGCCCGACGGCACCACGTCCGTATCGGCCACCGCCGTTGGGACATCATCTATGATGTCAATGGTGAGTGTGCCGGGAGGTGCGGCATCGCCGTCGGAGTCGACGACGCCAACCCCAAAGCTGACGCTGGTGTTGTCGCCCGAGGTGTTGTCGAGCAGGGTGTAGGAATAGCTGATGGCGCCGGTGCCCGTGCCCGCGTCGAAGGAATAGCTTGCCGTTAGCGAGCCGGTGGCGTCGGTGAAGGTCTGCGCCGCGGTGGTCAGCACATGGCCGCCCAGCGTGACCTGCGATACGCCGTCCGGCGACGTGAAGCCGATGGCACCCGAAGTGGTTTCGGAGTTGGAGGCGGAATCCGAGCCAGCCGGTTCACCGTTGCGCGCCGGCAGGCCGGCTTCGTTGACGCTCGCTTCGCCAATGGTCCCGATCGACGGCGTGGAGTCCGGCTTAAGCAGGGACGGGAACAGGTCACGGTTCTCCGGCTGTCCGAACGCCAATGCCGTTGGCGGCAAAAGTGCCGACAGACCGAAGCCGTCGCCGATCCCGCCAGGCGGCACCGAGAAGTCTCCGCCGGCGCTGCTTGGCGAGCCATTTCCGCCGGCCGAGATCGAGCCGTCGGCGCCGAAGGCGACATCGACATGGCTGGCTTCGAGCGCGGCGATCAGGGCAACGCGCGGCACCTCGACATCGCCGATGATGAAGGTCGGTACGTTGAGCGCGCCGTCCTTGATGACGATCTCGGCGCCGTCCGGCTGCACCAGCACCAGATTGTGCCCGTCGACCTTGATGTCGTCGATCGAGACATTGGCCGGAAGCTTCACGACATTGCCGGCCTCGACGTGATATTCATGCGCAACGTTCGAGGCTGCCGTGTTCGGTGCTGGCGCGTTTCCGGCAGGGGCGTTGGCGGCAGGAGCGTTGCCGTCCGCCGCCGGCCTGGCTGTGCTTTGTGCGTTCTGGGCGTTGCCGTCGCCCTTTGCCGGCGCGCCGCTTCCCGCATCGACCGGCACAGGTTCGCCTGCCGCTGGTGCCGTCTGGCCGCCGGAGGCCTGGGCGACTTGGACGCCCGAAATGACACCCGAAATCGGCTGTTCGCCGACAGTCGCGTGCTCGTCCGAGAAATTTGAAACGGCGTCGAATTCGATACTGGTCGTCATAGCTCAAGCCCCCTTCGGCATTTCCCGGCAAGAGACATGCGGGGCTCGAACTTTGCAACACACCTCCAATCTTTTTGATATACTTGAATATGTAGGGATTTGCATTTTTTACACTTGGTAAATCGCAACGATATATCCAATTATATATCTTCAGGGGCGCCGCCGAACCGGCTGGGGAGCGCGGCGGCAGTTCGACAAATTCAAGTATAAATTTGAATAAAATTTGAGACAAAGCAGAATAGATTGATTCGCGGAAACTTACCCACCTTCCTTTCCGATAATTTGAGACAAGATCGCTAGCGTCCACAGTCAAAGGTGGGCGTCATGAAAATACAAAAAGCTGCCTCGTCGGCGTCGAGGGTCAAGGTTCTGCTGCTGGCAATCGGCCTGGCCGGTCTGCCGAATGCGTCGTCGGCCAGCGCGATCTCCGTCGCAAGTCCCGCCTCTCAAACGCTACCTGCGCCGGCCGATCTCGGCGGCGTTTCGCTGGCCAGATTGCAGCCATGGCAGCCTGTTGCCGCCTACCGGGTCGGCGGTGCCGCCAGTGCCTATGCGCCTCTCGAAGTCCGCCCGGCGTCAGGTTCTGCGAGTGGAGAGGCTACCCTCGGCGTCGATCCGATCCGGATCGACCCGATCCAGGTTGACCCGATCCAGACTGGGGCGATTATTCCCGGCGTGTTCGGGTCGATCGCCTTGTCCATGCGCAACTTCCCGGTCGCCGCGCGCTGGGCCCCCGTCTACAAGGCGATCATCGACTGCACGGCCGGAAGTGCCTGCGATCGTGAGAACGCTGCGTTTGGCGAGATCGTCGGCATTGCAGCCAACAAGACTTTTCGCGACAAGCTGGACTTCGTCAACAGCAGCATCAACCGGCTGATCGCCTATCGCAAGGACAGCGTCGTCTACGGCAAGCTCGACTACTGGGCGAAGCCGTCGGAGATCCTCGAGCATCGCGCCGGCGATTGCGAGGATTTCGCGATCCTGAAGATGGCGGCGCTGTTGCGCGCCGGGATCCCGGCGCAGAGCATGTCGCTCGTCGTGCTGCAGGATCGCCGCCGGAAATTTTTCCACGCGGTGCTGTCGGTGAGCACCGGAAGCGGCACCTTCATCCTGGACAGCCTCAGCAACGTTGTGGCGATGGACCGCGATCTTCCCGATTATGTCCCGCTCTATTCATTCAGCACCGACCGAGCCTGGATCCACGGCACGAAAGCCGGCGCACAGATCGCCGACATCGCCGGTGGTTTCGCGACAGTGGCGCCCGGCGAAGGCGCTTCGCCCGATGTGACGGTCACGTCGGCAGGCTCCGGTTTCGGAGCGAAGTAGGCGGCTTGCCTCTTCAACCGTTGAAGACGAACGCCATCAACAGCTCCGGCTCTGTGACCGGCGCGCGCACCGCGCTGAGCTGGCCCCTGTAGCGGCGCTCGCCGGCGCCGATGACGAAGCCGGTGGTGACGGGTGTCTCGCCATTGGCGTCGAGCCGGGCAAAAACGTCGACGACGTTGAGGTCCAGCGCCAGCTTGAGGTCCTGCCTGCCATCGTCGCCCGGCGCGTTCGGCAGCTGGCGCCTGACCAATTGCTGGAACGGGGCATTGAAGGTCAGGATCTTCTTCGACGAAGACAGCGCGAAGGCGGGCGAGGGGCAGGCGACCAGGATCGCGTTGATGGTCCGGATCGAGGCGAGCTTGCGCAGTTCCATGCTTTCCTCGGCAAGGCCGCGCATGCATGCGACCCGGATCGCCGATGTGAGATTGCCCTGGTCGGGATGATTTTCGGCGATCTCCTCGACCAGCATGCCGATCGTGCATTTGCGGTTTTCGGCCATCTGCTTCAGCGACACCCAGAAGGCTCGCTCCAGCCGGATGCCGCGGCGCACGCCGCCACGCGCCACGACGCGGAACTCCGGGCCGAAATCCTCGGCTGCGAGCGGCGGCAGCAGCCGGTCGCGCGGAGTGTCGGGGCGTGCGGCGCTATCGTTCACTCATCGCCTCCTGGCGCGCCTTGTTGATGGGCTTCAAAAGATAGTTGAGGATCGTCTTGCGCCCGGTCTTGATATCGACCGAGCAGATCATGCCGGGGATAATCGAATAAGTCTTGCCGTTCCTTTGCAGCGTGGATTTCTCGGTCGCGACGCGCACTTGATAGTAGGGCTCGCCCGTCTTCTGGTCGACCAGGCTGTCGGCGGTGATGTTGGAGACCTTGCCTTCGATGCCGCCGAAGATCGAGAAGTCGTAGGCCGTGACCTTGATCAGCGCGTCCTGGTCCGGCTGGATGAAGGCGACGTCGCGCGGCGAGACCCGCGCCTCGACCAGCAGCGTCTCCGAGGTCGGCACGATGCCGGCCACGACCGCGCCCGGCTGGACGAAAGCGCCGAGCGTGTTGACATCGAGCGTGTTGACGATGCCGTCGACAGGCGAACGGATATCGGTCCGCGCCACCTTGTCGGTGGCGCCGCGAATGGTTTCGTCCACCACAGAGAGGTCCGCCAGCGCCTGCGTCAAGTCGCTCAATGCTTCCTGCTGCAATTGCAGGCCGAGCTCGTCGACTTGAAGCTGCGCCTCGGTGATGGCCGCCTTGCTCTTCTTGATGGTCTCTCCGGCAAGGTTGAGCTGACCGCGGAGATCGGTCTGCTCCCGCTCGACGCGTATCTGTTCGGTCCTGGCCATCAGGCCTTTCTTGACCATCGATTCGACCAGCGCCGTTTCCTGGTCGCTGACGGCGAGGCTCTTGGAAAGGCGGTCTGAATTGGCGGTTGCCTCGTCCAGTTCCTTCTCGCGCTGATCGAGACGCGACTTCAGCACGGAAAGCTTGACTTGGAAGTTGTCCCGGCGCGCAACGAGCAGCTTCTGCTCGTTGTCGCAGATCTCCGGGGCAGTCTTCTGGATGTCGGACGGACAGGGGAACGCGCCCTCGAGATTGCCGCTCTGCTCGAATTTGAGCCTGGCAATGCGCGCCTGCAACGCCCGCGCCTTGGCCTGCTCTTCACCCAGGCTCGAGGTGTTGCCTGTGTTGTCGAGGCGGATGATCAGATCGTTCTTCCTGACGGTCTGGCCGATCTTGACAGCGATTTCCTGGACGACGCCGGCTTCGCTCGCCTGGATGATCTGCGTCTTGGAAGCGGGAATGACCTTGCCGTCGCCGCGCGCGATCTCATCGACCTCGGCAAAGGATGCCCAGGCGGTGAAGGCCACGAACAGTGCCCCTATGATGTATACGGACGCCGAAGCGAAAAGCGGCGGCCGGTCGTCTTTTGCTAACATTCCCCAACGTCCCGGTCAGGCATTCGCCTTTTGCAATGCCTGGATGACTTGTTCCTTTGCTCCGTCCGCGACCACGCGCCCCTGCTCGATGACTATGAGGCGGTCGACCAACTCCAGCATGCTGTAGCGATGGGTCGATACGATCAGCGTCGTGTTGCGGTCGAACGCCACCTTGAGCTGCCTGATCAACTGCCGTTCCGAGGCCAGGTCCATCGAACCCGACGGCTCGTCCAGGAACACGATTTTCGGCTTGGTCAGCAGCAGCCGCGCGATCGCCACGGCCTGCCTCTGGCCTCCCGACAGATTGGTGCCACGCTCGCCGACATTCATGTCGTAGCCGCGCGGATGGCGAGAGACGAAGTCGTCGACGCCCGCGGCCTTCGCCGCATCGATGATCTCCTCGTCGGTCGCGTCCGGCGCGGCCATCAGAAGGTTTTCCTTGATCGTGCCCGAAAACAGGTCGCCGGCCTGCGCGACGATACCGACCGCGGCACGAACTTCGGACGGGTGGTATTGGCGGATGTCGATGCCGTCGAGCAGCAGTTCTCCGGACGTCGGCAGGAACAGCCGGCCGATCAGGCGGCCCATCGTGGTCTTGCCGGAGCCGATGCGGCCGATGATGCCTATGCGCTCGCCGGGGCGGATTGCAATGTTGAGCCCGTTCAGAACCTCGTTTTCGGTGCCTGGATAGGCGAAGCCGACATTCTTGAACAGCATCGCGCCGCTGCGGATCGGCCGGTTGACGAAGCCGACCGTGTCGGGCCGGTCCTCCGGCTGCGACATGATCGTATTGACGATCCTGAGCGACAGCACGGCTTGCCGGAAGCGGGAGAGCGTGATGGCGATCTGGCCGAGCGGCGCGACCGCGCGGCCCGCCAGCATGACCGTGCCGATAATCGCGCCCGTCGAGACCTGGCCTTCCGAGAAGGCATAGGCGCCGGCAACCACCAGGGCGACGGTGACGAATTGCTGGATGGCGCCGGTGATGTTGCCGGCAGCGGCGGAAAGCTCCTTGATCTTCTCCGAGGTGTTGGCGGCGTTCTTCGAGTGCTCGCCCCATTTGCGCAGCAGATAGGCCTCGGCGCGCAGCGACTTGATCGTCTCCAGCGTGGAAATGGACTCGACCAGGAGCGCCTGGCGCTGGGCAGATTCGTTCATCGAGGCGGCGACCCGCCTGCCGATGCGCCTCTGTGTCACCAGACCGACAATGACGGCGATGACGAAGGCGAGCGCCGGTATGCTCACCAGCCAGCCGCCAATAGCGTAGATGACCAGCAGGAAGACGAAGACGAAAACCGTGTCGATGAAGACGCTTATGGTATTCGAGGTGAAGAACTCGCGCACGAACTCATATTGTGTGACACGATTCGCGTATTCGCCGGTCGATCCCGGCCGCGCCGAAAGCGACGAGTTGAGCACTTTCTCGAACAGCAGATAGGAAATCCTGAGATCCGCCTTGCGCCCGGCATAGTCGATAAGCGAGGCACGGGCCGTCTTCAGCAACAGGTCGAACAGGATGGCCGCGCCGATCCCGAGCGCCAGCACCCAGAGCGTCGAGATCGCCTTGTTCGGCAGGATGCGGTCGTAGACGTTCATGGTGAAGATCGGCGAGGCGATCGCCAAGAGGTTGATGAAGACCGCCGACAGCACGACCTTCGAGTAGGTGCGCCAGAACGTCCCCATCGTTCCGGTCAGCCAATGACGTCTTTCGATCCTCGGCGCCGTGCCGACCGTCATCTCCTCGGCGGTGTTGGCATAGGTGATCGAGAATGAGGCGCCACCGCTGATGTAGCTCTCGGCAAGCTCCGATTTGCCGATCGTGGTGCGGCCGTTTTCCTGCGGCGCCGTTAGAAATTGCCCGGTTTCCGTTTCGGCGAGCAACGCAACCGGGAGTTGGCTGGCGCGAAAGACGATGGCCGGAAGATCGATCCGGCCGCGCACGAAATCGCGATGGTTGAAGGCCTGGACCTCGAGACCGATCCGTTCGGCCAGATGCCTGATGTCGTCCGGCTCGATGCGCGTGTCCGAAATCGGCACCCCGGCAAACAGCACGGTCTCGGCGCTCGGTCGGCCGAGATAGGCTGCAATCGCCGAGAAGCAGGCTTTGAAAGCCTCCTTGGGCGAGATGATATTAGGTTGCTGGTTCACGATCCGCCCGAAGGACCAGAGATCGATGCTTACATCGGCTACTTCTTCCTGACCGGCGCGAGGATGTCGAACGGCAGATCGTTCTTCTGCTCCGATGGTGTGCGCGCATAGGTTTCGGTATCGGCTGTCGCCGGCGTGCCGAATTCGCTACGCGCGTAGGCGGCTGCCTGCTTGGCCGGCTGGATGTTCAGTGTCTTCAGCAACTCCCCGGTCGCGGCCAGCAGCCGGTATTGGGCAAACAGCGACGCGTAGGACGAGGTGTCGGCCAGCGTCGCGGTGTTGAAGCGCGTGTTCTGCGCATCCAGCACGTCGAGCAGCGAGCGCTGTCCGACCTTGAACTGCTCGCGGTAGGAGGCAACCAGCCTTTCGTTGGTTGCTGCCTGCAGCCGCAGCGTCTGCGCAAGTTCCGCCTGGCGGAAGCGGCGGTCCCAAGATGTGCGGACGGCTTCCTCGATCTCGCGCAGCACCTGATGCAGCGCGAGGCGCTGCTCGCTGGTGCGGCGGATCTGCTCCTGCTCGTTGGCTTTGTCGATGCCGCCGCGATAGAGATTCCAGCGCAGCACCACCCGAGCCTGCAGGTCGCTGGTGTCGCCGTCGTCGCCGTCGATGTCATAGCCGCCCCGTGCGACACCCTCGGCGGTAATGGTGGGGCCGTATTTCGCCCGCGCGGCGTCGACGAGCGACGCGGCCGCATCGATGTCGCTGTTGGCCATGTGGACGCGCGGATTGTTCTGTCTGGCAAGCCCGATCGCGTCATCGAGCGAGCGCGGCAGCGCGCCGGCCACATCGGCCGGCCGCGACGGATTGGTCAGCGGCTTGCCGACATTCTTGAAGAAGCGGATCTTGGCCGCTTCCAGTTCCTCGGTCGCCTCCTGCATCCGCGCCTTGGCGGCGTAAAGCCGCTCCTCGGCTTGCTGCCGGTCGGCATCGTTGAGCGCGCCGCCCGCGATGCCTTGCTTGATGTCGCCGAGTATAGACTGATGGAAGCCGAGGTTCTTCTTCGCTTCGGCGACGATCGACGCCTGCAGCATGTATTCGAGATAGTCCTGGACGACGGCAAGCCCGATGAATTCGGACCGTTCCAGCACCCTGAAGGAAGCTCCGTCGACGCGCGAGGCCTGGCGGTTCAATTCGGCCCGTCTCGCGCCACTGTCATAGAGCGTCTGTGAGACGGTGAGGTCCGCTTCGTTTGGATAAAGCGCGTCATGGTCCTCGTCGAGCGCTCGCCGGGAGTCGTTATCCAGACGGCGGACGCCGGTCGACGCTTCGAGATCGACGCTGGGAAGATAGAGCCCTTTCGCCTGGCGCAGCTCGAATTCGATGGCTTCGCGGTTTTCGATCGCCTGCCCAATCTCCGGATTGGATTCGACCGCGACTGCTACAGCTTCCTTGAGCGTGAGTGCGCTGGCGCTTCCGCAAGCCAGCATCGACACCGTCATGGCAAGCGCAAGGCGCCAGCCGACGGTCACTTTACCCGTCCTGGTCATTTCTACCCCGTGACTATCCCCGCGCCTTTTTGTTTTTGTCAGCGCTTATTTCGCCCAAGCCTGCCACCGGAGCTTGCAACGAGTATCTAGCAGATTTTTCGCGGATGGGAGGACTTATTGATTTAGAGCGCTCCAAAAGCACGGATTCCAGCCATTAGTCCCGGCGGATGTAGCAAAAATGGCACAGAAAACGATCCTCGCCGAGGGCGCCGTTCAGTTGAAACCGACCGCGAACACTATTTTCCCTAAATAGACAGTAAGTCCGCACAAAGGAATCGACCGAGGCGTCGCTCACCGTGCCAACTTTGGCGGTCAGATCGGCACTTGGCATGAACCGCGGCATCTGCCCTTCCTCCGGACATGGCCAAGGCTTTGAAACACCTGAAGGTTGCGGATTGCTGCGGGAAATCTGCGCCGGTCCTGCAAGACGTGCGCACGAAATTGCCATGGGTGGCTGGTTTTGTTGGCAAACGGGGATCGTTCCCTGTATTGCGGGCTGAAGCAAAGCATGGACGTTCTTGTATGACAAATGTCGCCCTGACCGGGCTTGCCCGCGATCTCGCCCGGCGCGCCGCCGACGGCCGCCCCGTGCGCATCGGCGTCATCGGTTCCGGCGAGATGGGCACCGATCTGGTGACGCAGGGCATGCTGATGCCGGGCATTTCTATTGCGGCCATTTCCACGCGCCGCCCGCACACGGCTCGCGACGCGATCCGCATCGCCTATGGCGACGATGCAATGGCTGCAGAAGCCGAGACCGCCTCCAAGATAAGCCGGGCGATAGAAAGCGGCAGGATCGCCATCACCTCGAACGAGATGCTGGTCACCAATCCGCTGATCGACGTCGTCATTGATGCCACTGGCAAACCCGGCGTCGCCGCCGATTTCGACCTGATGGCGATGCAGCATGGCAAGCATCTGGTGATGATGAATGTCGAGGCCGACGTGACCATCGGCTGCTACCTCAAGCAGCAGGCGGATCGGCTCGGCGTCGTCTATTCGGTCGGCGCCGGCGATGAGCCGTCGAGCTGCATGGAGCTGATCGAGTTCGCCTCGGCGCTCGGTTATACCATCGTCTCGGCCGGCAAGGGCAAGAACAACCCGCTCAACCACGACGCCGTTCCCGACGATTATCGGGATGAAGCGCTGCGCCGGAACATGAACCCGCGCATGTTGGTCGAGTTCGTCGACGGCTCCAAGACCATGGTCGAGATGTGCGCCATCGCCAACGCCACCGGCCTGGTGCCCGATGTTCCGGGCATGCACGGCCCGAAAGCCGACCGTGATCAGCTGGCCAAGGTGCTGATCCCGCGCGAGGACGGCGGCATCCTGTCGAAGAAGGGTATCGTCGACTACACGATCGGCAAAGGCGTGGCGCCTGGCGTCTTCGTCATCGTCGAGGCGACGCATCCCCGCGTCGTCGAGCGCATGGATGATCTCCATGTCGGCCACGGCCCCTATTACAGCTTCTTCAGGCCGTACCACCTGACCTCGCTGGAGGTGCCGCTGACCGCAGCCCGCATCATGCTCTACGGCAAGCCCGACATGGTGCCGCTGCCTACACCGGTGGCCGAGGTCTGCGCGGTCGCCAAGCGCGACCTCGCCGCAGGCGAGATCTTCGACGCCATCGGCGAGACCTGCTACCGCTCCTGGACCATGACGGTCGCCGAGGCGCGCGCCAGCCGTGCCGTGCCGGTCGGACTGCTCGAAGGCGGCAAGGTGCTGAAGCCGGTCAGGAAGGGCGAACTCCTGACCGCCGACAACGCCGCGCCCGACCAGACGACCGAGCTATTTGCCCTGCGTCAACTGCAGGACGAGATGCTGTATGGCGTGAGGTCTACTTCCCCAGCTCTATCGATCTGAGCCGCGCCGCTTCCACCGCGTCGGTCAAAAGCTTCGTCAGCCGGTCTTCGCCCATCAGCACGGCAAGCGCGGCGGCGGTCGTGCCGTTGGGGCTGGTGACCTGCTGGCGCAGCACGCCCGGCTCCTCATCGCTTTCGGCGGCAAGCGAGGCCGCACCATAGACGGTCTGCAGGGCGAGCAGCTTGGCTGTCTCGGCCGGCAGGCCAGCCTTCCCGGCGGCGACCGTCAGCGCCTCGATGAAATGGAAAATATAGGCCGGGCCGGAACCGGAGACCGCGGTCACGGCGTCCATCAGGCTCTCGTCGTCGATCGTCGTCACGACACCGCTCGCCGAGAGCAGCTCAGCGACGAACCGCCTGACGTTGTCGGGAACGAGCGGGTTGGAAAACACCACCATCATGCCCTTGCCGATCGCCGCCGGCGTGTTCGGCATGCAGCGCACGATCGGCGCGAGCCGGCCCAGGATCTCCTCGAACGTCGCGACCGGCGTGCCCGCGGCGATGCTGACGAAGGTGGTCCTGCCGTCGCCGAAGCGCTTGTAGCTTGCCGTCACATCGCGGATGACCTGCGGCTTCACGGCGATGACGACAAGATCGGGCATGGCCTCGGCGGGAATGGCGGACGCGTCGGCCGCGGCGCCGCAACCAAGATGCTCGGCTCGCCTGCGCAACTCGGCATTTGGCTCGACCACGAACACCGCCGACGGCTCGAGCTTGCCGGATTTCAGCCAGCCCGAGAGCATCGCGTAGCCCATATTGCCGCAACCGGCGAGAACAAGCCTGATGGTCATCGAAACCTCCGCAAAGAGGGCTCTCCTTAGCCGCTCGCGCGGTTGCGGAAAAGTCCAGTCTCCAAGGTCGGTGCATGGCTTGGAGACGCCGTCCGCTCAAAGCCGTACCTATTTCATAGTTCGGACCACCCGCAGCGTCCGGAACTACCCGACGACACATACGCTCCGTCGGCGCCTTCCCATTCGCAATCGCCGACAGCCGAGGCGCGCCAGTCGCCAGACGATCGGCAGGACCAGGTCGACGAGATCAGGGCCCGCCTGCGAGAATTCCGCGAGGCGGTGCGCGTTCTGACCGAAAGCCGCTCGCGCCGTCGCTATTTCTAAAACACCCCGTCTTCGCTAAAAGCGGCCTTCGATAAAAGCAGCCGGTTTCGGGTTTACGGCATCCGACGACGTTTTGACGGGATTGCCCGGTCGAATTTTCGTGAAAATGCCGCGCGGCATTTGACCGCTTGCGCGCCGCGTTCGCGTGCCGACTGCTGGATTGAGGATCAGGGCTGCGTGCGAGGCGTGGCCGCGCAACAGTGTTGAAGGTGAATGATGGCCGAAGTGATCGACGGGAAGAGTGTCGCCGCAGACGTGGTATCGAAGGTCAAGGCGCTGACCGCCGAGCTTTCGGCCAAGGGCGCGACCAGGCCCGGTCTGGCGGTGGTGATCGTGGGCGAGGATCCGGCAAGCCAGGTCTACGTCGCCTCGAAGTCGCGCACGGCCAAGGAGTGCGGCTTCCATTCGCTCCAGCACACGCTGCCGGCTGAGACGACCGAAGAGCAGCTGTTGAAGACCATCGGCGATCTCAACGCCGACCCGTCGATCCACGGCATCCTCGTGCAACTGCCGCTGCCCGGCCATATCGATGCCGGCAAGGTCATCCAGACGATCGCGCCGGAAAAGGATGTCGACGGCTTCCACTTCATCAATGTCGGCAAGCTCGGTACCGGCGAGCTCGAGACGGCGTTCGTGCCCTGCACGCCCGCCGGCTCGATGCTGTTGATCCAGCGCGTGCGCGGCAAGGACCTTTCCGGCCTCAATGCCGTCGTCGTCGGCCGCTCCAACATCGTCGGAAAGCCGATGGCCAATCTGCTGCTCGCCGCCAACTGTACCGTCACCATTGCCCATAGCCGTACCAAGGACCTGCCGGCGCTGGCGCGCACCGCCGATATCCTGGTCGCCGCCGTCGGCCGTCCCGAAATGATCAAGGGTGATTGGGTGAAGCCCGGCGCCACCGTTATCGATGTCGGCATCAACCGCATCCCGGCGCCAGAGAAGGGCGAAGGCAAGTCGCGGCTGGTCGGCGACGTCGTCTATGCCGAAGCGGCCGCGGTCGCCGGCGCCATCACGCCGGTCCCCGGCGGCGTCGGACCGATGACCATTGCCATGCTGATGGCCAACACTGTAGCTTCCGCCTACCTCGCGGCCGGATTGAAGCGGCCGTCCTTCTGATCGGGAAGCAGCATCCTTGCCGAATCTTACTGCTCCTGTTGAACGGCCGGTCATGGGCGATCCCGTTCAGGGCGGTCGGCAGTTCGGCTTCCTGCTGGTCGACAAGTTTTCGATGTTCTCGCTGGCGGCGGCGATCGATTGCTTCCGCTCGGCCAACCGTCTGCTCGGCCGCGATTATTACGGCTGGACGACGATATCGGCAGATGGCGACGCGGTCATGGCTTCCAACGGCCTTCCGCTCAAGATCGACTATTCAGTCGCCGACATGCCGCCGGTCGATATCCTGTTCGTCTCGGTCGGGCTCACCACCGAGTTCCCCGGCAAGAGCAAGGTGCTGGCGGCGCTGCGCAGCTGGGGCCGCCGCGGCAACGCGCTCGGCGCGCTCTCGGTCGGCTCCTATCTGCTCGCCGAGGCCGGCCAGCTCGACGGCTACCGCTGCACTATCCACTGGGAAAACCGCGCCGGCTTCATGGAGCGTTTTCCGGACATCAACTGCACCGGCAACGTTTTCGAGATCGATCGCAAGCGCTACACCTGCGCCGGCGGCACCACCTCGATCGATCTGATGCTGGAGATCGTGCGCGGCGATTTCGGCTCCAATCTCGCCAATGGCGTCGCCAACCAGTTCCAGCACGAGCGCATCCGCTCGGCCGGTGACCGCCAGCGCGTCGGACCTGAGCGCGACCTCACCGGCAAGTCGGAGAAGCTGAGACGTATCGTCGAGCTGATGGCCGACCATCTCGATGAGCCTTTGTCGGCGGTGCAGCTTGCCAAGTCGGCGGGCCTGTCGGTGCGCCAGGTCGAGCGCCTGTTCCTGCGCCATCTCAACGTGACGCCGGGCCGCTACTACATGCGGCTCAGGCTCGAGCGGGCGCGCGAATTGCTGCGCCAGACCAACATGCCGATCCTCGACGTCGCGATCGCCACCGGCTTCACCTCCCACTCCTATTTCGCGCAAAGCTACCGGCTGCAGTTCGGCCGTCCGCCGTCGGAAGAGCGCCGAACCACCTATTGAGCGACTTGCCGGCCATCGGACTTGTCTGCAAAGCCCGGCTCAAATAGCTTTCCCGGCGCGGACGGGGGTTCACTCAGGAGATTTTCATGGCGGGACTGGCACGGAGCGTCGCTGCGGCGATCCTCCTTTTGTCGATGACCACCTTTGGCTTTGCCGCCAACAAGGTCATCATCATTCTCGATGCATCCGGCTCCATGTGGGCCCAGATAGACGGCAAGCCGAAGCTCGAGATCGCGCGCGAATCGCTGCGCACGGTGCTGCAGTCGATGCCGGGCGACGACGAGATCGGCTTCATGGCCTACGGGCATCGCCAGAAAGGCAGCTGCGCGGACATCGAGCTGATCGTGCCGCCGCAGGCGGGTTCGGCGAGCGCGATCTCGGCGGCCGCCGACAGCATGAAATTCCTTGGCAAGACGCCGCTGACGGCGGCCGTCAAGCAGGCCGCCGAAGCGCTGAAATACACCGAGGACAAGGCCACGGTCGTTCTCATCACCGACGGTCTTGAGACCTGCGGTGGCGATCCGTGCGCGCTCGGCAAGGAGCTGAAGGAGACCGGCGTCGACTTCACCGCCGACGTGGTCGGCTTCGGCCTGACCGCCGACGAAGGCAGGCAGATCGCCTGCCTCGCCGAGAACACCGGCGGAAAATACATCCAGGCCTCCGACGAGAAGGCATTGCAGCAAGCGCTGGTCGAGACCGTCGCGGCGCCGCCCGCGCCAGAGCCTGCTCCGGCCCCGGCGCCGGCGCCTGCACCCGAACCCGCCAAACCTGAATTCAACTTCACGCCGAGCGTCGTCATGGCTGAAGGCGGCGATCCCATCACCGACGGCAATGCCTGGGAGATCTACAAGGCCAAGTCCGACGGCTCGCGCGGCGATCAGGTCATGACCGAGTATGGCGAGCTCAAGACCAAACTCGAGCCGGGCGATTACATTGTCGTCGGTCGCGCCGACGAGGCAAGGAGCGAGCAGAAGATCAAGATCGAAGCCGGCCAGACCTACAGCCCGTTGTTCACGCTGAACGCCGGAACCTTGGTTATCCACCCGCATGCGAGCCAGGGCTCGGAGATCAGCGGCGAGGCGCGTGTCGACTTCGCCTATCCGGGCGGCAGCACGACCCACTATGGCGACACCAAGGCCACCGTGCCCGTCGGCGAGCAGAAGGTGACGGTGCAGATCGGCGCCGGCACGGTGACCGAAACCATCCAGCTTGCCGCCGGACAGACGGTCGAGAAGGATATCGTGATCGGCGTCGGCCATGCCGTGCTCAACGCCTACTACACGGCCGGCGGCGAAAAGGCCGACAATTCCGGCATCGGCTTCGAGATCGTCAAGGCGAAGAAGAAGATCGACGGTTCGCGTGAAAGCGTGGAGCACTCCTACGGTCCGGACAGCAAATTCTGGCTGCCGCCGGACGACTATGTCGCGCTAACCACGCTCGATCTCGCCGTTGTCGAACAGCCCTTCAGCATCAAGGCCGGCGACAACCAGGATGTGAAGGTGGCTCTCGGCGCCGGCGTGCTGGCAATGTCGGCGCCCGGCGCCTATTCGATCGAGGTGTTCTCGTCAAAGAAGGATATTGAGGGTAAACGCAAATCGCTCGGCCTGACCTATGGCGACAGCTGGCAACAGACGATCCCCGCCGGCGACTATGTCGTCGTGCGGCACATGTCCGATCAGGGCCAGGACAAGGAAATGCCGGTGACGATCAAGGCCGGTGAGCGGAGCGAGATCACCGTTCAGTAGGCATCGCCGTCCGCAAACGAACGAAAAAGGGTAACCGCTGTTTTGCCCCCAACGTTGTCCGCTGACGCCTGATCTGCGATCAAGGTTCCATGGATGAGCGAGAAGCAGTTTCTCCATGGAAACGACATTGGAGGTTCTCACGACACGGCGGGGCCGACGTGAGGCGCATCGCCAATGGCCGGATGAGGTCAAGGCACAGATCGTTTCGGAGGGCTTGCGTCCGGGCGTGACGGTGAACGAAGTAGCGGAGCGCCACGGGCTGGAGGCCAACCATCTGTCGTCCTGGCGAACGCTGGCCCGGCAGGGCAAGCTAGTTTTGCCTGCGCCAGAGGAGATCTGCGAACTCAATGCTGTTGATCCGCAGGTCTACTTGACCACCACGCTTGCCGCCGTCGTCAACGGCCACAAGCGGAGGCGGATCGATGAGCTGCTGCCTTGGAACGATCCGCTTGAGTAACGCGTGCACAAAAAATAGCAGTCTGGCCGAAGCGGACAAACCCTCGTTAGAGCATCATAGCTTGACCAGTTGCTTGCCGAAGTTCTCTCCCTTCAACATCCGAACGAAAGCGTGGGGCACGGTCTCGATCCCTTCCGCAACATCTTCCCGTGTCTGAAGCAGTCCCTGTTTGTACCATGACAGCAGATCGGCAATCGCGGTCTCGTATTCTCCTTCGTGGTCGTCGAGCAAGAACCCTTCTATCCGCGCACGGGTGATTAGTGTCCTTCTGAGATGCCTGAGACCGACATCAGGCTGGTCAAACCGGTCGGCCAAGGCAATAGTGCCGACAACCACCACTCTGCCAAAGATGTTGAGATTTAGCATGGCTGCATCGTGAATCGGCCCGGCGGTGTTGTCGATAAAGACATCGACGCCGCTAGGGCATGCGGTCGCGACATCTGCCACGAGATCAGCGGAGCGTCGATGATTGACGCCAGTCCGATATCCAAGCTCCCTGCACCATTCCAGCTTCTCATCCGAGCCCGCAACAGCGACTGGGTCGAACCCTTTGATCCGCGCGATCTGTCCCGCAATCTGCCCCACAGCTCCTGAAGCGGCAGAGATCAACACCGTTTCCCCCACCTTCGGAGTTGCGGTTTTGAGGAGGGCAAAGTAGGCGGTGAGACCGGGCATGCCGAGATAGCTCAGTACGGCCTGAATCGGAGCGTCGGTTGTCGTCACTGGCTTGGCTGACGCGGCCGGGATCACGCTGAACGGCTGCCAACCAAAATGATCGCTCATCACGAGGTCGCCTGGCTTGAAGTCCGGAGACTCAGACGTAATTACCTCGCCAATTCCGCCGCCACACATCAGGTCGCCAATTCTAAAACCAGCAGCATAATTCTTCGCGGGGCTGATCCGACCGCGCATATAGGGATCGACGGAGAGCCACAGAGTTTTCACCAGCAGCTCACCATCCGCGGCATCGGGAATTGAACGCTCCTCCAGGCTCCAGTTCTCGACGGAGGGCATTGCGGAAGGGTAGCTGCGAAGTATCCAGCTAGGATTTTTGGACATGTCCATCTCCTCAATTTGAGCGTTCGCCCCATTGATGCATGATTTCGGCTTCCGTGTTAAAGAGCGCACGGTGAGAGACATTATTTTGAATTTCGGAAGAATGGCGGATGGATATGATCGAGGCCATGAAGGTGGCCGTGGCAGTCGCCAGGCATAACAGCTTCTCTTCTGCGAGCCGGGATTTGCGCCTTTCCGCTGCCTCGGTAAGCCGCATTGTGGCGGACTTGGAGACCGATCTCGGCGTACGTCTCTTTAACCGCACCACCAGGCAGATCAATCTGACGGATGCCGGGATGGAGTTCGTGCAAAAGAGCACCGGCCTCCTGGAGGAGCTTGATCAGATGCGGAGCGCAGTACGCGAACGCCACGAAACTCCTCGCGGCCAACTCCACGTCTCCTGCGTAACGGCCTTTGGTAATGAGTGCCTGGCACCAGTGGTTCCTGAGTTCGTGCGACGGTTCCCGCAGCTCGATGTCTCAATCGACCTTGGCAATCGTTTGGTTGATCTCATTGGCGAGCACTTCGATGTCGCCATCCGGATAGGACCGTTGAACGATTCATCCCTGATTGCGCAGAGGATTTTCACGCAGAGGATCGTGTTCGTCGCGACACCCCAGTTTTGCCAGCAATATGGGACACCCAGGACCTTGGACGAGATCAGGGCTCGCCCATCCGTTACTCAGGTCAGCGGGGAATGGGGGCGCGTTCATAAGTTTTCGCATCAAGGAAAGGTCATTGACTTCGAAGTGCCGCAGCAACTGACAATGAACTCAGCGCGAGCGGTGAGAAACGCCTGCCTAGCGGGAGGGGGGTACTCCCTCTTGGGCGATTTCATGGTCGCCCAGGATATAGCGGAGAACCGCCTCGTGCGGCTGCTGCCGGATCATGAACCCATGGAGCAACCGATCTTCGCCTTCTACGCTCAGCGACGTCACACCCCACGTAAAGTCAGGGTGTTTATTGACTATTTGGCGGAGGTCTTCAGTGGCAAGAATACCTCGTGAGACCTCTTGTCTAGGTGCCGATGGCACACCGCTTACGACAAAGGGCGGCTCCGAGCGGCGGCTCCGAGCCGCTCTTTTTTAGCAGATTGACGTTAGGCATTTGCGAAGGCGGCGGCGCCGTGGTCGGCGCGGCCAACCAGTTGGCGAAAGCCGGCGAACAGCTCGCGGCCGAAGCCGAACTCGTTGCCGATCAGGTCGGCATCCGCCGTGCGGCGCAGCGCGAACTCCGTTCCCGGCACCAGCACCTCCAGCGTGCCGGCATCGGCGTCGAGGCGAATGATGTCGCCGTCATGGATCCTGGCGATCGGCCCGTCCTCGACCGCTTCCGGCGTCACATGGATCGCCGCCGGCACCTTGCCGGAAGCACCCGACATGCGCCCGTCGGTCACCAGCGCGACGCGCTGGCCGCGATCCTGCAGCACGCCGAGCACGGTGGTCAGCTTGTGCAGTTCCGGCATGCCGTTGGCCTTCGGCCCCTGGAAGCGGATCACGGCGACGAAGTCGCCGGTCAGCGTGCCCGACTTGAAAGCTTCGTTCAGCCCCTGCTGGCTGTCGAACACCTTGGCCGGCGCCTCGATGACGCGCCGTTCGGGCTTGACCGCAGAGGTCTTGATCACGGCATGGCCGAGGTTGCCGGCAAGCACCTTCAGTCCGCCGGTCGGCTGGAACGCCTTCTTGAACGGGGCCAGCACCTTCTCGTCGCCGCTCTCGAGCGGCGCCGCTTCACGCACGACGCTGCCGTCGGCGCCGAGCTTTGCCTCGACAGCATAGGGCCGCAGGCCTTCGCCCCAGACCGTCTGCACGTCCTCGTGCAGCAAGCCTTCGTCGAGCAACTCGCGGATCAGGAAGCCGAGCCCGCCGGCGGCGTGGAAATGGTTCACGTCGGCGAGTCCGTTCGGGTAGACGCGGGCGAGCAGCGGCACGGCCTCCGACAGGTCGGAGATGTCCTGCCAGGTAAGCGAAATTCCGGCTGCCGCGGCCATGGCGATGAGGTGGATGGTGTGGTTGGTCGAGCCGCCGGTCGCGTGCAGGCCGACCACGCCGTTGACGATCGAGCGCTCGTCGATCATGCGCCCGACCGGCGTATAGGCATTGCCGAGCGTGGTGATCGCCAGCGCGCGCTTCGCCGCCTCCCTGGTCAGCGCGTTGCGCAGCGGCGTACCCGGGTTGACGAAGGAGGCGCCGGGCGTGTGCAGGCCCATGATCTCCATCAGCATCTGGTTGGAATTGGCGGTGCCGTAGAAGGTGCAGGTGCCCGGCCCGTGATAGGATTTGGACTCCGCCTCGAGCAGCTCGGCGCGGCCCGCCTTGCCCTCGGCATAGAGCTGCCGGACCTTGGCCTTCTCGTCGTTCGGCAGGCCCGACGTCATCGGCCCGGCGGGGATGAAGACAGCCGGCAGGTGCCCGAAGGTGAGCGCCGCGATCACCAGCCCTGGCACGATCTTGTCGCAGACGCCGAGGAAGACGGCGGCGTCGAACATGTTGTGCGAAAGGCCGATCGCCGCTGCCATGGCGATCACGTCGCGCGAGAACAGCGACAGTTCCATGCCTGGCTGGCCTTGCGTCACGCCGTCGCACATCGCCGGCACGCCGCCGGCGACCTGGGCGATGCCGCCCGCCTCGCGTGCCGCGTCCTTGATAAGCGCCGGAAAGGTCTCGAACGGCTGATGCGCCGACAGCATGTCGTTGTAGGAGGTGATGATGCCGAGGTTGGGCACGCGATCGCCGCCGAGTGCCACCTTCTCCGATGGGCTGCAGACGGCAAAGCCGTGGGCGAGGTTGCCGCAGGAGAGCACCGCGCGGTTGGCGGCGCGTCCCGACGCCTCCGCGATGCGGCCGAGATAGGCTTCGCGGTCGGCTTTCGAACGTTGGCGGATGCGTTCCGTGATGGCTTCGATGTCGCGTCTGGCTGTCATGGCTGGTCCTTTCGGGCCCCGGAAACGTCCTCCCACAGCCTCCGGGGCTGTTCCTTTGGTGAAATCAGGGTGCCCAGAACACCTCTACCGGTATCGGCGCCGCCTCGAGCACGTTGCGGATGGGCTTTTTCATGCCCGCTCCCATCGCGCCGTCGAAGGCGATGCGCTTATCCTCTCCCTCGATGTGGAGCGCGATGAAACCGGCGGCAACGATCCGCGCCATCGATAGTGTCAGCCGCGGCTCGCCGGCGCTTTGCGCATGCACGGGCAGCACGATGCGCGGTGAGGACGGGTCGATGAGCTCGGCGAGATTGCCGGCATCGGGAAAGAAGGAGGCCGTGTGCCCGTCGGCACCCATGCCAAGCACCACCACATCCAGCGGCCAGGGCAATGATTGCAGGGCCTCGCTGTCCGACGTCGCTGCGTCCTCGATGGTCGCCGCCTCATGGTAGAGCGGCACGAAGCGCGCTGCCGCTGCCTTGTTCTGGAGCAGGTTGGCCGCCACCAGCCCGGCATTCGAGCGCGGCGAGGAGGGCGGCACGAAACGTTCGTCGACCAGCGTCACGGTGACCTTGTCCCAGGCGATCGGGATTAAAGAGAGCGCGGCGAAGGATTTTGCCGGCGTCGTGCCGCCGGATACGGCGAGCAGCGCCGTGCCGCGGTCGGTGATCGCCTTGGTCAGGCGGGCGGCGACGTGGCCGGCAAGGGCCGCCGCCAGCTGCTGGCGGTCGGCAAAGCCGTTCCAGGCGTAAGCGGCCCCGCTCAATTGCTCTCGTGCCATGTCCGTCCGTCACGTTCGATGAGCGCGATGGAGGCCGACGGACCCCAGGTGCCGGCCGTATAGCCCTGCGCTTCCTGCCTGGCGCTTTCCCAGGCGTTCTGGATCGGATCGATCCACTTCCAGGCCGCCTCGACCTCGTCGCGACGCATGAACAGCGTCTGGTTGCCGCGCACCACATCCATGATCAGCCGCTCATAAGCGTCCGGCGCGCGGCTGTGGAAGGATTGCGCGAAGCTCATGTCGAGCGAGATCTGGCGCAGCCGCATCCCGCCCGGCCCCGGATCCTTGATCATGATGTACTGCTTGACGCCTTCGTCCGGCTGCAGCCTGATCACCAGCTGGTTGGCGAAGATCGGCCCGGCGCTGTCGCCGAAGATGGAATAGGGGATCGGCTTGAATTCGATGACGATTTCCGAAACGCGGGTCGCCAGCCGCTTGCCGGTCCTGAGATAGAAAGGAACGCCGGCCCAGCGCCAGTTGCCGATCTCGGCTTTGAGGGCGACGAAGGTCTCGGTGTTGCTGTCCTTGCCGAGTTCCTCCACATAACCCTTGACCGGCCCGCCGGCGGAGGCGCCGGCGCGATACTGGCCGCGCACCGTGTGTTTCGGCGCCTCGTTGCCGTTGATGCGCTTCAGCGCCCGCAGCACCTTCAGCTTCTCGTCGCGCACGGCGTCCGCGTCCATCGAGGACGGTGTTTCCATGGCAACCAGGCAAAGCAGCTGCAGGATGTGGTTCTGCACCATGTCTCGCAGCGCGCCGGCTTTGTCGTAGTAGGTGACGCGGTCCTCGAGACCCACGGTCTCGGCCACGGTGATCTGCACATGATCGATATGGGCGGAGTTCCACAGCGGCTCATAAAGCGCGTTGGCAAAGCGCAGCGCCATCAGGTTCTGCACCGTTTCCTTGCCGAGATAGTGATCGATGCGGAAGATCTGGCTTTCGTGGAAATCGTCACCCACGGCGTCGTTGAGCGTCCGCGCCGAGGCGAGGTCACGGCCGATCGGCTTCTCCAGCACGATGCGCGAATTCGGGGTGATCAGCTTGTGTTCCTTGAGCTGATGCGAGATGTCGCCGAACAGCGCCGGCGCCACCGCGAGGTAGAAGGCGCGGATGCGGTCGCTGTCGCCGATCGCCTTCTTGAGCTTGTCGAAGCCGACGCCCGAAGTGGCGTCCGCCGAGACATAGGAAAGCCGAGCAAGAAATGTGTCCAGTTCCTTCGGCTCGATGTCGGCCGGATTCACATGGTCCGATATCGCTTTCTTGGCGAAGCTCTGGAACTCGGCATCGCTCATCTTCGCGCGTGACGTGCCGATGATGCGCGTCGGCTCCGAAAATTGGTGGCCGCGCTGGCGGTGGTAGAGCGAGGGCAGAAGCTTGCGCTCCGACAGGTCGCCGGTCCCGCCGAAAATGATGAAGTCGAAAGGTTCGACAGGGATGATCTGGCTGGTCATGGTCAGTCCGGTTTGATGCCGCTAGCCGGTAGCGGGGCTGATATATTCTAATCGATTTAAATCGTCCAGTGTCATGGTGTCACATCCAGGACCAATCGCTGGACAATCGATTGGGCCCATATGTGGCCTTGACACTGGCGCCACCGGGAGGCTTGTCGGCAAGCAACAGCTTTCCGGAAGCGTTCGCGCCTGCAACATAGAACCTGAATGTGACGAAAGCTAAGGGAGAATGGCGACCGCCGGCCCTTCAATGATGGGGAAAACCATGCGTCTGCAAAACAAGGTTGCCATCATCACCGGCGCGGCGTCGGGCTTCGGCGAGGGCATGGCGAAGCGCTTCGCCGAGGAAGGCGCGCGCGTCGTGGTTGCCGACCTCAATGCCAAGGGCGCAGCGCGCGTGGCGAAGGAAATCGGCGACAACGCGATCTGGACCCAGACCGACGTCTCGCAACGCTCCGAATTCGACGAGATGGTTTATGCCGCCAAAAGCGCCTTCGGCCGCGTCGACATCATGGTCAATAATGCCGGCTACACCCATCGCAACGGCGACATGCTCGGCGTCGACGAGCAAACCTTCGACCTGATCACCGCTGTCAACATGAAGGCGATCTATCATGCCGCGCTTGCCGTGGTGCCGATCATGGACCGGCAGGGCGGCGGCGTCATACTGACCACGGCTTCGACAGCCGGCATCAGGCCGCGGCCAGGCCTCACCTGGTACAACGCCTCCAAGGGATGGGCGATCACCGCCACCAAGTCGATGGCGGTCGAACTCGCCCCGAAGAACATCCGCGTCAATTGCCTCTGCCCGGTCGCCGGCGAGACCGGCATGTTGGAGAAGTTCATGGGCGCCGACACGCCGGAGATCCGTGAAAAATTCCGCGCCTCTATCCCGCTCGGCCGGCTGTCGACGCCGCTCGACATCGCCAACGCGGCCCTCTGGCTGGCTTCGGACGAGGCGGCCTTGATCACCGGCGTGGCGCTGGAGGTCGACGGCGGGCGCTGCATCTGAACCGACGTCGCGGCGGCGTCAGGCCGCCAAGAGGGTCCAGATCAGGCGCCGGTCTTGACGAAGCTCTTGTAGATCCAGCCGCGTTTGCCGTTATAGACGATCTCGCACCATTTTTTGCAGCTCATCACCTGCACGGCTGACTTGGCAGGCACAGTGACGATCGCGGCGGCGCCGTTCTTCGGGCCGGAACGCATGGTAACAGCCCTCAGGACGCGTCCATTGGTGCCAGTGCCGGCGTTTTCGGGCTTCGGCTCGTCCTGGGCCGCATCGTCGGGTGCCGTCGGCTGAGCCTCGGCAACCAGGGGCTTCGCGTCCGGGATGGCGGCGGTCTGGGCCGCATCCATTTTGTCGTCAGGCTTTTTTGCGTCTGCCGCTTGGGCAGCCGCCGGCGCAGGCGCCGCGACCTCAGCCAGAGCGGCCGAAGCATCGTTTCCGGACGCGGATTCGGCGAAGGCGGCAACGGCCGGTTTGTCGTTCTGCGTCGCCGGCTTCTCTGCGGCCTGAGCGGATGAGGCCGGCGGAGCATCCGCCGCGGGCGCAGGCTCACCAACCGTGCCGTTCCAGCGGGGATTGTTGGAAGCCAGTGCCGGGATGGCGGCTTCCCGGGATCCAGTCATGGGCGAAACCGCATCGGCCTTGCGCGCGGCTTGCGGCGCGGCGGCGACACTGACAGCGCTCGATACGGCCGGAGCGATTTTCTTCGTCTTGACCGCGATCGCGGGGACGGTCTGCTCCGTTTTCGCGATCGCCTGCCGCTCATTGGCCGGCAAGGCCAGCCAAAGCGCCACCGCCGCCACGCCAAGCAGCGCCGCGGTGCCGACGGCCGCGATCACCAGATGCGCGTTCGACTGCAGGCCCTGCCAGAACGAGGGCCGCATGTCATAGCCGAACCGCACGGCAAAGTGCCGTCGTTCCGGCGCACCGAAACTGAAGGGCTCGTTCACCTAAACCACCTCCAACAACCGGGCCGACGTTCTTTCGATCTTGCCGCAAACCGTTCGCGGCTGATCGGCATCGGTCCCGAAATTTCCAGCGGGCAGGCCCGCGCAAATCCCCGTCTTATCGCCCAGAACCGGCATCTTTTACCGCCGATTATGGCATCACTGCGCCTTTTTGCGAAATTCTGCGCGTTTGTTAAGGATTTCGCAACGTGCCGTTGGGGAAGCGGACTTGTCGAATTAACAGCTTCTGCACATGTTCCGGCTTCAGATCCTGTCGCGCAGTGCGAACCAGTGGAGCGCCAGAAACAGCAGCGGTGCGCGTAAACAACAGCTGTCCGGGAAGGCGGGAATCTTCAGATACTCGATCAGCTTCAGACGGTCGCGATTGCCCGCGACCGTCTCGGCATAGAGCTTGCCGAAGAAGTTGGACAGCATGATGCCGTGGCCGGAATACCCGCCCGTCGAGGCATGCGGAAACGCAGGTGAATGGTGAATGGTGAATAGTGAATGCTTTGCTAGAGCGCTCTGGCTGCGTTCACTCATCCAATATGAAACTACTCACCATTGATTATTCACTCGTTCACTCGAAGTGGCCGCTCACACATTCAGCAACAGATACTCCCGCTCCCAAGGGCTGATCACTTCCATGAATGTCTCGAACTCGGCTCGCTTGATGGCCGCATACGTGGCTGCGAAGGATTTGCCGACGATGGCGCCAAGCTCCTCGTCGGCTTCGAAGAGGTCCACGGCCTCGAGCAAGCTGCGCGGCAGGTCGATCTCGTCCTCGTTGGCGGTCGTCAGCACCGGCGGCTCGGCCTGGACCTTGTTGTTCATGCCGATCAACCCGCAGGCAAGCGAGGCGGCAAGCGCCAGATAGGGATTGGCGTCCGAGGACGGAATCCGGTTTTCGACGCGCCGCGCCGCGGGATCGGAACGCGGCACGCGGAAAGCCGTCGTGCGGTTGTCGTAGCCCCACTTGTTGTTGACCGGCGCCGACGCTGCCTGCGTGAGCCGCCGATAGGAATTGACGTAAGGCGCAAGCATCACCAGCGCGTTCGGCACGTGTTTCTGCATGCCGCCGATGAAATGGAAGAACGCATCCGTCTCGGCGCCGTCTTCGGCCGAGAAGATGTTTTTTCCGGTCTTCTTGTCGACCACCGACTGGTGGATATGCATGGCCGAGCCAGGTTGCCCCTGGATCGGCTTGGCCATGAAGGTGGCGTAGATTTCGTGCTTCAGCGCCGCCTCGCGGATCGTGCGCTTGAACATGAAGACCTGGTCGGCAAGCTCGATCGGATTGCCGTGACGCAGGTTGATCTCAAGCTGACCGGCGCCCTCCTCGTGGATCAGCGTATCGATCTCCAGGCCTTGCCGCTCCGAGAAATGGTAGATGTCGTCTATCAGTTCGTCGAACTCGTTGACGCCCGCGATCGAATAGCCGGCGCCGCCGCCGATCGGCCGCCCTGAGCGCCCGACGGGCGGCGTCAGCGGGTAGTCCGGATCGGGGTTCTTGCGTACCAGATAGAATTCGATCTCGGGCGCCACCACCGGCTTCAGCCCACGGTCGTCATAGGCGGCCAGCACGCGCTTCAGAACGTTGCGCGGCGTGAATTCGACGGAGCGGCCATCCTGGTGGACGAGGTCGCAGATCACCGCGGCGGTCGGATCTTCCTCCCAGGGCACGACGGTCAGTGTCGAGAGATCGGGCAAGAGCTTCAGGTCGCCGTCGTCCTCCGGATAGTGGAAGCCATTGCCGTCTTCCGGATAGCCGCCGGATATCGTCGTCATGAAGACGGCCGAAGGTAAGGCCAGCGATGTGTTGGAGGTGAATTTCTTCGACGGCATCATCTTGCCGCGGGCGACGCCGGCCTGGTCCGGCGTGATGCACTCGATGTCCTCGATACCGCGCCATTCCAGCCAGGCGCTGGCTTCCTTCCAGTTCTTCACACCGCGTTCGTTTTTCAAGAAGGCAGGCGTGCGGGCGCGTCCCCCCCGGCTCGACGGACGGACTTCCTTTTTTTCAGGCGGCATCATTCACCAGATTGTGTTGCGGATTTCAAAGTATAGACGGGCGCCGTGGCGGAAGGAAAGGGGAGGCGCCCGCGTCGCCACAGGCAAGCCGAGCCGCAGCCCAAAGGAACCGGCGTGCCTGTCTTCTTGCTGGCGGCGCAGCGCCACAGGGTCTAGATGAGCCTGTAAGCAAAGGGTCGCACATGTCCGCTCCACGTTTGACCACCATCGGCTTCGATGCCGACGACACGCTGTGGCA
Organism: Mesorhizobium sp. WSM3873; assembly: GCF_001672445.1. NCBI lineage: Bacteria > Pseudomonadati > Pseudomonadota > Alphaproteobacteria > Hyphomicrobiales > Phyllobacteriaceae > Mesorhizobium > Mesorhizobium sp. WSM3873. The sequence continues at coordinate 303,517 of NZ_LYTM01000001.1, read as the reverse complement.
GAACGAGCAGTTCTTCCGCCTGACCGAGAAGCGTTTTGCCGCCTTGCTGGCCGAGCACGGCGATCATGAGCACATCGCGGCACGGCTGCTCGAAGCGGAAAGGCGCAACCTCGCCCTCTATGGCTTCGGCATTAAGGGCTTTACGCTGTCGATGATCGAGACGGCCGTCGCAATCACAAACGGCGAGGTGCCCGGTTCGGTCATCGGCGAAATCCTGGCTGCCGGCCGCGAGATGCTCAGCCATCCGATCGAGCCGCTGCCGCATGCCCGCGAGACGGTCGAAAAGCTGGCGGGCTCCTACCATCTGGTGCTGATCACCAAGGGCGACCTCTTCGATCAAGAGCGCAAGCTCGCGCAGTCGGGAATGGGTGATCTCTTCGATGCCGTCGAGATCGTCAGCGACAAGAGCGCAGCCACCTATGCCAGCATCTTCAGCCGCCATGGCGACGGTCCGCAGAACAGCATGATGGTTGGCAACTCGCTCAAGTCCGACGTTGTTCCCGCCATCGAGGCCGGGGGCTGGGGCATCCATGTGCCGCACGAATTGACCTGGGCGATCGAACACGCCGAGGCGCCTGTCGCGGCGCCGCGTTTTCGCGAGATCGCAGACCTCGGCGAGTTGCCGGCACTGGTCGAGGCGCTAGCGAAGCCCGGCTGAGCGTCGCCTCTGCTCAGCCGCGGCCGACCAGGCGATCGATTACTGGTTGCAGCCTTTCGGGCGTGATCGGCTTGGCGACCACAGCGTCGACCACGCTCGACAGGCCGAGGCTGTCCGGCGTGCCATTCCTGGTTGAAAGCAGGATCACGGCGGGCCGCGTCTTGCCGGAAGCGCGCCGCAGCGCGTCGATGCCGGACAGCAACCTGTCGCAATCCCTGTCGTCGGGTCCGCCGTCGAGTATGATTGCGCCGGGAACCAGGCCGGCCAAAGCTTTCTCGGCCGCCTCCGGTGGCTCCGAAATCGGCTTCAGCCCGGACTTTTCCACGATTTTCGATACGACGACCCGGTTGATCGACGATTTGCCGACCACCAGCACCTTGGAGAAATCCGCCGGCAGCCGGGCCGCCGCGCCACGGTCCGCCGGTTTCATTGGTTTTTCAGAGTCGTCACGATTGGCGGGACACATGTCTGGCGGAGCTCTGGCTCAATGCAGGGTTGAAACCTTAAGCGCGCAATTGGCGCGAGATCGCCAGCGGTGTCAAGCAAAAATAGTGGAAAATGATAATATAGCAAGAATTGCTAAAATCCGGCGCAAGTTCTCCCCGGCGCTCCGGCCGCAATCTGAAAAAACGAAAGTCTCCCGGCACGTATAGCGCACGGGAGACACTCGCGAGTGACTGTTGACGCTACGTCAGCCCTGGTTCTGATGGGTGACGATCACTGGAATCAAAAGATCACCCCAGTTGCCGTCTCCGCCATGGTGCCTGGCCGAGCGCACCAGCTCGACGGACACACCTGCTTCGACCGCCTTCATCACAGACTGGTTGAGCCTGTGCAGGTCGTTGGCAAGCATGCGGATCGTCGCCTGCTGATCGACGCTCATCGCGCTCGACTGTTCTTCGGCCCGTTCCTTGACCCGGCTTATCGATGCCATTGCTGTTCTCCTCGACGTAAGTGCCCTTCGGGCGTTTCCTCTGGTGTTGTCATTACTCGGCTGCCGGCCTGAACTGGGCGTGCTCGGTCGACTCATGCATGGCGGTGGTCGAAGACTGGCCGCCGGAGATCGCCATCGAAACGGCATCGAAATAGCCGGTGCCGACTTCGCGCTGATGCTTGGTCGCGGTATAGCCATGGACCTCCGCCGCGAATTCCGCCTCCTGCAGTTCCGAATAGGCCGCCATCTGGCGCTCCTTGTAGCCGCGGGCCAGTTCGAACATGCCGAAGTTCAGCTGGTGGAACCCGGCCAGTGTGATGAACTGGAATTTGTAGCCCATTGCGCCGAGTTCCTTCTGGAACTTCGCGATGGTCGCGTCGTCCAGGTTCTTCTTCCAATTGAACGACGGCGAGCAATTATAGGCGAGCAGCTTGCCCGGGTGGTGCTTGTGCACCCCTTCAGCGAACTTCCTTGCCTGCTGAAGATCCGGCTTCGAGGTTTCGCACCAGATCAGGTCCGCATGCGGCGCGTAGGCGACGGCGCGCGCGATGCAGGGCTCGATGCCGTTCCTGACGTGATAGAAGCCCTCGACCGTGCGGCCGGCGTCATAGTCGACGAAAGGCCGGTCGCGCTCGTCGATGTCGGAGGTGAGCAGCTTGGCGGCTTCCGCGTCGGTGCGCGCCACCACCAGCGTCGGCGTGCCCATCACGTCCGCTGCAAGCCGGGCCGCATTGAGGTTGCGGATATGCGCTGCGGTCGGGATCAGCACCTTGCCGCCGAGATGGCCGCACTTCTTCTCCGACGCCAACTGGTCCTCATAGTGGACGCCAGCGGCACCGGCCTCGATGAAAGCCTTCATGATCTCGAACGCGTTGAGCGGCCCGCCAAAGCCGGCTTCGGCGTCCGCGACGATGGGCGCGAACCAGGTCTCGACCGAAAGACCCTTGCCTTCGGATGTCTCGATCTGGTCGGCGCGCTGCAGCGTGCGGTTGATGCGCTTGACCAGCTCCGGCGCCGCATTGGCCGGATAAAGCGACTGGTCCGGATACATGGCCGACGCGGTATTGGCGTCGGCCGCGACCTGCCAGCCCGACAAATAGATCGCCTTCAACCCCGCCCTGACCTGCTGCATGGCCTGGTTGCCCGACATGGCGCCGAGCGCATTGACGAAATCTTCCTCGTGGATCAGCTTCCACAGCCTGCTCGCGCCCATCTCGGCAAGCGTATGGCGAATCTGGACCGAGCCGCGCAGCCGCTTCACGTCCTCCGGCGAGTAGGGCCGTTCGATGCCGTCGAAACGGCCTTCCGGCGCGGACGGGACGAGGTTGTAAAAATCAGTCATCGATTGCTCCAGGACAGTCTTGCTTGTTTAGATGGCCCGTTTGAGGGACGTATCTGTGCGCCGTTCACGTGTTACATTGTTTACATTGCGCCGCAAAATTCGCCAGAAAAACCGGAGCTTGCCCGCTAAAATACGAGAAAACTGGTGTTGCGTTTGACAGGTCGGGGCTGTAAATCTGTCATGACTGTAAAAAGTTGGATGAGCCCGCGACGGCGCGCCGTTATGTAAAACTCTTGTCAAGGTAGCCGATTGGCCGAGCAGAAGATTTTCGCCGGGCCGCGCATCCGCCGGCTTCGCAACGCCAAGGGCCTGACCCAGACGGCGATGGCCGAAGGCCTGGGCATCTCGCCGTCCTACCTCAATCTAATCGAGCGCAACCAGCGGCCGCTGACGGTGCAGCTGATCCTCAAGCTGGCGTCAGTCTACAAGATCGACCCGCACGAATTGCAGGGCGAGACCAAAGGATCGATCGCGGCGCTGAAGGAAGTGTTCGGCGATCCGCTGCTGGCCGGCGAACTGCCGGGCGACCAGGAACTGATCGACCTCGCCGAGATCGCGCCGAACGCTTCCGCCGCGATGGTGAAATTGTTTCGCGCCTATCGCGAGCAGGCCGATCGGCTGTCGGATCTCAATGAACTCCTGGCGCGGGAGGGCAGGGCGACCGCATTGTCCGGCAAGCGCCTGCCTGTCGACGAAGTGCACGAGACTTTCGAGCGCAGGCCGAACCATTTCGCCGCGCTGGAGGAGGAAGCCGAGGCCTTCATTTCGCTGCTCGATCCGGGCGACGACCTGTTCGGCACGCTGAAGGCGTGGCTCAGGCGCGAGCACGGCATCGTGGTCAAGGTGCTGCCGGTGGCCACCATGCCGAACTGGCGCAGGCGCTACGATCGCCATTCGCAACGCCTGTTCCTGTCAGAGCGGCTCTCCCCCTTCGATCAGCTGCGCGAGGTCGCCATGGAGGCGAGCCTGATGCGCATGACGGTGGCGGTGGCGAGCGAGATCCAGACGTTGAAGCTCGGCACGGACGAAGCGCGTCGCTTAGCCCGTTTCGAGCTCGGCCGCTATGCGGCGCACGCGCTGATGATGCCCTATCACGCCTTTTATGCAGCGGCCGTCCGCGCCCGCTACGACATCGACGTCTTGCGTTCGCGCTTCGGCGTCTCCTTCGAGCAGGCGGCAAACCGCCTGACCATGCTGCAGCGGCCAAGCGCCTCAGGCGTACCGTTCTTCATGCTGGAGGTCGACAATGCCGGCAACCGCTTCCGCAAGGCGGGCAGCCTTGGCTATCCGCAAAGCCGCTTCGGCGGCGCCTGTCCGAAGCTTCCTGTCCATGCGGCCTTTTCGCAGCCGGGCCGGATCCTGGTCGAGGCTGTGGAAATGCCGGACGGCGCGGAGTTCCTCTGCATCGCCCGCACGCTCGAAGGGCCGCAAGGCGCCTTCTCCGAGCGGCCGCGGCGCACGGCGCTTCTGCTGGGCTGCGACATTGGCTTTCGCGACGAGATCGTCTACAGCGCGGCGCTGCCCGGACCGTCCGCCGCCAAGGTCGCGCAGAGCACGGCATATGCAACGCCGGTCGGCCCGGCCTGCAGGCTCTGCGAGCGCGTCGGCTGCCTGGCGCGCGCCGAGCCGCCGGTGACCCGGCCGCTTGGCCTCGACGAGATGGTGACGGGTCTCAGCGCCTTCGATTTCCAGGGGTAGCACCCCCGCCAGCCGCAGCGGTTCGGCGGCCCGCAAGCCGGCTTTGTCCTACATTTCAGCGGATGCTGGATCACGCCTGGCTCCAGCATTTGCGCTACGCGAATGGGATATGGTGTGGTCGTCCGTGGTGGATCGTGCCGCCGGCAATTAGCTGACAGTCTCGCCTATGACCGATACCGCCTCGTCTCGCGTTGCCTTGGCTGCCGTCTCGCCGCGCGAGGAGCGGATCGGCATGCTGCTGGTCTTCCTGTCGGCGCTGATGTGGAGCTTTGGCGGCACCATAGCTCGCTTCATCCATGTCGGCGACAGCTGGACCGTGGTGTTCTGGCGCTCGATCTGGGCGGTGGGCTTCCTCGTCGCCTTCATGCTCTGGCGCGACGGCTGGCGCGGCACCTGGAGATTGTTCCGCGACATGGGCCTGCCTGGGCTGGGCGTCGCCCTCTGCTTCGCCACCGCCTCCACGAGCTTCATCGTCGCGCTCGCCTACACGACGGTCGCCAACATCTTGTTGATGCAGGCCGGTGTCCCGCTTCTGGCGGCCATGCTCGCCTGGGTGCTGCTTCGCGAACGCGTGACCCCAGTAACCTGGATCGCCATTGCTGCCGTCATCACCGGCGTGGCCATCATGGTCTCGGAATCGCTTGACGGCGCCGCCTCGCCGATCGGCGACGGCCTGGCATTGCTGATCGCGGTGATGTTGTCGTTCGCGACCGTGATCACCCGGCGCTTTGCCCATGTGCGCATGGTGCCGGCCACATGCCTCGGCGCATTGCTCGCCGGTGCTTTTGCTGCCTCGCAAGCCACGGAATTCACCGTCTCCGGGCGCGACATGGGCTTTCTCTTCGCCTTCGGCGTCATCAATCTCGGCGTCGGTCTTGCTTTTTTCGCCATGGGCGCCCGCCTGGTGCCCGCGGCCGTCGCGGCGCTGCTCGGCACTTTCGAGCCGATCCTCGGTCCGATCTGGGTGTGGCTCGTCCATTCCGAGGTGCCGTCGGGGCGCACCATCATCGGCGGCGCGGTCGTCATCGCCGCGCTGCTTGTTCATATTGCGTCTGAGTTCAAGCGGCAGACCCGGCCCGAGCGGCCGGGCATCACCGGGCTGCCGTCTCCCAATTGATGCTTGCGTGTCTTCCCCATTGACAACTCCGCTGCGGGGCGGGCAGGCTGCAATTACGGCAACAACAAGACAGGCGTATCTTGCCAAGTGACTCCGCCGGCCTCATCGAGGCCGGACCGCATCGGTACATCTCTGCTTACGCCGCGGCCAACGCCGCTGAGGCCGTCCGAACAGCTTCCTGGAAAGGAGGCAAGGGCGGCACCCGTCACTCAACGATCCGGCGCACTGCCAGGCGCGCGCGCTTGTCGCTCCCCGGAAAGCTCCATAGTCTGAAACAAACGCCAACAAACGCCGTCCCGCGCCATCATCGCGACGAGCCGGCACGGGAACACTCACCAAAGGAGAATATCATGATCCGCAAAGCGCTTTTCCTTTCGGCGACCTCGGCCTTTCTGACGCTCTTCGCCGCGAGCGGCCATGCCGACGACCGCGTCGTCAACGTCTATAACTGGTCGGACTATATCGACAGCTCGATCATCGAGGACTTCACCAAGAAGACCGGCATCAAGGTCGTCTACGACACCTTCGACTCCAACGAGATCCTGGAGACGAAGCTGCTGGCCGGGGGCAGCGGCTATGATGTGGTGGTGCCCAGCGCCAATTTCCTGGCGCGCCAGATCCAGGCCGGCGTCTTCCAGAAGCTCGACAAGTCGAAGCTGCCGAACATCTCCAACATGTGGGATGTCATTTCGGAGCGCACCGCCAAGTATGATCCGAACAATGAGTATTCGGTCAACTACATGTGGGGCACCGTCGGCCTCGGCTACAACGTCAAGAAGGTGCAGGCGGCACTCGGCACCGACAAGATCGACAGCTGGGATGTGTTCTTCAATCCGGAGAGCCTCGCCAAGCTCAAGGATTGCGGCGTCTATGTGCTGGATTCCCCCTCCGACATCATTCCGGCCACGTTGAAATATCTCGGCCTCGATCCAAACAGCACCTCGCCCGAGGATATCGCCAAGGCCGAGGCAGCCCTGCTCAAGGTCCGGCCGTATATTCGCAAGTTCCATTCCTCGGAATACATCAACGCGCTGGCAAACGGCGACATCTGCCTGGCGATCGGCTGGTCGGGAGATGTGTTCCAGGCGCGCAACCGCGCCGAGGAGGCCAAGCAGGGCGTCGAGATCGGCTATTCGGTGCCCAAGGAAGGCGCCCAGATGTGGTTCGATCAGATGGCGATCCCCGCCGACGCGCCGCATGTCGCGGAAGCGCATGAGTTCATCAACTACATGATGACGCCGGAAGTCATCGCCAAATCCTCGAATTATGTGCTCTACGCCAACGGCAACAAGGCCTCGCAGCAGTTCGTCGACAAGGCCCTCCTGGAGGACACCTCGGTCTATCCGGACGAGGAGACGACCAAGAAGCTTTACACCGTGCAGCCCTACGATCCCAAGACACAGCGCATCATCACGCGCACCTGGACCAAGATCGTCACCGGCCAATAAGCATCGAGACGCGACCCCGGCAGAAACTGCCGGGGTCGCTTTCTTTAGAAGCAATTCCAGCAACAGTGTGGGACGGTTTTCCGCCCGGAATTGCGTCAAAAACAAAAAGCTGGAGCGGTTCGGCGTTTTCTCGAAACCATGAACCGTTCCAGCGGAACGAAACAGACCCGGAGTGGGACATGAAATCGCTTGGCAGCATTCGCAGGGATTTCGCGCCATGGAATGATCCGAGCGCCAAGCCGTATATCCAGTTCGACAAGGTGACCAAGAAGTTTGGCGACTTCACCGCTGTCAGCAATCTGTCGCTGACCATCTTCGAACGTGAGTTCTTCGCCCTGCTCGGCGCCTCGGGCTGCGGCAAGTCGACCCTGCTCAGGATGCTCGCCGGCTTCGAGGAGCCGACCGCGGGGCGCATTCTGCTCGACGGCCAGGACCTGCGCGGCATTCCGCCCTATAAGCGGCCGGTGAACATGATGTTCCAGTCCTACGCGCTGTTTCCGCATATGACGGTGGAAAAGAACATCGCTTTCGGCCTCAAGCAGGAAGGCATGCCCGCTCCCGATATCGAAAAGCGTGTCGCCGAGATGCTGAGGCTGGTCAAGCTCGAGCAGTTCGCCAAGCGCAAGCCGCACCAGCTTTCCGGCGGTCAGCGCCAGCGTGTGGCGCTTGCCCGCTCGGTCGCCAAGCGGCCGAAGGTGCTTTTGCTGGACGAGCCGCTCGGCGCGCTCGACAAGAAGCTGCGCGAGGAGACGCAGTTCGAACTGATGGACCTGCAGCAGGAGCTTGGCCTTACCTTTGTCGTCGTGACCCACGACCAGGAGGAAGCCATGACCATGGCCGACCGCATCGCCATCATGGACAGGGGCGAGGTGATGCAGGTGGCGACGCCGGCGGAAATCTACGAGGCCCCGACATCGCGCTTCGTCGCGCACTTCGTCGGCAATGTGAACATGTTCGAGGGTAAGGTTGCCGAGCGGGCAGCGAATACGACGCGCATCACCGGCGCGACCGGTGCGCAGATCGTCGTCGAGAACGCCGCCGACACCACCAAGGGCGCCGACATCGTCTTCGCGATCCGGCCGGAGAAGATCAAGGTGTCGTCGAGGAAGCCGGCCGATGCCGTCAATGCGCTGGAAGGCGAAGTCTATGACGTTGCGTATCTTGGCGACATGACCGTCTACCACATCAAGCTCGACGACGGACAGATGGTGCGAGCAAGCGCGTTGAACGCTGCCCGCGTCAGCGAGGACCCGCTGACCTGGAACGATCGCGCCTGGGTCTCCTTCCGGCCAGACGCCGGCGTCGTGCTGACAAGGTAATAGGGCGGCCATGACCAATATCGCCGCCGCCCCTTCCTCGGCCGAAACCGCCGCTCAGTTGCCGACCAAGCTGGCGAAGGGCTTCGTCGACCGTCTCGTTATCATCATTCCCTATCTCTGGCTGCTGTTCTTCTTCCTTGTCCCGTTCATCATCGTCTTCAAGATCTCGCTGTCGCAGACGGCGATCTCGATGCCGCCTTACACCCCGGTGCTCGATTTCGGCGACGGTATTTCCGGATTCTTCGCCGGCTTTCGCGAGCTCAACTTCGACAATTACACGTGGCTGACCCAGGACGCGCTTTACTTCAACGCCTATGTGACCAGCCTGATCATCGCGGGCATCTCGACGGTGCTGACGCTGATCGTCGGCTATCCGATCGCCTATGGCATGGCGCGCGCGCCGGCGACGATCCGGCCGACCTTGCTGATGCTCGTGATCCTGCCGTTCTGGACCTCGTTCCTGATCCGCGTCTATGCCTGGATCGGCATCCTGAAACCCGAAGGGCTGCTCAACCAGGTGCTGCTCGCCACTGGCCTGATCAGCCAGCCGCTGGTCATCCTCAACACCTACACCGCGATCTTCATCGGCATCGTCTATTCCTATCTGCCCTTCATGGTGCTGCCGCTCTACTCGTCGCTGGAGAAGATGGACTATTCGCTGATCGAGGCGGCGCAGGATCTCGGCTGCCCGCCGATCGGCGCCTTTTGGAAGATCACCTTCCCGCTGTCGCTGCCGGGCGTGATTGCCGGCTGCCTGCTGGTCTTCATCCCGGCGGTCGGCGAGTTCGTCATACCGGACCTTCTCGGCGGCTCGCAGACGCTGATGATCGGCAAGACGCTGTGGAACGAATTCTTCGCCAACCGCGATTGGCCGGTCTCGTCGGCGGTGGCGGTCATTCTACTCTTGGTGCTGACCGTCCCGATCATGTTCTTCCAGCAGGCTCAAGCGAAAGCCCAGGAGCAAGGCAAATGAACGCCACCTGGAGCCGCTTCAACATCACCTCGATCGTGCTCGGCTTTGCCTTTCTCTATTTGCCGATCGTGCTTCTCATCGTCTTTTCCTTCAACGAATCGAAGCTCGTCACCGTCTGGGGCGGCTTCTCGACCAAATGGTACGTGTCGCTGTTCCACAACCAGGGCCTGATGGACGCCACCTGGGTGACGGCCCGCGTCGGCGTCATCTCGGCGACCGTTGCGACCGTGCTCGGCACGCTGGCGGCGATCACCTTGACCCGCTACACACGCTTCAAGGGGCGGGTGCTGTTTTCCGGCATGGTCTTTGCGCCGCTGGTGATGCCGGAAGTCATCACCGGCCTGTCGTTGCTCTTGCTCTTCGTGGCCGTCGGACTTGACCGAGGCTTCTTCACCGTCACGCTCGCCCACATCACCTTCACCATGTGCTTCGTGGCCGTCGTTGTGCAGTCGCGCCTCGTCTCCTTCGACCGCTCGCTGGAAGAAGCCGCGATGGACCTCGGCGCGCCGCCGGTGAAGACCTTTTTCCAGATCACCTTGCCCGTCATCTTGCCGGCGATCGTCTCCGGCTGGATGCTGGCCTTCACGCTCTCGCTCGACGATCTGGTCATCGCCTCCTTCACCTCGGGCCCCGGCGCCACGACGCTGCCGATGAAGATCTACAGCCAGGTGCGCCTCGGCGTGACGCCGGAGATCAATGCCGCCTGCACCATCCTGATCGCCGTCGTCGCGATCGGCGTCATCATTGCCTCGATCGCCAACAAGCGCCGCGAGGTCCAGCGCCAGCGCGATGAGCAGGCGGCGCAACGCGGATAGGGAACAAAGACGGGCGCGACCTGCGCCTTGTTCTATTGGCCTGAAACGCCGCGGCTGATCGGCGAGATGAACGGAGTGCTCCAGTTGCCGCCGACGAAGAACAACGATTGCTTTGGGGGCTGCGGCGCCTGCACCGCTGTCTGACCGGCGGTAGCCGGTTGTTGGGCCGGCTGTTGCTGCGCAGGTTGTCCGTTCGGGATGATGCCGCCCGAGAGCGCCAGCCCGCGCCCGGTATAGGATGCGATGCCCGAAAGCCAGACCTTGTACTTCTGTGCATTGACCTCGGCCTTGTCCAGCCGCGCCACACCTTTCGAGATGCTCGCCTTGATCTCGGCACCGTCGATGGGCAGCGAGCCGTCGGCGACGTCGTCGAGGGCGAAGAATCCGCCCTGTTCGTTGCGCTTGAGAAAGGCAGGCAGATTGAGGCCGTTGAGCGAGCCCGGCCCGAACGTCGCCGAGAAAGACCCGTCGGCGTTCTCGAAGATCGAGTCCCAGGCCTTGCCCGGCCCCTTCAGAATGACCGAGACGGTTCCGGTTCCGGCCGGCACCAGCCGCGTCATCCCCGCCGCGGTGGCGAAGGCGCCGGTGTCGACGTCCGATGCCAAAAGCCGCAATTCGACCTGCGTGCCGTCCGGCTTGCGGTCGAAGCGCAGGCTGCTCTGGATGTTGCCGTTGAAGGCCGACGCGTCGGAGATGTCGAAGACGGCAAGCCCGTTCTTGACCTGCGCGGTCGCGGCGACATCGGCAAGCTGTATCGGGCCGGCGGTGGCGTGCGCTGCCGACAGCCTGAGATCGAGGTTCATCTTGTCGGCGAAGCCGGTGTCGAACTCGCCGGGGGCTGCCTGGCCGGCCGGAGCGATCGGCGTGAAAGCGGAAAGCACCGATCGAAGATCGAGCGTATCGAACGCAAGCGTGCCGGAAATGACGGGCAGGGGCTCGCTGAACGAAAAGTCCAGCGCTCCCATGCCGGGGTTGTTGTCCAGCGCCACCGTCGTGTTCTCGAACTTCGCGCGTCCCGCCGAGGCCGCCACCTTGCTCGCGACCGAGACGGAGCCGATCGCAGCACCAGGCGCCATGCCGGCCTGCGACCATTCAAGCAGGCGTCGCAGCGAAGGGGCGGTGAATTTCGCCTGGCCGTCCAGATAGCCGTTCTCCGACATCGAGGCGACGCCGTCGAAAGAAAGCGTGGCGGGCGCCGCCTTGAAGGCGAGCGTGACGGGGGCGACCCCTCCGGCAAACAGCACCAGCGGCTTCGCCGAGGAAAAATCGATCTGGACGCTTTCGCCGCGCCATATGCCGGTCGCCGTGAGCGCGGCGTCGCTGTTCATCGCCGCCCAGTTCACCTGGCCGCTGAGGCTGCTCAGGATCTCGGTATCCTTGCCGCCAACCGAGGTCACGACGCGGCCGTCGCGGAACTCGACGATGCCGAACGGATCGGAAGGGAGTCTGCCGAGGTCGGGCTTCTGCGGGTTCGCGGTGACCACGCCGCGCGCAGTGTCGATCGAGCGCGTGATGCGGCCGCCGGTCGGCAGCGGCGGCAGATAGAGGCCGCTCGCCTTGCGCTCCACCCTGATCGTCGGCCGCACCAGCCGTGCCGTCGAGAATTGGACCTCGCCCTGCACGGCGGCCATGGCCGAGAGATCGACTTCGACGCGCTCGGCTTCGATCACCGGCGGCGCGTCGGTCTCCGTCCATTGCGACAGCGTCACATCGCTGAGGATGGCTCGGAACTTAGGCCACACCTCGATGCGCGGCGAGCCGTCGATCGTCACGCGAAAACCGCTCCAGGCGCTCAATTCCCAAGCGATGCGGTCGCGTACGATGCGCGTCGAGGCAATCAGCGGCAAGGCGGCGACGGCGAGCGCGATGACCAGCACCGCAACGCCGATTACCCATACCCCGCGCCGGATCAAAGATGATCTCATCTCGCCCCGTGAGTTTCCATTGCCGACAAATCGCCCGACGGGTGTAGCCGAGCGCCGACGCTTTTCAAGTCTTTATGGCCCTCCGATGGCGTTTGCGCCGTGTCCTTGCCGGCCATTTCAACAAAATCTTGCTCTGCTGCGCTGCGGTATGCATAAGCGATAAGCCCGTCCGGTCCGCCAACGCCACGCCGGTTTTGGGACAACGACGCAGGCGACATCAGGCTTAATTGCCGCAATCGCGACGCGCTTTGGGAGGAACGATATGGCTGCCGACACCCCCTTGTGGACGCCGACGCAGGACCGGATCGCCTCCGCGCCCATGACCGCCTTCATGAAAGCTGCGGTTGCGAAGTCTGGCCAGGCTTTCTCCAGCTATGCCGAGCTCCACCGCTGGTCGATCGACGACCGCGAGGCGTTCTGGGACCTCGTCTGGGACTTTTGCGGACTTGTCGGCGACAAGGGCGAGCGGGCTCTGGTCGATGGCGAGAAGATGCCTGGTGCCGCCTTCTTTCCCGATGCGAAACTCAATTTCGCCGAGAACCTTCTGAAAAAAAACGGCGGCAGCCTCGCTATCGTCTTCCGCGGCGAGGACAAGGTCGAGCGCCGGCTGTCCTGGAACGAGCTCCATGCGCTCACTTCGCGCCTGCAGCAGCTCTTCCTGTCGATCGGCGTCAGAGAGGGCGATCGCATCGCCGCCATGATGCCGAACATGCCGGAGACGGTCGCTGCCATGCTGGCTGCCGCCTCGATCGGCGCGGTCTGGTCTTCCTGCTCACCGGATTTCGGCGAACAGGGCGTGCTCGACCGTTTCGGCCAGATCGAGCCGGTCGTCTTCATCGCGCCTGACGGCTATTGGTACAACGGCAAAGCCATTGAGGTCGCCGACAAGATCCGCGCGGTGGCCGAGAAACTCGCGACCGTGCGCAAGGTGCTGATCGTCGACTATCTCGGCACGTCGGCCGATGTCGCCGCCACTATCGGCAAGGCCGAGGCGCTGGAAGGAGCGCTCTCGCCCTTTGCCGCCAGGCCGCTCGCCTTCGAGCGGCTGCCTTTTTCGCACCCGCTCTACATTCTGTTCTCCTCCGGCACGACCGGAATCCCGAAATGCATCGTGCACTCGGTCGGCGGCACGCTGATCCAGCATGTCAAGGAACAGCGGCTGCATGCCGGCCTGCTCGACGGCGATCGCTTTTTCTACTTCACCACCTGCGGCTGGATGATGTGGAACTGGCTGGTCTCAGGCCTCGCCTCGGGGGCGACGTTGCTGCTCTATGACGGTTCGCCCTTCTACCCCGACGGCAATGCGCTGTTCGATTTCGCCGATGCCGAGAAGATGACCTATTTCGGTACTTCGGCGAAATTCATCGATTCCGTACGCAAGGCAGGGCTGAAGCCGATCGACAGCCACGACCTTGCAAGCGTGCGGACCATCTCATCCACCGGCTCGCCGCTGTCGCCGGAGGATTTCCGCTTCGTCTATGACGGCATCAAGAAGGACGTGCATCTCGCCTCGATATCCGGCGGCACCGACATCGTTTCCTGCTTCGTGCTGGGTGTCCCGACCGAGCCGGTCTGGACCGGCGAGATCCAGGGGCCGGGCCTCGGACTGGCGGTGGACGTGTGGGACGACGACGGCAAGCCGGTCCGGCAGGAGAAGGGCGAACTCGTCTGCACCAAGGCATTCCCGTCGATGCCGATCGGCTTCTGGAACGATCCGGATGGCAAGAAGTACCACGCGGCCTATTTCGAGCGCTTCGACAACATCTGGTGCCATGGCGACTTCGCCGAATGGACCGCGCATGGCGGCATGATCATCCATGGCCGCTCCGACGCCACGCTCAATCCCGGTGGGGTCAGGATAGGCACGGCTGAGATCTACAACCAGGTCGAGCAGATGCCGGAAATCCTGGAGGCGCTCTGCATCGGCCAGGATTTCGACAACGACGTGCGCGTCGTGCTGTTCGTGCGGCTGGCCGCCGGCGTGAGCCTAGATGAGGATCTGGAAAAGCGCATCCGCGCCAGAATCCGCTCGGGCGCCAGCCCCCGCCATGTGCCGGCGAAGATCGTTGCCGTCACCGAGATCCCGCGCACCAAGTCGGGCAAGATCACCGAGCTTGCCGTGCGCGACGTGGTGCATGGTCGCGCCATCAAGAACAAGGAAGCGCTCGCCAATCCCGAGGCGCTGGAGCTGTTCAGGAACCTGCCGCAGCTTGCTGATTAGGCCTCCCCGGCATGGTTAAGAAATAGTGTCGGTCCAATTTACCTAGATTTCACGAGTGGTACACATTCGTAAATTTTTTTGGCTCCCGGTAAGGACTTGTTAAGGGACGGCGCCGATAGTCGCGTGTAACTTGAGGGAGAAATCCCGTTCCTCGTCCCCTGAGGTTCAGCTCAAGCCCCGTTGTGACAGCATCCCATTTTCCAAGGCGTCCTCCAGGGCGCCTTTTTCTTTGGCCGAAGCTCGGTCTTGCGGATCGTTATTCGGCCAGCACGCGCGTCGATGGGAAGACGACCTCGACCAGCGTGCCTTCGCCAGGTGTCGATGTGATAGTGAAGCGGGCTCGGTTGGCCTCCACCATCGCCTTGGTCAGAGGCAGCCCGAGGCCGGTGCCGTCGCCGCGGCCGCGTTTGAGCGCATTGATCTGCTTGAAGGGCTTCAATGCCTGCTCGATCTCGGCCGGCGTCATGCCGATGCCGGTATCGCGCACGCGCATGACGACGTCGCCGGAGGTCTCGTAGGCGGTGGACACGATAACCTGGCCGCCGGCCTGGGTATAGCGGATGGCGTTCGACAGTATGTTTAACGCAATCTGGCGCACACTCCTCAAATCCGCCACCACTTCCGGCAGCCGCGAGGCGAAGCTCGAGCGGATGATGACGCGCTCGCGGTTGGCCTGCGGCTGCATCATCGCTACCGTTTCGGCCAGCGTGTCGTTGAGCGACACCGCCTCATAGGCCATCTCCTGCTGGCCGGCCTCGATCTTGGAGATGTCGAGCAGGTCGTTGACGAGGTCGAGCACATGGTTGCCCGAACGGTTTATGTCGCGCAGATAGTCTCGGTAGCGGTCGTTGGCCACCGGTCCGAACTTCTCGTCCACCATCAGTTCGGAAAAGCCGATGATGGCGTTGAGCGGCGTGCGGATCTCATGGCTGATGCGGGCCAGGAAATCCGTCTTCTGCGAGGAGGCGCGCTCGGCCACGGCGCGCGCCTGGGTGAGGTCTTCCTCGGCCCGCTTCCACTGCGTGATATCGCGTACGACGGCGCAGAAGCCGCTGTCGTTGGGCAGTCTGCCGATGGTCATGAACAGCGGGATGAAGCGCCCTTGCGCCTCGCGGCCGATCACCTCGCGCCCGTCGTTCAGCAAGCTCGCCACGCCAGGTTCGGAGAGGCCGACGAGATAGTCGCGCGCCGCGCGCTGGCTCTCGATGGCGAACAGCGAGGCAAAGGGCTTGCCGGCGATCTCGTCGCTGTCGAAGCCGAACAGGGCTTCAGCCGGGCGGCTGATCGAGCGGATGTTGCCGTCGCGGCCGATCAGCACCACGCCGTCGGTGGCGGTGTCGATGATGGTGCGCATTTCGGCGATGCGCGACTTCAGTTCGGACACGTCCGGCTGCTGGTTCGGCTCGTCATTGGCCGCGCTGAGATGCGAGGAGGGCGCCTCGTCCTCGCCCGAGCGACGCACCACCAGCATCAGCGCCTTGCCGCCGCGCCACGGCACCGAGCGCAGGAGCGCATTGATCGGGAATTCCTGGCCCTGGCGGGTTGTGAGCTTCAGCGAACGGTCACTTTCGTCGGTCTCGCCATCATCGGCGTAATGGTCGGCGAACAGCGCGCCGAGCCCGCCGGCATCGGCAAGGTCTTCCAGCGCGTCGTAGCCGGTGAGTTCGAGGAACGCCTCATTGGCATAGTGCAGCACGTCGCCGGAATGGATGAGCAGCGGCACAGGCAGCCTGGCGAGGATGGACGTATCAGGAGCCCTGCCTCCTTCCCCGGTTGAGAAAGCCGAGGGCACGAAGCCCTCGAGCTTGAGCGGCGGCACCCTGAGGCGCGGCCTTTCCGGCCGCGCTTTCGCTTCGCCAGGCTGTTCAGGCGCGGGCAGGGCGCCGTCCCGGTTGGAACCGGCCCAGTCCTCGCTGTCTTCCGCGTCGCGAAAATCGTCGGCGGTCATACCGTCGTCGTCGCCAGCGCCTGCCTCTGGGGCAGGGGCTTCGGCTGCCGGCCGCTCGGCCGTCGGTTCGGCTGCCCTGTCCGCCGCTGCGGTTTGGCGGGTGTCGGAACCCGCCGCTTCCTGCGCTTCGTCGGCAGCGTTCTCGCGCCCGGCATAGTTGAGCAACGAGCCGGAGACAGCGGGCGTTTCGTCTTTTCCAGCGGGAGCCTCGGGAACATCGAGGCCGTCGAGCCGAGCCAGATCCTTCTGATCTTCCGCCTCGGTCTCCGCTTCGGCCGTATCAATGGCCTCGTTGCCTTCCGGCATGGCCGGCTCAGGCGAGGTCGCGTCAGTCGCGTTCAGATCGGAGTGGTCGGTCTTCCTCTCACCGGTCGGCTGTTCGGCCGTGGGAGCATTGTCGGCGGTTGCAGCCGCATCTGGTTGCTTTTGAGCACCCGCGGTTACGCCGCTTGGCGGCTCGGCCGGGCCGGAACTGTCCTTCCGCAGCCGCTCGCCGATTTCGCGAAAGGCGCTGCGCTCGAGGATCGACAGCCCTTTCTCACTCGCCGGCCTGTCATTTCCCGGCTGCTTGTCGTTGGCCGGCTGCCGGTGCTCGGCCAGCCGGATCACCTTGTCGGCATAGCGGCGCTCCGGCTTGGGCACGATGGTCAGCGCCGGCACTTCGCCCAGGAACGGGTCGGCAGGTTTCGCCGGCTCGGCCGCGGGTTGCCCGGCGGCAGGTTCGGGTTCGGTCGGAGCGGCGCCATTGGGCACCAGCGCCATGCCGAGCGCTTCCGGGTCGACAACGGCGTCGGCGCTGCGCGCGACGCCGAAGCCGCGGAAACCTTCGAAGGCGCGGCTGCGGCCATAGACCGGCAGCGCCGCAAGATCGACGGGGATCTTCAGGTCCGTGCCCGCCACCGGCCACAGCACCGAGCGTCCCGACCAGGTATCGCGCCGCTCGAGCAGAGTGGCGATCTCGCCCGATGCGTCGAGGCCGAACGTCGTGGCGACATCCCTGAAGCGGCGACCGATCACATCGGCGGCGGGTTTGCCGACGATGTCGGCGAATTCCGGCGACAGTGCGCTGAACTTGCCTTCGGCGTCGGTCCGCCAGACGAAACGCAGCGGCGGCGCCGAACGGTCGATGTTGCGCGCCGCGCTCGGCTCGGCCGCCGCCGTTCCGGCGGTGTGCTGCCGGCTTGCGGCCGCGACCTCCGCCGGTCCGATCTGTGGCGGCCTCTCCGGCCCCTTCACGTCGTCGCCGCCGGCATTGAAATACCAATGGTCATGCTGCGCCGGGCCGGCACCGCCTGCCAGCGCAGCATCCGGCGCGTGGTCGGCCGTGGCCGCGGTCCCTTGCGTTGGCTGGGCGTCATCGGTGGCCGCTGCCGGGACCGCGTCTGCCTTTTCGCCCGTTGCCGCGGCCGGAGACTGGGTATTGTTCTCTCGGCTCGGCTCGGCGCTGACTGTGGTGTTTTTGTCTTCGGAGACGGCGGGCGCGCTTTCCGGCACTGCCGACTTACCGGCGTCGGGCTGGTCGTTCCGCTCGCCGTCGAGCTGGTCTTCGTCGATCACCACCAGGAGATGGCGCGTGTCGGTCAAGCGCGCAAAGCCGGCCGGGTAGGAGGTGCTTGCGCCGGGAACAAGCCGCTTGACGATGCGGTCTCCAACGCTTGCCACGTCCGCGACCAGGGCAGCGAGCGTCTCCGGCCTGATGCCGAGCGCGGCAAATCCCTCCGAAGCCGCCTCGACATGGCCTTGGGCATCGACGAAGGCGATGAAATGTCCGGCCTCGGTGAAGCCGCCAATGGCGCGGCTGGCTATTTCGGCGGCGCCGCGCGAGCCGGTCTGCGCCGCGGGCATCGCCAGCATGATCGCCTTTTCGCCGTCCGGCATCGTTACCGCGCTGGCGAGCAAGCCGACGGCGCGGCTGACCATGCCGGTCGCCAGCCGCACGGTGACGGCGCGGTCGCTGCCGATATCCGGAAAGCCGCTGGTCGCCATGATCTGCCGCCTGGCAATTAGCGGCAGCCGCGCGGAAGCGCCGATGATTGCTTCGATTTCCGGATAGCCGAATACCGCGGCACCTGGCCCGTTGGCCCAGATCACCTGCTCGAGATCGGCCGACAGTATGACAAGCGCGTCGCCGGCGGCGAAGCGCTGGCGCACCGCGTCGAGCACGGCGACGTCGAGGAAGGAGTAGTTTTCAGGCGGCATGCGCTGGCAGACCTTCCAGGCGGGCTTTTTGAGTTAACGCTTTGTTAATAAAAGCGTACGGGACCAAGGTCCACAAGCCATGCCGTGTATCGGCCGAAATCTCTGGGCTCTTGGTTAATGGCGGGGCGATTTTTTTATGGTGCAGTGCAACAAAGATATTGCAATGCACAAAATTTGCTTTTATATTGCCATCATACATGAACGAGACGGCTTTCCGTCAAAGCCGCTGCCCTTGAAAGGTTGGAAAATGTCCAAGACTGCCAAGACCGAGACCATCGAGAACGTTGAATTCCCGAGCTTTGACGCTTCCAAGGCCACCGACCAGATCCGCGCCTTCGCCGAGAAGGGCGTCGAGCAGTCGAAAGAGGCCTACACCAAACTGAAGAACGGCGCCGAGGAGACCCAGAAGGTTCTGGAGTCGACCTACGAGACCGCCAAGACCGTTTCCGGCGATGTCTCGCTCAAGACCATCGCCATCCTTCGCGCCAATGCCGAGGCCAGCTTCTCGCACCTTGAAGCCCTGGTCGGCGCCAAGACGCTGTCGGAAGTCGTCGAGCTGCAGACTGCCTTCCTGCGCAAGCGCGCCGAGATGGCCGTCGAGCAGGCCAAGGACTTTCAGGCCGTCGCCTCCAAAGCTGTCGAGGACGTCTCGAAGCCGGTGAAGACCGCTTTCGAGAAGGCGTTCAAGGACATCAAGGCGGCCTGATTTCAGGCGCAACTCAACGATGCATCAAAACGTCGCATTTCGTCAGACAAATAGATGTGCGATGAATTGATGAGATGAATACCCGGAGTGTGAAACCTCCTCCCTTTGCTCTCCGGGGTGACCAGCCAGCTCCTCCTCCCGCTGGCTCGTAACAGGAAAAGGCCGGCACCTCCTCCCGCCGGCCTTTTCTTTTGCCCAATCAGGACTGTGCGGGTTCGTTCATCGGATCTTTGCCTCATCAAAGGCCTTGAATTAGACTCCGATAATCCGTATTGGACGCATCGCCGACGACGGAGCGGACGCGGGGAATGATTTCTCCTCGGATTGCGCTCAGGCGGATGTGCCGTTGTAGCTCAGTTGGTTAGAGCACCAGATTGTGGATCTGGGGGTCGCTGGTTCGAGCCCAGCCAACGGTACCATCGATTTCCTGGCGGTCACGTTGCTTTTCCGGCCGCCGCGTCCATTCCTCAACTGGGTGACGAGCATCGCCGGGCGACGAAGGGCACGAAGCTCAGGCTGAGCAGCCCGCGCACCTGTCGTAGAACGCCACGCGCAGCTCATAGCCTGGCCGACGGCTCGTTCTGCCCCATCGTGAAAAGACCGCGCAGGACGCTGACGACCAGCAGTGTCAGGGCCGTGGTCTACAGCGCCTGCTCGGCAGCCGTCCCGCCGCCCGCAACCATCACGCCCTGCGCCTGGTCTACGGCGCGCCGCAGCAAATGTGGAATGAGAAGCTGCAGCGTCGCGGCAACGAACGGCGAGACGATGGTGATCGCCACCTCCCAAGGATGGCGCAGCGTCATGCGCAGATGCGCAGCAGGGGTGCCGAAACGCTTTCCCCAGGAGGCTTCCGCCACCTGCCTGACGCGGCGGAAAGAAGCAGGCACGACGATCAGAGTCGACATTGTATGGGGATATCACTATATAGCGGCGGCTTTCGGTTTCTCGCCCCTTGGCTGCGCCTGCGAGATCGCCGTAAATGCGTGGTGTTGTGACGGAAATCGGTCTGAAAAACCGGAAGAAAACAAGCAAAAACAACAGAGCGGATCTTTGACGATCCTGGCCAAAGCATCATCCTCAACAATCTGAACGTGTCCCTCGAACCTTTCCAGTCCTTCGGCTCCGCGGACCCTGAGCAAGACATCTTGTCCCATGGGCAAGGCATCTTGTCCCATTGGCAAGAAGTCTTGCCGGCAGAGGCCGACTCGGCTCGAATGGGCCTGCGTCCCGTGGCGGGACGCGAGCGTTCATGACTACCAACCGGCATTGCCGCTAGGGAAAAGCAGTATGAGTGAACATGCGATCGAGTTCTTGCGCGGATGGATTGGCGAAAAGGTCCAATGCCAGCATTCGCCGGTGAAGATCGACGAGCAGGCCGAAACTCTCGCCAAGGAGTGCTGCGCCAAGGCCGCCGAGGAAGGCATTCTCCTTGAGGATATCCAGGAAGAGGTCGGCGACATCCAGGAACTGATCGCTTCGCGCCTCGAGGAAGTCGCCGAAGAGAGCGAGCAACAGACGACGTCGGACAAGCCGTCCTATTAAGATACCGTGCGCGCGGTTTGTCTGACCTCAGCCGAGCGTCCGGCTTAGCCGAAATTGTCCTTCAGCCACGCCTTTGGCAGCGCCGGCACGAAATTGCCGTCGCGCCCGGTCATGTCCTCATTGGCGACGAGCGCGTTGAGGATCGCCTCCTCCACCCCTTGCACCACAGCATCGAAGAACGGATCGATATCGACATCGGGAATGAACTCCGCGCGGCCGACGCGGCCTGAAGCCGCCAGCGCGACCTCGGGATTGGCGGTCGAGAAGGCAAGAAAGATATCGCCCGAGCTGTGGTAGCCGTAGCCGCCGGTCAGGGCGATGCCGAGCGGCACGCGCCTGGCGAGGCGCTTCATCTGGTGCGGTAGGAATGGCGCATCGGTGGCGACGACGGCGATGATCGAGCCCTTTTCGGCGCGCGGCGTGCCTTCGCGGATCGCCGGCTCGGCGAGTTCCGGCCCGACATGCCGGCCGCGAATGGTGAAGTTGCGCCGCTTGCCGAAATTCGCCTGCACGAACACGCCGAGCGTGTAGCTTCTGTCCTGCCATTCGACGATGCGCGAGGCGGTGCCTGACCCGGCCTTGAAGCCGAACGAGATCATGCCGGTGCCGCCGCCGACGCTGCCTTCCTCAATCGCGCCGTCCTTCGCGCCGTCGAGCGCCGAGGCGACATGCTCGAAGCTCACATGATGGCCGTTGATGTCGTTGAGGAAGCCGTCATAGGTCTCCGCCGCCACCGGCAGGCCCCAGGCGCTGTCGAGCGCCGCCGGCAGCACCCGGCTCATCCAGCGCAGCGTTCCGTCGCGGGTAAGGCCGCAGGAATGGGTGTTGGTGATGGTGACCGGCAGGTTGAAGGCGCCGGTCTCCTCGATGATATGCGTGCCGGTCAGTTCGCCATTGCCGTTCTGGCTGAACACACCGGCAAACACCGGCGTCGCCAGTTCGCCGACAGGTCTCGGCAGGATCGCAGTCACGCCGGTGCGCACCGGTCCTATCCCGACTTGCAGCGGGCCCCCGCCGGCAATCAGCGTCGTATAGCCGACCGCGACGCCCGGCACGTCGGTGATGGCGTTGAAGCGGCCGGGCGTGCCGTCGAGTGCGATGTTGAACGAGCGCAGGCGCGGCTTGCCCGACGGCGTGCGCAGATGCGGGTCGCTCCTGCTCATCTCAGAACAACGAACCCTGGTTGCCCGGCTCCTTGGCCTTGCCCGAAGGCTTGGCGGCCAGCTTCGGTCGCGCGCCGCCGCTGGTGGCGATGGCCTCGGCACTGCCGTCGGCGAACTCCAGCTGCAGCGCCGCACCCGGCGCCAGCTCCGCGACGCGCTTGACGACGGTCCCATCGGCGTCCTTGACCAGCGCGAAGCCGCGCGCCAGCACGGCCTTGTGCGACAGCGTGGTGAGCAGCCGGTCGGCCTGGGTAAGAGCGGCACGCAGGCGGTCCAGCCGCCGCGCCATCGCCTGCTCCTGGCGGCGGGTCAGTCCGGCCAGCGTGTCGGCCTGCAGCTTCTGGCGCCTGACGATCGGCGCCGGCGACAGCCTTGCCGAGTTGCGCTGAAAGCGCGCCCGGCCTTGCCGCACGATTGCGAAGAACGCGGCCCGGGCGCGGGCGATGTCCCTGCCTGTCAGCCTGCGCGTCTCATTGAGGCGGCGCGACAAGGTGGCCGGCGTCAGCCGCTGCCGCTCCAGCCTTGCGCGCTTGCGTTCGATGCTCACCGTCAGCCCGCGGCCGAGCCGGCTCGTTGCCTCGTCGAAGCGCCTGCGCGGCAACGCCAGCAGCTGGTCGGGTGAGGGGAGCGCCCGCGCCGCGGCGCGCACCGCCTGGCGCTTGCGATCCAGGTGCCGCGAGGTGCAGGCACTAAGCCGCGCGCCGAGATTTGCCAGTGTCGCTTCGAGCTCCGCCTTGACCGGCACTGCCATCTCGGCGGCGCCCGTCGGCGTCGGCGCCCGCATGTCGGCGACGAAATCTACCAACGTCCAATCGGTCTCGTGTCCGACGGCCGAGATGATCGGAATGCGTGAGGCGGCGACGGCGCGCGCCAGCCCTTCGTCGTTGAAACCCCAAAGGTCCTCGAGGCTGCCGCCGCCGCGCGCCGCGATCAGGAGATCGGGCTGGCGGATTGCGCCGTCCCAGGTCAGTGCGTTGAAGCCGTTGACGGCTGCGGTCACTTCCTTTGCGGTCGTGTCGCCCTGGACCCGGACCGGCCACACCAGCACAGTGAGCGGAAAACGGTCCTTGATGCGATGGATGATGTCGCGGATCACCGAGCCCGTGGGCGAGGTGATGACGCCGATGACGCGCGGCATGAATGGCAGCCGCCGCTTGCGGCCGGCATCGAACAGGCCTTCGGCCTGCAGCCGCCGCTTGCGCTCTTCCAGCAGGGCCATCAGCGCGCCGGCGCCGGCCGGCTCCAGATTGTCGATGACGATCTGGTAGTTGGATTTTCCGGGATAGGTCGTCAGCCTGCCGCTGGCGATCACTTCCATCCCTTCCTCGGGGCGGAATTTCAGCCGCGCCATCGTGGTCTTCCAGACCACGGCCTCGATCCGCGCACGGTCGTCCTTCAGCGCGAAATAGGCGTGCCCGGAGGAATGCGGGCCGCGGTAGCCGGAAATCTCGCCGCGCACCCGCACATTGCCGAAAGCATCCTCGACCGTGCGCTTCAACGCGCCGGAAATCTCGCTCACCGTATATTCGGTGGCATTGCTGCGTGATTCGGTTGCTGCTTCGCTCATGCTCTGATTGGGGAACGCTTATCGGGCGGCGTCAAGGCAGAGCTGAAATCTCGCTAATATTATAACGCGATCTTAAGCCCGATTTGCTTTGACTGGCGGTAGCAAGAGCCAGCCGGAAACACATGAGCGCAACCGCCAACACCAGACCTTTGACGCATCAGGTGACACTGACCGTCCTGACGTTGGCGGTCTTCGCGCTGGCCATGGTCGTCGGCTTCGGCTTCTACGCGGCAGCCCAGGCTGACAACGCCTCGCTCGAACGGCAGAAAATATTCATCGACGAGGGTTTGAAGGACCAGATTGCGTCTGTTCAGCGTGAACAGGAAAGCGTTACGGTCTGGGATGACGCGGTCGCCAATGTCAGGGCCGGCAATTGGACCTGGATCGAGGAGAACCTCAGCGTCTGGATGTATACCTATTACGGTCACAACCGGGTCTACATTCTCGATGCCGCCAATCGTCCGGTCCATGCCATGCAGGAAGGTAAGGTGGTCGATGCGTCCGCCTATGGCGATGACGAGCCTGCCTTGCAGCCATCCATCGAGAAGCTGCGCCGCATGCTGGCTGAGCCACAGAAGGCGGACGCTTCCGGCCAGCCGGCCAAGATGGTCGCGGAGGACCTTGTGTCGCTCCAGGGAAAACCGGCGATCCTGAGCGTCATGGCGCTGGTGCCGAGTACGGACCGGGTCACGCAGGCGCCCGGCACCGAATATCTGCATGTTTCGGTGGAGTTCATCAACGACGCGGTCATCGGCAAGATCGCCAAAAAATATCTGCTCGACGGCGCGCGTCTCGTGCCGCTGTCGCAATCGGTCGGAGCCGCTGCGGTGCCTCTGGTCGATTCCCGCGGTATCATCCTCGGTTATGTCGGCTGGGACCAGGAACGGCCAGGTCTCACGCTGGTGCGCAAGATGGTCCCGGCGCTGGCCTTGGCGCTGCTTGTCGCGGCCGGCGTTCTGGCGTTTCTGCTGCGCAGGCTCCGCCGCGCCTCGTCCGCGCTGCAGACAAGCCAGGACGAGGCGCAATATCTCGCTTTCCACGACACGCTCACCGGCCTGCCCAACCGGGCTTTGTTCGAGGACCGCTTGCGTCGGGCCCTGCTCAGGGCCAGCCAGGATATGGCGGTTCACGAGATGGGAAGGGTGGCGTTGCTTTATCTCGATCTCGACCGCTTCAAGCACATCAATGACACGCTCGGCCATCCGGCGGGCGATGAGCTTGTGCGTCAGACAGCGGCCAGGCTCCAGCACACCGTTCGCGAGGTGGACACCGTGGCGCGGCTGGGCGGCGACGAGTTCGCGCTGATCCTCGTCGACATCCGCGATATCCGTGCCGCCGAGGATATCGCCGAGCGGCTGCTGCAGAAGTTGCAGGAACCGTTCAAGCTCATGGAAGATCAGGTCTTCGTCAGCGCCTCGATCGGCATCGCGCTATCGGACGGCGGCGAAACGGATGCCGACGATCTGCTGCGCAAGGCCGACATCGCGCTTTACGAAGCCAAGAAGAACGGCCGGGGCCGGCACCAGGTCTTCGCCGGCGACATGGACGACCTGCTCTTGCGCAAGCGCACAGTCGAGACCGAGCTTCGCAAGGCTCTCGACGGCGGCTCCGGCATCGGGCTCGCCTACCAGCCGGTGTTCGCGGCGAACGGCAAGACGATCCTCGGCGCGGAGGCGCTGATCCGCTGGGGGCATGACGTGCATGGCGCATTGCCGGCGGCGCAATTCATCGCCATCGCCGAAGAGCGCGGCATGATCGGCCAACTCGGCGCGTGGGTGCTGCAGGAGGCCTGCCGTTTCGCCGTGCGAACCGACCTGCCGTGGCTCGCCGTCAACGTATCACCGCTGCAGTTGCGCGACGCCGGCTTTCCCGAACAGGTCGCGTCGATCCTTGCCGACACCGGGCTGGCGCCGCAGCGCCTGCAGTTCGAGATCACCGAAAGCGTGCTTCTGGACAACAGCGATGCTTCGAGGGCGGCTCTGACCACCTTGCGGCAGTTGGGCGTCGGCATCGTTCTGGACGATTTCGGGACCGGCTATTCATCGCTCAGCTACTTGCGTCGCCACGCCATCGATAAGCTCAAGATAGACCGCTCCTTCGTGCGGCTTCTCGATGGCGACGGCAACTCGGCCGCGATCGTCAAGGCCCTGATCGATCTTGCCATGGCGCTCGGGGTCGACGTCACCGCCGAGGGCGTGGAGACCGAGGCGCAGAAGATGCTGCTGGTCGCAATGGGCTGCCGGCAACTCCAGGGCTATTTCTTGTCGCCGCCGCTTGAGCCGGTCCAACTGCTCGGCCTTTCTGGTCTAGCTTCGCCGGACGAGATTCAGCCCGCCGCCGCTCGCGCCTGAACCCCTACCATCCAGGCAGGATCTGGTTTGCCTTGGTCCGCTTCATCTTGGCGAAGGCGAGTGCCGCGAAGTCGAAGCTTCCCGTCTCTTCGCTGACCGGCACGGAAATATTGTCCAGGCTTTCCGCGATATGGCGGGCCAGAGCATCGACGATCTCCGGCTGCGAGGTCTGGCCGCGCATGATGCCGATGCGGCAATCCGGCAGCGCGTCGAACCCGTCGGCCTCGCCGAGCACGCGCATGCCGGGCCTGAGCGCGCATTCCGGCAAAACCGAGATGGCGAGGCCGGAAAGCACGGCGGCGGTGATCACGGTCGCCGAGAAGCTGGAGAAGAGCACGCGGTATTCGCGGTTCTGCCGGTCGAGCACGTCGACCGCCGCGCGCCGCCAGATGCAGTTCGGACGGCCGAACGCCATCGGCAGGATTTCCTGCTCATGCGTGGCATGATTGGCCGAGGTGACCCACAGAAGCGGCTCGCGCCGCACCACCTCCGACTGTCCGCGCGTGTCGTTGTGCGTCACCAGCGCGAGATCGAGATTGCCGCGCTTGATGTGCTCGACCAGGCCCGGCGTCGGCTCGCAGATGACGGTGAGCTCCACGCGCGGGTTGGAGCGCGAGAAGCGCGCCATGATCTCGGGCAGGAAGCGGTCCGCATAGTCATCCGGCGTGCCGATCCGTATCGTGCCTTCGAGCCGCTGGTCGTCGAAGGCCGCCAAAGTCTCGCGGTTGAGGTAGATCAGCCGCCTTGCATAGGAAAGCAGCCTGTCGCCTTCCTCGGTCAGCTTGTTGGTGCGGCCATCCTTTTCGAACAGCGGCTTGCCGATCCGCTCCTCCAGCCGGCGCATCTGCATCGACACCGCAGACTGTGTCCGGTGCACCTCCTCGGCAGCCCGCGTGAAGCTGCCGGTGTCGGCAATCGAGATGAAGGTCTGCAACTGATCGAGATCGAGCGGCGCTTTCATCGGTCCAATCCATCATTCGTGTTGATGCTAAAGATTAGAAACATTCGTTGGATTAATCAATCGCGGCGTGGCAAATTGCCATTGTTCACATGAAGGCACTGCATGTCGCCGAAAAGTGGCCCCCGGTTTTGGGGCAACGACATGCGTCATTTTAAGTGTATCGAGACCGCAACGGCGCTCCTCCCAGGCGCCGATTGTATGGTTTCGTCCGCTCGACTCCGAAGGAGAGACTGACATGACCACGATCGAATTCGCCTCCGAGACCCCGCGCATCACCACGCGTCCGGCCGTTGCGACCCGCGTGCTCAATGCGGTCGCCGATGCCTTCCGCGCCTGGAAAAACCGCCGCGCCTTTTATCGCCTTGGCGAGATGTCCGATGCCGAGCTTGCCGATATCGGCTTGACCCGCGCCGACCTCCAAGTCGCCGTCAGCGTGCCTTTCGGCCGCGATCCGACGGTGAAGCTGCGCGCAATCGCAGAAGAGCGCGCCGATATGATCGAGGATCTTGCCCGCAAGGTCGCCTGAGCGGCTTCGCCGGCTGCGGTTGCGCTCGCGCTGAACCTTTCGAGGGCTCGGCGCGACCAAGTTTCATGCAGGCTCCCACACTCCCTGCCGGTTCCCCGCCGGCCTGCCTGCACATTGCCCGGTTCCCCTCCAGGACCGGGCATTTTTCTTTTGAGTTGAGCGCCCTACCGTCGGTCCATCCCGCGCTTGAACTGGTCGAAGATCGTCTCCATGCCCTTCTGATATTCCTCGCGCTGCTGCGCGCCGGTCTCGAACATCCTGCCGAAGATGTCGTCGAATGGATTTCTCGGCCGGCCGCTCGGATTGGTTTGCGACTGCGGCTGGGACTGCTGCGGCGCCTGCTGTCCTTCTGGCGTGCCGAAACCGCCGCCTTGCCGCAGCATTTCCTCGAACATCTTGCCCAGCGGATTGTCGCCGTAAGGGTTCGGCGCCTGCTGCGGTTGGCTTTGCGGCTGTTGGGCGCCGCCGCCGAACATGTCTTGCAGCACCTTGCCGAGCGGATTGTCGCCATAGGGATTTGGCGCCGGCTGCGGGGCCTGTGCGCCGCCTCCCGCCTGCCGCATCATCTCCTCGATGATCTCGCCGAAAGGATTGCCGCCGCCACCGAAGCCGCCGGCGGCCTGCATCTGGCTGTTGGTCTGCTTGAACAATCCGCCCATCATCATCGACGCCATCGCCGGCAGCATCTGCTGCAGCACCTGCTGGCTCAGGCCGGTCGCCTGAGCGGCCTGGGCTGCAACAGCGCGTGACAGGTCCTTCGAGCCGAACAGATGGCCGAGAATGCCGTTGCCTTCATCGATGCCTTGCGGCGTGAAGGCCCGGGTTGCGTCCTCGAAATACTTGGCGTGCTGGCCGCTCGCCATCGCCGTCATGAAAGCACCCATTCCATAGGGATCGGCGGTGTTGCGCTGAAGCCCCTGTGAGAAGGCCGGCAGCAGCGCCTGCACCGCGGCCTGCGCCTGCTGCATCGAAAGGCCAAACTGCTGGGCCAGCGCCTGCATACCGGCGCCGTTCTGGGCTTGCAAAAAAATATCGAACAGGGAAGGCATGAGATCTCCTCCGCAATATCCTCACGGGGGAGCCTAGTTCGTTTCCATCACCGAATGAAGCAGCTTTTGCCGAGCCACGGCTCAGGTGGCCGGCGAACGGTCAGTAGGCATATTCCATGAACACCGGCTCGATCGAGCCGCCCCAGCGCGTGTGATATGCCGAAAGCATCTCCTCGGCGCTGGTGGTGCCGCGCGCCACGACCTCGTCGAGCGTGTTGAGGAACGAGGTCTCGTCATAGCCGTCGCGGTTCTTCTTGGCGCGGTTCTTCAGACCCGTGCGGGCGATGGCCAGCACGTCGCGGGCAATCTCGCGCAAGGTGGCGTTGCGGAACGGCGCCGAGATGCCGTGCTCCGGCACGGCGTTGCGCATCGCCAGCGCTTCTTCGTAAGTCCAGCTCGAGGTCAGCGTCTCTGCGGCGTCCAGCGCCTGTTCGTCATAGAGCAGGCCGACCCAGAAAGCCGGCAGCGCGCAGATGCGCCGCCACGGTCCGCCGTCGGCGCCGCGCATCTCGAGGAAGCGCTTCAGCCGCACATCGGGGAAGAGGGTGGAGAGGTGGTTCGCCCAGTCGCCCATCGTCGGCAGGCCATCGGGCACTTGCGAACGCGCGGTGCCCGCCATGAACTGGCGGAAGGTGTAGCGCGTCATGTCGTGATACTGTCCGTCGCGGATGACGAAATACATCGGCACGTCGAGCGCCCATTCGACATAGTCGGCAAAGCCGAAATCCGGCGCGAAGCAGAATTCGAGCATGCCGGAGCGCTGGTTGTCGGTGTCGCGCCAGATGTCGCCGCGCCAGCTCTGCAGCCCGTTCGGCCGGCTCTCGGTGAAGGGCGAATTGGCGAACAGCGCCGTCGACAGCGGCTGCAGCTTCAGCGACACCTGCATCTTGCGGCGCATGTCGACCTCGCTTTCGAAGTCGAGATTCACCTGGATCGTGCAGGTGCGATACATCATGTCGAGGCCCTTGGAGCCGACCTTCGGCATGTAGCGAGTCATGATCTCGTAGCGCGACTTCGGCATTTTCGGCGTTTCGGCAAGCGACCATTTTGGGCTGCCGCCGAGGCCGAGGAAGCGGATGCCGAGCGGCTCGGCGATCTCGCGCACCTGCGCCAGATGCGCGTTGCCCTCCCGGCAGGTCTGGTGGATCGTCTCCAGCGGCGCGCCGGAGAGCTCGAACTGCCCGCCCGGCTCCAGGGAGATCGCGCCCTGGCCGGTCGGCTCGACCAGGCCGATGATGCGGCCGGCATCCATGATCGGATCCCAGCCGAGCTTTTCCTGCATGCCTTCCAGGATGGCGCGGATGCCGCGCTCGCCGCCATAGGGCACCGGCGCGTTGCCATCGACATAGAAGGGGAACTTCTCGTGCTCGGTGCCGATCCGCCATTTGTCGCGCGGCTTGTTGCCAGCCGCCAGATAGCCGACGAGTTCTTCGATGCCTTCGATGGGCCGGATATCGGTTGTGTCGCGCGCCATAAGAAAGCCCTCCGCAGCCGTCAGCTAGCCGCCGGGCGCTAGATGGACGAAATGCCAGTAGCCGATCAAGCGAAAAATCCTGAGCCACGCCTCAACTGGATTTGATCACCAATCGCCGATCGTCGCCTGGATCACCGCGAGCGCCGCGACCGCCGCGGTGTCGGCGCGCAGGATGCGCGGCCCGAGCGGAATGGCGCTGACGAAGGGCAGCGCCCGCAGCATCCTGCGCTCGTCATCGGAAAAGCCGCCCTCCGGCCCCACCAGCAGCGCGAGTTTCTTCTCGCTTACCTTCTGCAAGGCTGGCAGTGGATTGTTGGTCGAGGCATCCTCGTCGCAGAAGATCAGCCGCCGTTCCTTGTCCCAGCCGCCGAGCAGCCGCTCCAGCTTCTCTGCTTCGCACACCTTTGGCACCGCCAGGATGCCGCATTGCTCGGCCGCTTCGACGACATTGGCGCGCAGCCGATCAATGCCAGGCTTGGCCACTTGTGTGTGCTGAGTGATGACCGGTTGCAGGGTGCCGGCGCCCATTTCGACCGCTTTCTGCACCAGATAGTCGAGCCGGCCCTGCTTCAGCGGGGCGAAGCAATAGACAAGATCGGGCAGCGGCGGCTGCGGCCGCTGCAGGGTAAGCACCTTGAGCCGCACGGCTTTCTTGGTCTTGGCGGCGATCGAAGCCGACCACTCGCCGTCGCGGCCGTTGAAGAGCAGGACCTCCGCGCCTTCGCCGAGCCGCATCACATGCGCGAGATAGTGGCTCTGCTGCTGTCCAGCATCGAATTCGAAGCCCGGTCCGAGATCGTCCGGCACGAACAGCCGCTGCATTTTGTAGTTGGCGCGCATGGCCGAGCAATGGGCGAGGCGCGGGTTGTCGTCAAGTATCGGCGGACGGATGCCAGCCCGGCGCGTAACCATGTCTCAGCACCGAAACACTTGTGGCAGGCGTGAGCAGTCGCAGCGATCGCCCGGCGAGGCGATTGAACGGAAGAGGCGCGGCATAGCCTGCGAAGGACCATTCGAGCGCCTTGCCGGCGCGGAGCGCATAGGCGGTCTCCCCCTCGGCCACGACTGCTCCATCCGGCAAACCGGCGAGTTCGTCCGATGAGACGGCCGGCGGACGCCCGCCGGAGGCCAGCCGCTCCTTGTGCAGCCGCTTGTCGACCATCGGCGCGCGCGGTTCGGCAATGCCGAAGACCTTTCCGAAGCGCCGCACGAAATCTCTCGCTTGGTCGCGCCGGCAGTAGAAGCAGGGCCGGTGACCGGCCGCGAGCGCCGTCACCTCGTCGAGAAAGAACAGCTCGGTCCAGCCGGCCTTTCCTCCAGGCCGATTGCGGCCCATCGGCTCGCGTCGCACGCCGCGGAATTGGCAGACGCAGATGATCCAGGCCGGCAGCGCCCAACGCTTCCTCAGAAGCGTTTTAGTCTCGGGGTCATGGATGATACCGCGATTACCGGTGAAGAGGCCGCGCTCGGGCACGGCATGGATGACGCCGAACGGATCGACCCGGTTCTGCAGTGGCATAGCTTTCTCTCCGGCGCGCGGCTTGGCTGAAACCGAGGCGGCATGATATCGCTCCCACCGTCATTTTCATGTCAGCAGGGATTCGCGGATGCGGGTGCTGGTGGTCCAGAACTACGACAATACCGGCCTCGGCCAAGTCGGCGCCGCTCTCGCGGAGGCTGGCGCCGAGCTTGACTTGCGCCGCCCCTACCAAGGCGATCCGCTGCCCCGGGACGCGAACGGTCACGATGCCATGGTGGTTCTGGGCGGGGGGCAGAATGCGCTGGCCGACGACGACTATCCCTATTTTCCCGCCTTGCTCGAATTGACGCGCGATTTCGCCGGCAAGGACCGATCGGTGCTTGGCATCTGCCTCGGCGGCCAGCTCGTCGCCCGCGCCTTTGGCGCCGACAACCACATCGGCGGTGCGGTTGAATTCGGCTGGTGCGGGGTGTCGCTGACGGCCGAAGCCAAGCACGACCATGTTCTCGGCGCCTTGCCGGAAAAGTTCCCGACTTTCCAATGGCACGACGATACGTTCGACCTGCCCGAGAAGGCCGTGCGGCTTGCGGGCAATGATGTCGCGGCGAACCAGGCTTTTCGTATTGGCCGCGCCGTCTATGGCTTCCAGTTCCATTTCGAGGCGGATCGCCCGCTGGTGCGCGACTGGAGCACCTCCTTCGCGGCGCTGATCGCCGAGCGCCATCCCGACTGGACCGGCAGGCTCGACTACGAGATGGCTAGCAACGGACCGCACGCCGACGCCGCAGGGCTCGCGATCGCGCGTGCCTGGGTGGCGACGATCTGACCGTCGCACCGCCGCGGAGCGTGACATAATTGGCACGCGGCGGCAGTTCCGCCTGGGGAAAACGCACTTCATTCTTGGTTTGTGTCCGGCCGCCCGCCTAAGAGGGCGCCCTCTGTATCGTCCGTGCAACCGCGATGAACCTGTTGTGTGATCCAAGCGACACACCGGAGATACAGAATCTGCTTAGAAGCGCGAAATCGTCGAAACATTGAGACGCATTTTATCGTTTCAACGCATTGGTAACCGCCTCGTGCACAGATGCAGAAAGCTCAACCAGAGATGACGTCCGTGAAAGCAGCGCTTTTGTCCTTTGTAATGCTGTCTGCCATCGTCGTGTGCGGCCTCGGCATTTATTCTGCCGACGCTGCAAACAATCACCAGGCCGTCGACGGCTACGGCGTCACCGCCGCGCTTCGCTAGAGCCTGATCCTTCCCGACAAACGGAAAGCTGATCCCACATTTGGGGTCATGGCCAGAACGCCATTCCCTCGACCGTCAGAATGCGCTTTTCAGCGCCGTCGACGGCAAGTGCGCTGAGCGTTCCCGCCTGCCAGGCGAGCGTGTCGAGATTGACGCGGTTGGCCATCACCTCGACGTCCGGCACCGGCGTATGCCCGTGCACGATCACTTTGGGATACAGCCCCGGGTAATCGTGGAAGACGTCGCGGATCCAGATCAGGTCCTGCTCGTTCTGGCTTTCGAGCGGCACCCCCGGCCGGATGCCGGCATGGCAGAAGAAGAAGTCGCCGAAGGACGCTGAAAAAGACAGCGAGCGCAGGAAGTCGACATGGGCTTGCGGCACTGCTTCGACCAGGGCCGCGTGTCCGTGCGCCAGCGCCTCGTCCGACCTGCCGAACCAGCTGCTGCCGGTCGAGAGCTTCACCCCGTATGACGCCGCGGTCTGGACGCCGCCATAGCGCATGAACAGACCCTCCGGATCGGGTTTGGCAAGGAATTCGAGCATGCCGATGTCATGGTTGCCGGCAAGCATGATGTTGCGGGGATCACGGCTCCGCGCCTCGATTAGGAATTCGATGACGTTCCTCGAGTCCGGTCCGCGGTCGACATAATCGCCGAGATGGATGATGCGCCAATCGGACTTTGGTCCGTACCCCAGATCGCTTGCTATCCGGCTGTGCATGGCGGCGAGCAGGTCGTGACGGCCATGCACGTCGCCGATGGCATAGATGCGTATGCCTTTCGGCCCGCGCGCGTCGAGATAGTGGATGCCGGCTTCAGTCAAGGCGACGTCTTCCCGTGTCTGTCATCACGGGAAACTAGGGCGGATCGGTGAATAAGCCCCTAGCGCCGCAGCTGGTCCTTGCCCATGTCGGTTACCAGACGCTTACCGCACAGCGCCAGCGTGATGTCCATCTCCTTGCGGATGATCTCCAGCGCCTTGGTGACGCCCGCCTTGCCCATCGCGCCGAGTCCGTAAAGGAACGGCCGGCCGATATAGGTGCCCTTGGCGCCGAGACAGAGCGCCTTGAGCACGTCCTGACCCGAGCGAATGCCGCCATCCATATGCACCTCGATCCGATCGCCGACAGCGTCGGCGATCTCTTCCAGCACCGAGATCGAGGAGGCGGCGCCGTCGAGCTGCCGCCCGCCATGATTGGACACGATGATCGCGTCGGCTCCCGTCTCGGCCGCCATCAACGCATCCTCCTTGTCGAGGATGCCCTTCAGGATCAGCTTGCCGCCCCAGCGCTCCTTGATCCAGGCGACATCCTTCCAGGACAGCTGCGGGTCGAACTGCTCCGTCGTCCAGGACGACAGCGAAGAAACGTCGCCGACACCCTTGGCGTGGCCGACGATGTTGCGGAAGGTGCGGCGCGGCGTGCCGGCGATCCCCAGGCACCAGCGCGGCTTGAGGGCGAGATCGATAATGTTGGCGAGCGTCATCTTGGGCGGTGCCGACAGCCCGTTGCGCACGTCCTTGTGACGCTGACCGAGGATCTGCAGGTCAAGCGTCAGCACCAGCGCCGAGCATTTCGCCGCCTTAGCGCGGTCGATGAGATTGACGACGAAATCCTTGTCGCGCAGCACGTAGAGTTGGAACCAGAACGGCTTCTTGGTCACCGAGGCGACATCCTCGATCGAACAGATGCTCATGGTCGAGAGCGTGAACGGCACGCCGAATTCCTCAGCCGCCTGCGCCGCGAGCATCTCGCCGTCGGCATGCTGCATGCCGGTCAGCCCGGTCGGTGCCAACGCCACCGGCATCGCCACCTTCTCACCGATCATGGTCGATTCCAGCGAGCGGTTGCTCATGTCGACCAGCACGCGCTGGCGGAATTTTATCTTGCCGAAGTCCTCTTCGTTGGCCCGATAGGTGCTCTCCGTCCAGGCGCCGGAATCGGCGTAGTCGAAGAACATCTTCGGCACCTTGCGGCGCGCCATGTCCTTGAGGTCGGCGATGGTGAGGATGTCGCTCATGGTAGTCCCCGCGTGATCAGTGCTTAGGAGCGTTTGCGTGTCGGTTCGATGTTGCCGGCTTCCGAGCGCTGCCTGAGCCTCAGCCGTGACACGCGCTGCCAGTCGCCGCTGCGCTCGGCCTCAGCCATGGAGCGCTCGACATAGGTAATGTGGTCCATCGCCGCCTTGCGGGCGGCGGCAGGATCCGCCGCCTTGATCGCGGCGTGGATCGCCCGGTGCTGCTCAAGCAACGCCTCGCGCGCGCCGGGCACGGTGAAGACCAGCAACCGGTTCTGGAACACGCCTTCGGAGAGCAGCCGGTAGCAGGAGCGCAGCGTGTGCAGGAGGATGATGTTGTGCGCGCATTCGCAGACCGCGTGGTGGAATTCGACGTCGATTTCCGCCTCGTCGTCGAAGTCGCCGGTACGGTGCGCCTCGTCCATGCGCGCCATGATGCGGTCGAGCAGCGCCAGATCCTCGGGCGTCGCTCGCCGCGCCGCGTATTCGGCCGCGATTGCCTCGACCTCGCGCCGGTATTCCAGATAGTCGGTCACCGCCTTGCGGCGCATCGAGATCAGATCCGTCACCGGCTTGGTGAAAAGCTGGCCGATGACGTCGGCGACATGCGTGCCGCCGCCCGGTCTGGTGGTCAGCAGCCCGCGTCCTTCCAGCGCCTTCAGCGCGTCGCGCAGGATCGGCCGCGACACGTCGAACTGACGCGCCAGCTCGCGCTCGCCCGGCAGCCGGTCGCCGGTGCGCAGCACGCCCTCGAGGATCAGGCTCTCGATCTGCTGCACCACCTCGTCGGCGGTTCGCGAATGCTCGATCCTGGAGAAGATATCGCTCAATGGAACCGCGCCTGGGAACGGAATGGATGTCGCGCAGATCTAAGCCTCAGTCGCCAACTGGTCAAATTATTTATCCAATTCGCCGGATCGGGTCGACTCCGCGGCGGCTCTGTGCAATCGGCTGCAGGCTGAAATTTGCTGTTTACGGCCCCTGTCGATTGCCGCAAGACAACGCGATTGCACGAAGGGTCGAAACCAGGGGGACCAGCCGTGTCGGACGCCAATCTCGAATTCCAGCCGCGCGCCCAGGGCAGCGTCATGGGCTTTCCGGCCCATGAGGGTCGCCCCGGCGCGCTGGGCGAGGTCCATGCTCGTCCGCATCCGCTGGTCGAGAAGCCGCGCGTGCTCCTCCAGCTCTCCTTCATGACCGAGGGCGGCTCGGCCGTCGACCTTGCCGTGCTGTCGGACCTGTCGCGGCGCTTGGGCATCGCAGCGCCCGAACGCCATGCCCGCCACCATGCCATGAAATGGGGCAAGGGCACCTTGCGCTGGGAACGGCATACGGAGTTCTCGACCTATCTCTGGGAAGGGCCGCTGGCCGAAAGCAGCCGGGGCCAGGAGGATTCGCCCTTCGGCAACGGCTTCTCGCCGCCGGGAACGGTGATTTCCGGCATCCGGCTCGAAATCCGCAAATGGACGCAGGCGAGCGAGAAGCTGATCGCCGGCTTCGATCCGACCAGCCTCTGCTATTCGCTGGTCGAGCGCGGTGCGGCGGCCATCGTCACGGACTTTCGCCAGGATGGCGACGGGCTGACCCGCATGCTGGTGCTCGACCGCGGCCTGACGCCGGCGAGCACCGGCGCCTTGTCGCAACGGCTGATCGACATTGAGACCTACCGGACGCTTGCCATGCTTGGCCTGCCGCTGGCGCTGACGCTGTCTGGCCGCGCCCGCCGCATCGAGGACCGGCTGGCGCAGACGACGCTTGAAATGAAGGCGGCCGAGACCCGCGACAGCCAGACCTTGCTCGCCGACCTCACCGAACTTGCCGCCGAATTGGAGGCCGATGCGGCATCCAGCCTCTACCGTTTCGGCGCCAGCCGCGCCTATGACGGCATCGTCAGCGAGCGGTTGGAGGCGCTGGATGAGGAGTCGGTACAGGGCTACGACACCTGGGCAGGCTTCCTGCAGCGGCGCATGGCGCCGGCGATGCGAACCTGCCGCTCGGTGGAGGAGCGCCAGGCGAACCTCTCGCGAAAACTCACCCGCGCCACCACGTTGCTGCGCACCTGGGTCGATGTCGACGTCGAGAAGCAGAACCGCGACCTGCTGGCCTCGATGAACAATCGCGCCAGGCTGCAGTTGCGCCTGCAGCAGACGGTCGAAGGTCTCTCCGTCGCTGCCGTCTCTTATTATGTCGTCGGCCTCATCGGCTATGTCGCCAAAGGCGCATCGAGCTTCGGCCATGCCTTCCCGCCGGAAGTCGTCACCGCGGCTTCGGTGCCGGTCGCCATCCTGCTCGTCTGGTGGGGCGTGCGCCGCGTGCGCAAGATGCACTCCGAGCCGGCCAAGCATCCGGGCGAGTAAACCTCCCCTCGACCGGGAGATTTCCCGAAGACAACAGAGGGCCGCGGCGCGAGAAGCTCCAGGATCTTCCTCGGCGCCGGACGAGCCGGCGGTTACGTGAGGCGAACCCCTGACCGCTTCGCGGCCATCTCCCCTCGAGGGTCCCTCAAGCGGGCAGAAGCCAGCGGCAGATTGCCGCTGCGAAAGCTCGGCCGTCGTTCGCCATCCGATTTCGACCAAAGCAGCGTTTGCAAGGAATGCTCCCGGCTGGTAAAAGATTTTGACCAGTCGAGTGGAGGAGGCTTCGATGTCCGGCCTTGCCATGCCCAAGCCAGATGCCGGGACGCTGCGCAAGCGCGCCGAGATCGTCGCCGACATGCGCATCATCGTGCCGGGCGAGGGCGTTGTCGATACGGCCACCGAGATGCGCGCCTTCGAGAGCGACGGCCTGACCGCCTACCGCCAACTGCCGCTCGTCGTCGTGCTGCCCGAGACGGTGGCGCAGGTCTCCGGCGTGCTGAAA
The DNA here is from genome assembly GCF_001672445.1 of Mesorhizobium sp. WSM3873. Taxonomy (NCBI): domain Bacteria; kingdom Pseudomonadati; phylum Pseudomonadota; class Alphaproteobacteria; order Hyphomicrobiales; family Phyllobacteriaceae; genus Mesorhizobium; species Mesorhizobium sp. WSM3873. The sequence goes on along the minus strand of NZ_LYTM01000001.1, from coordinate 265,980 downwards.
TATTGCAACGAGCGCAACATCCGCGTCGTGCCGCGCGGTTCCGGCACGTCGCTGTCGGGCGGCGCGCTGCCGCTCGAAGATGCCGTGCTTCTGGTGATGAGCCGCTTCAACCGCATCCTCGCGATCGACTATCCGAACCGTGTCGTCGTCGCCCAGCCGGGCGTCACCAATCTCGGCATCACCACCGCCGTCGAGCACGAGGGCTTTTACTACGCCCCCGATCCATCCTCCCAGATCGCCTGCTCGATCGGCGGCAATGTCGCGGAGAATTCCGGCGGCGTGCATTGCCTGAAATACGGGCTTACCGCCAACAATGTGCTGGGCATCCAGATGGTGCTGATGAATGGCGAGGTGGTGCGGCTCGGCGGCAGCCATCTCGATCAGGAAGGCTATGACCTGCTCGGCGTCATGACCGGTTCGGAAGGCCTGCTCGGCGTCGTCACCGAGGTGACGGTGCGCATCCTGAAGAAGCCGGATACGGCACGCGCGCTGTTGATCGGCTTTCCGACCAGCGAGCAGGGCGGCCAGTGCGTCGCCGACATCATCGGCGCCGGCATCATCCCGGGCGGCATGGAGATGATGGATCGCCCGGCGATCCACGCGGCCGAGGATTTCGTCCATGCCGGCTATCCGCTCGATGTCGAGGCGCTGCTGATCGTCGAGCTCGACGGGCCGAGCGTCGAGGTCGATCACCTGATCGGTCTCGTAGAGGCGATCGCCTACCGCAACGGCTCGACCACCTGCCGCATCTCGCAGTCGGAGCAGGAGCGGCTGAGCTTCTGGGCCGGACGCAAGGCGGCCTTCCCGGCCGTCGGCCGCATCTCGCCCGACTATTACTGCATGGACGGCACCATCCCGCGCAAGGAGCTGCCGCGCGTGCTCGCCGGCATGCGCGATCTCTCCGAAAAATACGGGTTGGGCGTCGCCAATGTCTTCCATGCCGGCGACGGCAACCTGCACCCGCTGATCCTCTATGACGCCAACGTGCCGGGGGAGCTCGACAAGGCCGAGAGTTTCGGCGCCGACATATTGCGGCTGTGTGTCGAGGTCGGCGGCGTGCTCACCGGCGAGCATGGCGTCGGCGTCGAGAAGCGCGATCTGATGCCCGACATGTTCAACCAGACCGATCTCGACCAGCAAATGCGCGTCAAATGCGCCTTCGATCCCAGCCATCTGCTCAACCCCGGCAAGGTCTTCCCGCAGCTCCGCCGCTGCGCCGAGCTCGGCCGCATGCACGTGCATCGGGGCCAGGTGGCGTTTCCGGACATTCCGAGGTTTTGATGGGAACGTCTCAGAACTTGGGTTCCTCGCCCCCGCTTCGCGGGGGGAGGAACCGGAGATTGCAATGACCACCTTCACCCCATCCAGCCCCGCCGAAGTCCTCTCCGCAATCCAATGGGCCGCCGCGGAGGAAAACCCGCTCGAAATCCTCGGCCATGTCTCCAAGCGCGGCATTGGCCGGCCGCTGCAGACCGAGCATACGCTCGACCTGTCGACGCTCACCGGCGTCACGCTCTACGAGCCGGCCGAGCTGGTGCTTTCGGCACGCGCCGGCACGCCACTCGCCGAAGTCGAAAAACTGCTTGCCGAGAACGGCCAGCAATTCGCCTTCGAGCCGATGGATTACGGGCCGCTGCTCGGCGGCGAGCCGGGCAAGGGAACGCTGGGCGGCGTGCTGGCTTCGAACCTATCCGGTCCGCGCCGGCTCAAGGCGGGTGCGGCACGCGACCACATTCTCGGCATATCGGCGGTTTCCGGCCGCGGCGAAGCCTTCAAGTCGGGCGGCCGCGTCGTCAAGAACGTCACCGGCTACGACCTTTCCAAGCTGATGGCGGGGAGCTGGGGCACGCTCGCCGTGCTGACCGACGTCACCTTCAAGGTTCTGCCGGCGGCGGAAACCGAGGTGACTCTGGCCATCCGCGGCCTGCTCGACGATGCCGCCGCTGCGGCCATGGCGCTGGCGCTGGGCTCCAGCGCCGAGGTCTCGAGCGCCGCGCACCTGCCCGAGCGGATCGCCGCGCGCGTCGCCGCCGGCCATCTCGGCAGCGATGCCGCGACGCTGCTGCGCGTCGAAGGCTTTGGCCCCTCGGTCGTCTACCGTACCGAGGCATTGCGAAACCTGCTCAGCAAGGCCGGCCCGCTGCAGGAAATTGCCGGCGAAGCGTCGAAGGCGATCTGGCGCGACATCCGCGACTGTGTGCCCTTCGCCGATGGCGGCGCAGGGCCGGTCTGGCGCGTCTCGATGCCGCCGTCTGAGGCCCATCACATGGTGATGGCGCTGCGCATGCAGGCGGCGGCCGACGCCTTCTACGACTGGCAGGGCGGGCTGGTGTGGCTTTCGATGCGCGAGGACGACCCGGAGGCGGAACTGCTGCGCGGTCTTATTCGCAAATATGGCGGCGGCCACGCCACGCTGGCGCGCGCGTCTGCCTCGCATCGCGCGGCGCTCCCCGTTTTCGAACCGCAACCGCCGCATCTGGCGGCGCTTTCCGCGCGGGTCAAGGCCGAGTTTGACCCGAAGCACATTCTCAACCCCGGCCGCATGGCGCCTACTTCCAGCTCTGCTACTCTTCCTCAGTCAACGGAGGGAGCAGCACCATGAGCAATGCCAATCCAGGCCCGGGCAGCAGCGCGCGCCAGACCGATCGCTGGCTTGAGCCGGGCCAGACCAACGCGCTGGTCATCTACATTCTCTATCTCGCCAGCCTTGTCGTCGGCGTCACCGGCATTATCGGAATCGTCCTCGCCTACATCAATCGCGGCAAGGCGGGCGGCTATGTCGAAAGCCACTACACATTCCTGATCAGGACGTTCTGGATCGGCCTTCTCTACGCGCTGATCTCGGTGGTCCTGATGATGCTCGCGATCGGCTTCCTGCTGATGTTTGCGGTTGCCGTCTGGTTCATCGTCCGCTGCATTCTCGGCCTGCAGGCGCTGCAGCGTGGCGAGCCGATCAGGGACCCGCAAAGCTGGCTTCTCGGTCAATGAGAGCATGATCCAGCAAAGTGGAAACCGGTTTGCGGAAAAGATCATGCTTAGACGATAAGGACATTTTTCGTGCAGACCAATTTTTCAGCCGCGCAGCTCGCTGACCCGCATGTCGCGGAATCGGAGAAGATCCTGCGCAAATGCGTGCATTGCGGCTTCTGCACCGCGACTTGCCCGACCTATGTAACGCTCGGCAACGAGTTGGATTCGCCGCGCGGCCGCATCTATCTCATCAAGGATATGCTGGAGAACGGCCGGCCGGCGGACAAGGAGATCGTCACCCATATCGACCGCTGCCTCTCCTGCCTTGCCTGCATGACGACATGTCCGTCAGGCGTGAATTACATGCATCTGGTCGATCATGCCCGCGCCCACATCGAGCAGACCTACAGACGGCCGCTGCTCGACCGGCTGACCCGCGCCATGCTGGCTTTCGTGCTGCCCTATCCGGGCCGCTTCCGCGCCGCGCTGAAGCTCGCCGGACTCGGCCGGCCATTGATCGGCCTGTTGGAAAAGCTGCCGACCCTGAAGCCGGTCGCCGCCATGCTGAAGCTTGCGCCGTCGTCGATCCCGCCGGCATCGCCGATCGCCTCGCCCGCCGTGCATGGCGGGCAGGGCACGAAACGCGGCCGCGTCGCCATCCTCACCGGCTGCGCCCAGTCGGTGCTCGATCCCGCCATCAACGAGGCGGCCGTCTCTTTGCTGACGCGGCTCGGCGTCGAGGTCGTGGTGCCGGAAGGCGAGGGCTGCTGCGGCGCGCTGGTGCATCACATGGGCCGCGAGGATCAGGCATTGGCTTCGGCCAGGCAAAATGTCGACGCCTGGATGCGCGCAATCGACCAGGGCGGGCTCGACGCCATCATCATCACCGCATCGGGCTGTGGCACTACGATCAAGGATTACGGCTTCATGCTGCGTCTCGATCCGGCCTATGCGGAAAAGGCGGCTCGTGTCTCGGCGCTGGCTAAGGACATCACCGAATATCTCGCTGCCCTCGACCTGCCCGAGCCGGTGCGCAAGCCGGGCACGATCGTCGCCTATCATTCCGCCTGCTCGATGCAGCACGGCCAGAAGATCACCCGTCAGCCGAAGGAGCTTTTGGCCAAGGCGGGCTTCATGGTGCGCGAGCCGCGCGAGGGGCATCTCTGCTGCGGCTCGGCCGGCACCTACAACATCCTGCAGCCCGACATTTCGGCCAAGCTGCGCAACCGCAAGGTGAAAAATATCGAGGCGACCGGCGCCGAAATCGTTGCCACCGGCAATATAGGCTGCATCACACAGATCGCGTCCGCGGCGAAGCTGCCGGTGGTGCACACGATAAAATTGCTCGACTGGGCCTATGGTGGTCCGAAGCCGGAAGGCGTTTCCGAGAAAAGCCTGGTCGCCCCCGAATAGCTACTCAGCCGCCAGCTGGTCCGCCACACCGTAGGTCGCGCGGTAGAGCGCGCGCTGACGGTTGAGCGCCACCATGGTGTTGCGCAGCAGGATCGCCACCGTCAGCGGGCCGACGCCGCCCGGCACCGGCGTGATCCAGGAAGCGACCTCCTTGACGCTCTCGGTGTCGACATCGCCGACGATGCGGCTCTCGCCGTCCGGGCCGATCTCGGAATTGATGCCGATGTCGATGACGCAGGCGCCGGGCTTCACCATCTCGGCCTTGATCAGTCGCGGCCTGCCGGCGGCGACGAGCAGCGCATCCGCGCGCCGCGCATGCGCCGCCACCGAGCGCGTCATGTGATGGCACACCGTCACCGTCGCACCCTCGCTCATCAGCAGGAAGGCGATCGGCTTGCCGACGATCTCGGAATGGCCGACCACCACCACCTCGAGGCCTTTCAGGTCGAGGCCGGTTTCCTTGAGAAGCTCGACCGATGCGGCCGCCGTGCAGGGCGCGAGATCGAGCTGATTGTAGACGATGTTGCCGATCGAGGCCGGATGCATGCCCTCGACGTCCTTCAGCGGGTGCACCGCCGACTGCAGCGTCTTGATTGGGATATGCGCCGGCACCGGCCGCTGGATGATGATACCGGTGACCCGCGGATCGGCGTTGAGGCCGTGAATGGCGGCTTCCAGCTCGCCCGCGGTGATGTCGGCGGCAAAGCGCCGTTCCTCGAAGCCGATGCCGGCAAGCCCGGCCTTGGCGCGCTGGTTGCGCACATAGACGTCGACCGCGTCGGTGTCGCCGACGGTGATCGAGACCAGCTTCGGCGGGAAGCCTTCCGCTGTGGCGATGGCCGCTTCCTCGCGTACCGAAGCGATGATGCGCTGGGCGACCGGACCGCCCCTGAGATTGCGGCTGTCGTCGGACCGGGTCATAGGTGGAACCTCTGCCTTCTGGAGCAACTCCAGAAGGGCGGTTTTCCGTCCGGAATTGCGTAAAACCAAGATTGTGCGCTGCAATAGCAGAGGTGCGCCGGGAAATCAGCCCCGAATGCGAAACATGCTGCTTCCGGGGCGACCCGTTGACGTGCTTGAAACGAAAAGGGCAGCGCGGTCTCCCGTGCTGCCCTTTCGTGACTGACCGTATCCCCACACGGCCCGTCCCCCGTTAACTCGATGCCAGTCTAAGCATGTCTCGCCAAACCGCGCTATGGCTTGAGGGCAACAGCAAGCGCCAAAACTGCTCAGCGCCGCCTAACCGGCTGATTCGCAGTTACTATATCACCTCGACGGTTGTTCCGACATTGACGCGCTCGTAAAGGTCGACCACATCCTCGTTGCGCATGCGGATGCAGCCGGAGGACACCGCGCCCCCGATCGTCCAGGGCTGGTTGGTGCCGTGGATACGGTATTCCGTGGTGCCGAGATAGAGTGCGCGCGCGCCGAGCGGGTTCTCGATGCCGCCGGCCAGATAGGTCGGCAGGTAGCGGCCCTTGGCCGCCTCGCGGGCGATCATTGTCGCCGGCGGGCGCCAGTCCGGCCACACTTTTTTGTCGGTGATCTTGTGCGTGCCCGACCATTCGAAACCGGGCTTGCCGGTACCGACGCCGTAACGGCGCGCCTTGCCGTCCTTCTCGACCAGATAAAGGAAGTTCTGGTGGGTATCGATGACGATCGTGCCCGGCTTCTGCGGCCCGTCATAGGCGACTTCCTGAGGCAGGTAGATCGGGTTGATCTGTGGCCGCATCACCATGCGCTTGGCAGGCTGCCGCACGGCTGCGGTGCGCCGCTGGTCGGGCTGCGCCTGGAAAAGCCGCCGCAGCGGCTGCTGGGTCGCCTGGCGGCTCGGGCGCACGATCCCTGGCGCATGGCCGAGCTGCAGCACCCAAGGCGCTGAAAGGTCGGGACTCACCATCACGGGCGGCCTGTCGGCATAACGGTCATTGGCGAAAGAGGTCGTCGCGCCGGCGGCAAGCACCGCGGCTGCGCCGAGCACGAAAGTGAACGCTGTCTTCATCGGAACGCACCTTGATCGTCGAACTCGTCCGAGGGCAGGGAAGAGGCCTCGGCGTGGCGATCCTTGGCGCTGAGCGGCAAGCAAAACATGAATCGAAATGCGTAAAATGCCGACTTGTCAGTAAACTTTGCGGTGTGGTTACCGGCCGGTTCAGGAATCTGGTAAAGCCACGGTAAAACCGACGCTTTGGCGCATTAACGGACGGATTTCCGACAATGGAACAAGAACATGCCGGCCTGCTCGACGGCCCCGACGGTATCATGCGCTGCTTCTGGCACGGCAATCTGCCGGACTATCTGCACTATCACGACCATGAATGGGGCCGGCCCGTAGCGGACGATCGCCGGCTCTTCGAAAAGATCTGCCTCGAAGGCTTCCAGTCCGGTCTCTCCTGGCTGACCATCCTGCGCAAGCGCGAGAATTTCCGCGAGGCTTTCGCCAATTTCGACTTCGACAGGGTGGCGGCGTTCACCGACAAGGATGTCGAGCGTCTGCTCGGCAATGTCGGCATCATCCGCCATCGCGGCAAGATCGTCTCGACCATCAACAACGCCGGGCGCGCCCGTGAAATGGCAGATGAATTCGGCTCGCTGGCCGCCTGGTTCTGGAAGTTCGAGCCGGGGCCTGACGAGCGGCCGACGGTTGTCGACCTTGCGCATCTGCGCGCCAATCCGACGACGGCGGTCTCGGTCCGGATCTCGAAGGAACTGAAGAAGCGCGGCTGGAGCTTCGTCGGCCCGACGACCGTCTACGCCTTTATGCAAGCGATGGGCTTGGTCAACGACCATCTCGAAGGCTGTGTCTGCCGGGCAGAGGTGGAGGCCGAGCGGCAGAGGTTCAGGAGACCGAAATAGCGTCACCTCTACCCGCCCCTTATGGCCCCTTGTGGGCAGGTCGCGCCGAAGGCGCGGGTCGGGTCGCAAAACCGAGCTCATCGCCTCCGACGCTACGCGTCCGCACATTGTGAGGTGGGGGAAGATCAGAGGCTGCCGGCGCTTGTCAGAAACAGCCCGGCGATGATGGCCGCCACGGCCGCAAAGGCCGGGTAGATCACCAGCAGTCCGGTCACCAGCGCGTCGCGCACCGTCGGCTTGTGGGCTTCCGCCACGACCTCGAACGGCCCTGCAGGCTGCTGCGCCGGCTTGGGGGTGGCGCTGCCGGCCGGCCGGAGCTTGGCAACCGGCTTGCTCTCGATGATGTCTTCCGTGGTCGTCATGGCCCGAACCCTTTGTTTCGGCGCGCTTATATGGTCCTCGATTGTGTCGGCAGCATGCCGCGCCGGTGACGCGATTGTTTCGTTCTTGGCGCCGTTTTGTTTCGAAGGCGCGGCCTTTCCTTGTCGGCACAAGGAGAAGGGAAAGGCGCCAACCCTTGCCGCCCAAGGCGGTATCGTCTAGGACACGCCCGCTCGAAATAAGTCAGCGTTCAGACAGCGAAAAGACCCATCCATGGCCGACAAATCGGAAAAGACGAAAGCGCGCCTGCCGCGCGGTTTTGCCGACCGCAGCGCCGAAGACATCCGCGCCGTCGAGAAGATGATGGCGACCATACGCTCGGTCTATGAGCTTTACGGTTTCGAGCCGGTCGACCAGCCGATGATCGAATACACCGACGCGCTGGGCAAATTCCTGCCCGACCAGGACCGGCCGAACGAAGGCGTCTTCTCGTTCCAAGACGATGACGACCAGTGGCTGTCGCTGCGCTACGACCTGACGGCGCCGACGGCGCGCTTCGTCGCCGAGAATTACGACCGCCTGCCGAAACCCTATCGCAGCTACCGGTCCGGCTGGGTGTTCCGCAACGAGAAGCCGGGCCCCGGCCGCTTCCGCCAGTTCATGCAGTTCGACGCCGATACGATCGGCACGCCGGGCGTCGCCGCCGACGCCGAGATGGCGATGATGATGGCCGACGTGATGGAGGCGCTTGGCATCAAGCGCGGCGACTACGTCATTCGCGTCAACAACCGCAAGGTGCTGGACGGGGTGCTGGAGGCGATTGGGCTTGGCGGTGAGGAGAATGCCGGGCGCAGGCTGACGGTGCTGCGCGCCATCGACAAGCTGGACAAGCTCGGGCCGGAAGGCGTGAGGCTGCTGCTTGGCCCGGGACGATGGGATGGCGGCAAGGAAGGCGAAGGCGATTTCGCAAAGGGCGCGGGGCTGAGTGACGCGCAGGCCGAAGCGGTTCTTCTCGCAACGGCAAGGAACGGACAGGCTGGCCAGGATTCCACCGTCGGTGCCAACGCCGTGTATCAGGAAGGCGTCGGCGAACTTGCAACGATTGAAGCTCTGGTCAGGGCTGCAGGATATGGGGAGGACCGCGTTGCGATGGACCGCTCCGTCGTGCGCGGCCTCGAATATTACACCGGCCCGGTCTTCGAGGCCGAGCTGCTGGCCGAGATCCCCAACGACGAAGGTCAGATCGTGCGCTTCGGCTCGGTCGGCGGCGGCGGCCGCTATGACGGGCTGGTCTCGCGTTTCCGCGGCGAGCCGGTACCGGCGACCGGCTTCTCGATCGGCGTCTCGCGGCTGATGACGGCGCTGAAGAACCTCGGCAAGCTCGACACTTCCGACGTCATTGCTCCGGTCGTCGTTCTGGTCATGGACAAGGATACGGAAAGCCTCGTCCGCTACCAGAAGATGGTCGCCGATCTGCGCGCCGCCGGCATTCGCTCGGAGATGTATCTCGGCGGCGCCGGCATGAAGGCGCAGCTGAAATATGCCGACCGCCGCGGCAGCCCGATCGCCGTCATCCAGGGCGGCGACGAGCGCGTCAAGGGAGAGGTGCAGATCAAGGACCTCATCGAAGGCGCGCGCCTGTCGGCCGAGATCACCGATAACGCCGAATGGCGCGCCGCGCGCCCGGCGCAGGTGACGGTGGCGGAGAGCGAGCTGGTCGCCGAGGTGAAGAAGATCCTGGCAGCGCAGGCCGAGGAGCGGGCACGTGGCAAGTAGGGCGCCAACCTCTCCTTCTCCCCTTGTGGGAGAAGGTGGCCGAGCGAAGCTCGGTCGGATGAGGGGTGTTCCAGGGAGCGCCAGCGTCTCATTCCGCCCAGCACCCCTCATCCGTCTCGGCGCTGCGCGCCAATCCACCTTCTCCCACAAGGGGAGAAGGGGAGGTGGCGCTTTATGACTTCCCGCTATCCCGCCATCGCCGCCGACGTCGCAAAACTCTTCGCCGCGCGCGACACCCACGCGGTCGAGGTGGCGGTGCTGCAGCCGGCCGATCCGTTCCTCGATATGGCGGGCGAGGATCTGCGCCGCCGCATCTTTCTGACCGAGAGCGAGACCGGCAAGACGCTGTGCCTCAGGCCCGAATTCACCATCCCGGTCTGCCTCGACCACATCGCCAGCCAGGCGGGCACGCCGCGGCGCTATTCCTATCTCGGCGAAGTGTTCCGACAGCGCCGCGAGGGCGGCAACGAGTTCTTCCAGGCCGGTATCGAGGATCTCGGCGATCGTGATACCGCCGCCGCTGACGCGCGCTCGCTGGCCGACGCGCACGCGCTGCTCTCGCTGGTGCTGCCCAGCGTGCCGCTCGCCATCACGCTCGGCGACCAGACCTTGTTCGAGGCGGTGCTGGCCGCGCTCGGCCTGCCGCGTGGCTGGCGCATGCGCCTCGCCCGCGCCTTCGGCTCGGCGTCGATGCTGGAAGCGGCCCTTGCCGACCTCGCCAATCCGCCGCGCAACAGCCAGCTGTCGGGTCCGGTGGCCTTGCTGGTGCTCGACAGCGATACCGACGGCCTCGCCGCTTATATCGCCGCCGGCATGGAAGAGGCCGGGCTGTCGGCCTCCTCGGGCCGCGCCCCGGCCGACATCGCGCGGCGGTTGATCGAGAAGGCGCAACTGCGCAGCGTGCGGCTGTCCGACGAGGCGTTCTCGGCGTTGAAAGGATTTCTCGAGATCGACGTCGCGCTGGGCGGAGCAACTGAGGCGCTGGAAAAATTCGCCGCCGCTGCGGGCCTGTCCCTTGGCGCGGCGCTCGAAAATTTCGCCGCCCGCGCCGAGGCGATCGCGGCACATGGCCTGCCGGTCGAAAAGATCCGCTATGACGCCGCCTTCGGCCGTCCGCTCGATTACTATACCGGTCTCGTCTTCGAGATTGCTGCCCAGGGTGGCGACCGTCCGCTGGTGGGCGGCGGTCGTTACGACCGGCTGCTGACGCTGCTCGGCGCGAAGAAGCCTATCCCCGGCGTCGGCTTCTCGGTGTGGCTCGACCGCATCGAAGCACTACGGGAGCCCACGCGATGATCACGCTGGCGATCCCATCCAAGGGCCGTCTCAAGGAGCAGTCGCTTGAAGTCCTGGCCAAGGCCGGACTGGCGGTCACTCTGCCCGAGGACGACCGCAAATACCGTGCCCGGATCGAGGGCCTCGACAATGTCGAAGTGGCCTTCCTCTCGGCGTCCGAGATCGCCGGCGAGATCGGCCAGGGCGCGGTCGATCTCGGCATCACCGGCGAGGATCTGCTGCGCGAAAACCTCGCCGACTGGGAAGCGCGCGCCGAGATCGTCGCCCGTCTCGGCTTCGGTCATGCCGATGTCGTGGTGGCGGTGCCGGATATCTGGCTCGACGTCGATACCATGGCCGATCTCGATGATGTCGCCGCCGATTTCCGCCAGCGTCATGGCCGGCGGCTCAGGATTGCCACCAAATACTGGCGGCTGACCCAGCAGTTCTTTTCGCTGAAGCACGGCATCCAGGTCTACCGCATCGTCGAAAGCCTCGGCGCCACTGAAGGCGCACCGGCGGCCGGCCTTGCCGACGTCATCGTCGACATCACCACCACCGGCTCGACGCTGCGCGCCAACCATCTCAAGGTGCTGGGCGATGGAATAATCCTGAAGTCGCAAGCCTGTCTCGTTGCTTCCAGGAAGGTCCGCGACGCGGCCGATGAGGCACAGTTGCGTGGCATCGCAGCGAAGATGGCTGCGCTGGTCGCTTAACCGGTACCTTCGGCGGGTTTCCACCGTCCCGGCAGGCTGATAGGCTGGCTCATCCCGGGAGGAGACGGCGATGGCGATCAAACTCGACGAGCTCATGAACGCCACCAATCTGCGCGGGCGCGGAACGCATGGCACCTTCATTGCTCCGATGGACGGCAGGGCGCATGTCTCGGGCGACCGTTCGGCGCCGTTGCTCGACAAAACCATTCCGGAACTCTTTTCCGATACGGTGAGCAGATACGCCACACTCGATGCCGCCGTCTTCGTCGGCCAAGACAAGCGCTTCACCTGGAGCGAGCTGTCGGATGCGGTCGACGCGCTGGCCGCCGGCTTCCTGGCGCTCGGCCTGGAGAAGGGCGATCGCGTCGGCATCTGGTCGCCCAACCGCTGGGAATGGCTGGTGACGCAGTTCGCCACCGCGCGCATCGGCCTGATCCTGGTCAACATCAACCCGGCCTACCGGCTCAGCGAGCTGGAATATGCGCTCAACACGGTCGGCTGCAAGGCGCTGGTCACGGCGGCCAGCTTCAAGACCTCCGACTATCTCGGCATAATCGAGACGCTGGCGCCGGAGATCGCCAAGGCCGAGCCCGGCAAGCTCGAGGCAAAGAAGCTGCCATCGCTGAAGATCGTCATCCGCATGGGCGAGGACAACTCGCCCGGCATGTTCAATTTCGGCGATGTGCTGGCAATGGCCGGCGCGACGAGCATGACAGCCTCGATCGCATCTCCGAAAGCCTGAAGCCCGGCGACGCCATCAACATTCAGTTCACCAGCGGAACGACGGGCGCGCCGAAGGGCGCGACACTCACCCATTCGAACATCGTCAACAACGGCAGCTTCGTCACCTCGGCGATCAAGCTCACCGTCGACGACCGGCTCTGCATCCCTGTGCCGCTCTATCATTGTTTCGGCATGTCGATGGGCACGATGGGCTGCGTCACCAAAGGCGCCACGATGGTCTTCCCTGGCGAAGGTTTTGATGCGGGCGCGACGCTCAGGGCCGTCGCGCAGGAACGTTGCACCGGCCTTTATGGCGTGCCGACCATGTTCGTCGCCATGCTCGATCATGCCGATTTCCCTAGCTTCGACCTCTCCAGCCTGCGCACCGGCATCATGGCCGGCTCGCCATGCCCGATAGAGGTGATGAAGAAGGTGGTGTCGCTGATGCATATGGCGCAAGTGACCATTGCCTATGGCATGACCGAGACCAGTCCGGTTTCTTTCCAGAGCAGCGTCGACGACCCGCTGGAAAAACGCGTCTCCACGGTCGGCCGCATCCATCCGCATGTCGAGGTCAAGGCGATCGGCGCCGATGGCGCCACCGTCCCGGTCGGCGAGCCGGGCGAGCTCTGCACACGCGGCTATTCGGTGATGAAGGGCTATTGGGACGACGCGGAAAAGACCCGCGAGGCGATCGACGCGGACGGCTGGATGCACACCGGCGACCTCGCGACGATCGACGCGGAGGGCTATTGCAACATTGTCGGCCGGGTGAAGGACATGGTCATCCGCGGCGGCGAGAACGTCTATCCGCGCGAGGTCGAGGAATTCCTCTACCGCCACCCCAAGATCAAGGAAGTGCAGGTCTTCGGCATTCCCGATGACAAATATGGCGAGGAGATCTGCGCCTGGATCGTGCTGAAGCCCGGCCAGATCGCCACCGCTGAGGAGATCAAGGCCTTCTGCAGCGGCCAGATCGCGCATTACAAGGTGCCGCGCTTCATCCGCTTCCGCACCGAGCTGCCGATGACGGTGACCGGCAAGCCGCAGAAATTCCTGATGCGCGAGGCAATGGTCGAGGAACTGGGGCTGGTGGCGCAGAAGACGGCGTGAGGCAGGATTGATCCGGAGATATTCAGCCCTCGCAAAACGCGCTCGAAGCGCGAACTGCCGACCACGCGTTTGGATGGGATTATGGACAACGAGTTCCCAAATTTTGCGGCGCTGAAGGCCGCCAAAATCGAAAACGTGGACTATCGCATCGTCGTGCGGCGTGGCGCTCGAACCGGCAATGCGATCGTCCTCGCCCCGCACGGTGGGAAGATCGAGCCCCGCACCTCCCTGATTGCCGAGACGGTGGCAGGGAGCGATCTGGATCTGTATTGCTTTGAAGGACTGATGCCGCACAACAATCGCGAGTTGCACATAACGTCAAATAACTTTGACGAGGAATCCGCGCTCGACTTGGTGCGGGCGAAGTCGATTGTCGTTGCTATCCATGGTCGCCAAGATCGGGACGATCCCTCGACAATCTATATGGGCGGCAAGGATGCCGCGCTGATTACAGAGATAGTTCGGCGCCTCCAGGAAGCCGGCTTCAACACCAAAAGGGACAACCATATTTTCCCAGGCATCGGCGATTTGAACATCGTCAATCGTGGATTGACCGGCAAAGGAGCGCAGCTGGAGATACCCTTCTCCCTGCGCCAGCGGCTGGGGAACGAACCGGAACTTTTGCGAAAATTCTGCACGGCGGTTCGCAAGGCGATTTGACACCGTCGATGCCAGAAGCCGTTCGATCGTTTCCTAAAGCCGCCTCACCCTAGACCGGCAAGGGGGAGCACGTCACGCACGCGTAAAGTCCTGGCGCGGATGCTTTGAGGTTGGTCATTGCCGGGGCGGGAAACGGCGTAGACCACGGCATCTCGAGGTTTCGGTGCGCTGGAACAGCCGGCGCCGCAACTCCTCGAGCATCCTCGGCAGCAGCGGATCGGCTTCCCGGAAGAAGTCGAACGCCGGGCGATCGGTCCGTCCACTTCGCAATGATGTCGGCTGGGGTGCTTCCCACAGGCTTTTCCGCTAAATTCGCGGAAACGCAGGGGCTTCAATGACTGGTTTCGCGCGGTCGGTGACTTCCTACACGATGCCATTGGCCGCCCTGGTGATGGCTGTCGCGGTCAGAGCCAGCGGCCTTTCGGTGGACGAAGGTTCGCTGAACATCAGGATTGTCGTTGGAGCGTTTTCGAGTGCGATCATGTTCATCACCATTTTCGTGGTGCTCGACCACGCCGAGGCAGTGGCCCGGCGCGTGGGGGAGCCGTACGGGACGTTGGTGCTGACCTTTGCCGTGACGGCAATCGAAGTGTCGATCATCGTTTCCATGATGCTGCATGGAGAGAACAACCCGACATTGGCGCGCGAGTCCGTTTTCTCGACGGTGATGATTATCTCTACCGGCGTCGTCGGTACGTGTCTCACGCTTGGCGGCTGGCGACATCGCAAGCAGGCAATCGTTCGGCAAGGGACCAGCGCGTATCTCGCGGTTCTGATCGCGCTGACTGTCATGACGCTTGTCCTGCCGACCTACACCCAGACGACGGATCCTGGCACGTTTTCGGCAGGCCAGCTTGGTTTTGTGAGCGTCCTTTCAGTGCTGCTCTATGCAAGCTTCGTGTTCGCCCAGACCGTTCGGCACCGGGACGACTTCGTCCAGGAACAGGCGCACGAGGTTTCGATGCGAACTGCCCTTCACGAAAGCCTTTCTGTCGGCGTTCTGCTGCTGGTGAGCGGGCTGATCGGCATCGTCATGCTGGCCGAGCAGGTCGCCGCCGGTGTCGAGGATACGCTCGTTGCCTACCAGGTGACCCAGGCCGACAGTATCGTGGGAGCGATGATCGCCGGGCTGGTTTTGATGCCGGAGGCCATTTCGGCGGTTCGCGCCTCGCTCAACAATGAGCTGCAGCGCGGCCTCAACGTTGCGATGGGTTCGGCCTGCGCCACCATCGGTCTGACGATACCGGCGGTCGCGGCCGCCAGCCTGCTGACAGGCCGAGGGTTAACCCTTGGGCTTCCGGCGGCTGATGCGGTACTTTTGGCCCTGGCTCTTTTCATTTGCAGCGTAAGCTTTAGCACCGAAAGAACGACATTCCTGACCGGAATGGTTCATATTGTGGTGTTCTTTACCTACGTATTTCTCATATTTGTGCCGTAAAGGCTGGCAATCGAACGCAGGGTAGAGAACACGAGGTTGGGAACCGCACTATCGGATTTTCGAAGCGGGCAGCGTTAGCTCCGGTAAGCAGCAGAAGCTTCCGATACGGGGCGTTGGCTGAGAACTGGGATTGGGGCAAAGCTCAGAATCCAGGGTCAGCTCGCCAGCACCGCCTGATCCAATCCCCGTATGATCTTTGCCAGTTCCACGCATTCGTCCTGGCGCACCTTGTTGCGCCGCCATGCGAGGCAGATCATGCGCTGCGGCATCGGCTCCTGGAACGGCACGATCTTGAGGTCCGGCATGACGCCGGCGGCGTTTGCCGCCATTTCCGGAACCAGCGTCACGCCCAGCCCATGCGCCACCATCTGCAAGAGCGTGGTGAGACTGGTGGCGCCATAGCTTGACATCGCCACCGGCCGAACATTGCCGCAGACGGCCAGAGCCTGTTCGCGCAGGCAATGGCCTTCCTCGAGCAGCATCAGCCGTTCCAGCGCCGGGCTTTCCGGCGGCACGGGCGGCGAGGCGAAGGCCGGATCGCCGGCGGGCACCGCAAGGAAGAAGCGGTCCGGGAAGAGCTCTTCCGTGACGAGCCCCGGATGGTCGAGCGGCAGCGCGGCGATGAAAGCGTCGAGCTTGCCCGAGACATTGTCCTCGACCAACGATGCCGTCAGCGCCTCGCGCAGTTCGAGCTGCAGGCCCGGGAAATGCTTCTTCAATTCCGGCAGGACCCGCGGCAGGAGATAGGGCGCTACGGTCGGGATGATGCCCAGCCGGAAGCGGCCTTCCATCGCGGGGCGGCCGCGCCGGGCGGTCGTCTCGACGTCACGTATATCGGCAAGAATGCGCTCGATGCGCGGCTGCAGCACAAGCGCTTCGTCCGTCATCCGCACCGTCTTGCCGCCGCGCTCGAACAAAAGACAGTTCAGCCGCTCTTCCATTTCGGCGATCTGGCCGGAGAGCGCCGGCTGGCTGACGCCGGCAAGCTTCGCGGCGCGGCCGAAATGCAGCGTCTGCGCCAGCGCGTCGAAATAAAGCATCTGTCGCACGGTGAGGCCGATCATAAGGAAAGCTTATCAAAACGAACGGGAAAGGCAATTTGTCTTTATCGCCAAGCCGGCCTAGGCTGGAATCATTCCAGATTGGCGCGGCCGCTGGTCGGCCCCGAAATCTGCGCAGAATCAATCTCGGAAAAATCAAAACCTGGAGAGTAAGATGGACGCGAAAACCGACGACAACAGCGCTGGCAAATGTCCCGTGGCGCATGGATCCGCCGGCAGGACCAATCGGGATTGGTGGCCGAATCTACTCGACCTCGGCGTTCTTCATCAGCAGTCGAGCCTCTCGGACCCGATGGGCGAGGATTTCGACTATGCCACGGAATTCCGGAGCCTCGATCTCGATGCCGTGATCAAGGACCTGCACCATGTGATGACCGACTCGCAGGACTGGTGGCCGGCCGACTTCGGCCATTACGGACCGCTCTTCATCCGCATGGCCTGGCACAGTGCCGGCACCTATCGCATCGGCGACGGGCGTGGCGGCGCCGGTGCCGGCCAGCAGCGGTTCGCGCCGCTGAACAGCTGGCCGGACAATGCCAATCTCGACAAGGCACGCCGGCTGCTGTGGCCGGTCAAACAGAAATACGGCCGCAAGATCTCCTGGGCCGACCTGATGATCCTTGCCGGCAACGTCGCGCTGGAATCGATGGGCTTCAAGACCTTCGGCTTCGCCGGCGGCCGCGCCGACGTGTGGGAGCCGGAGCAGGACGTGGATTGGGGCTCCGAAACGAAGTGGCTGGACGACCAGCGCTATTCCGGCGACCGTGAACTGCAGGGCCATCTCGGCGCCGTTCAGATGGGCCTGATCTACGTGAACCCGGAAGGCCCGAACGGCAAGCCGGATCCGGTCGCCGCGGCCCGCGACATCCGCGAGACCTTCCGCCGTATGGCCATGAACGACGAAGAGACCGTGGCGCTGATCGCCGGCGGCCACACCTTCGGCAAGACCCATGGCGCCGGCGATGCCTCGCTGGTGGGCGTGGAGCCGGAAGGTGCCGGCATCGAAGCGCAGGGCCTCGGCTGGTCGAGCAAACATGCCACCGGCATTGCCGGCGACGCCATCACCTCGGGCCTGGAAGTCACCTGGACCACGACGCCGACCAGATGGAGCAACAATTTCTTCGACAACCTGTTCAACTTCGAATGGGAGCTGACGAAGAGCCCGGCCGGTGCCAATCAGTGGACGCCCAAGGGCGGCGCCGGCGCCGGCACGGTTCCGGACGCGCACAATCCCTCCAGGCGTCATGCTCCGGCCATGCTCACCACCGATCTCGCGCTGCGCTTCGATCCGGCCTATGAGAAGATCTCGCGTCGCTTCCACCAGAACCCGGACCAGTTCGCCGACGCTTTCGCCCGCGCCTGGTTCAAGCTCACCCATCGCGACATGGGCCCGGTGGTTCGTTATCTCGGCCCGCTCGTGCCGAAGGAAGAACTGATCTGGCAGGACCCGATCCCGGCGATCGACCACGAGCTGGTCAGCGAAGAGGATATCGCCGCGCTGAAGGCGAAGATCCTGGCCTCCGGCCTTGCGGTTCCTGAACTGGTCTCAACCGCCTGGGCCTCGGCCTCGACCTTCCGCGGCTCGGACAAGCGCGGCGGCGCCAATGGCGGCCGCATCCGTCTCAGCCCGCAGAAGGACTGGGAAGTCAACCAGCCGGCCCAGCTTTCGAAGGTGCTGGTGAAGCTCGAAGCCATCCAGCAGGAGTTCAACTCGGTGCAGGCTGGCGAGAAGAAGATATCGCTCGCCGACCTGATCGTGCTCGGCGGCGCCGCCGCGATCGAGAAGGCCGCGAAGGACGGCGGCAATGAGGTGAACGTGCCCTTCACGCCAGGCCGCATGGACGCTTCGCAGGAGCAGACCGATGTCGAATCCTTCGCGGCACTCGAGCCGAGGGCCGACGGCTTCCGCAACTATGTCCGCAGCAGGCTGCCCATGTCGGTCGAAGCGATGCTGGTCGACCGTGCGCAGCTCCTCACGCTGACGGCGCCGGAAATGACGGTGCTGGTCGGCGGCCTGCGCGTGCTCGGCGCCAATCATGGCCGCTCAAAGCACGGCGTGTTCACCGACAGGCCGGGCACGCTGACCAATGACTTCTTCATCAACCTGCTCAGCATGGCGACCATCTGGGATCCGGCGGCCGGCTCTGAGCCAGACTCGGATGAGGTCTATGAGGCGCGCGACCGCAAGACCAAGCAAGTCAAGTGGACCGGCACCCGCGCCGACCTGATCTTCGGCTCGCACTCGCAATTGCGTGCGCTGGCCGAGGTCTACGGCTCGGCGGATGCCAAGCAGAAGTTCGTCAAGGACTTCGTGAAGGCGTGGACGAAGGTGATGAATCTCGACCGGTTCGAACTGGTCGCGAAGTAAAGCAGGTCTCCCGAGAGTGGGAACCGGTTTCGGGACAAAGACATGCGCAAATAAAAAAACTAAAGCGCACGGAGCGAAACTGAAAGATCGCGATACGCTTTAGGTCTCATCCTCCCAAAAAAAGGCGCGGGTTCATGCCCGCGCCTTTTGCATTGGGTAAAGTAGCTATCAGTCTTTTTCGAAGATGCCCGCCTTGGCGACGATGCCGGCGATCGCCCCGCCGATCAGTGGCGCGACGATGAACAGCCAGAGCTGGCCGAGCGCCGCCCCGCCCGAAAACAGCGCCGGGCCGATCGAGCGCGCCGGATTGACCGAAGTGCCCGTCACCGGGATCATGGCAAAGTGGAGCCCTGCCAGCGTCAGGCCTATCACCAGGCCGGCAAAGGCCGTCATGTGCTTGGCGTTGGTGACGCCGAGAATGACGGTGACGAAGGTGAAGGTGCCGATCAGCTCCCACAGGAAGGCCGAGCTCATGCCCCATTTCGCCTCGTCCCAGCCATTGGCGCCGAAGCCCCCGGTGTGGCCGCCGGCCTGACCGGTGACGATGATCCACAGCGCCAGCGAAGCGATGATGGCGCCGATGATCTGCGCGATCCAGTAAGGCACGACTTCCCTCGCCGGCATCCGCCCCGCAAGGAACACGCCGAGCGTCACCGCCGGATTGAGATGCGCGCCCGAGATCGGGCCGATCGCATAGGCCGCGGCGATCAAGCCGATGCCGAACGCCAGGCCGATACCTTCCTGTCCGAGCGGCAGCGCGCCGCCGAAGCCGCCCGTGACCACGGAGGCCGTGCCGATGAACACCAACAGAAACGTGCCTAGAACTTCTGCCAGATAAGTCTTCATTGCCCTCTCCTCATAGGGATCCGCCAGACCGCGTTTTCCGCGTCGCGAATCACAGACGAAAGAGTATTCCTGCCGGCAAAACTTGGAAAGCTGAGTGTTAAGCCAGCGGTCTTGCTTTGCATCCGTCAGTCAAGACATTAGAGAAGTTTGATGTGCGAGGCGTTTTTCTTGTTATCCGCTGACCGCCGACTGCCGCGAAAGAACCTTCCGCCTGTTGCATGGACGATGGCATGGGACAGGTCGTTTTGGCTTCACCGCAAGAGAAGTGTTTCAATCGGAGCCGGAAAGGCTCTAAGAGCAGGGCTGGAAGCAACGATAGACGGAAGCAGGAATGAGACTGGGCGGAAGGCTGGCGGCGGCCATCGAAGTGCTTGAAGACATCGGCCGGCGGCATCGGCCAGTGGCCGACGCCTTGCGCGACTGGGGCTTGTCGCACCGCTTTGCCGGTGGCGGCGACCGCGCGGCTATCGGCAACATCGTCTACGACGCGCTGCGCCGCAAGCGCTCGGCCGGCTGGCTCTTCGGCGAGGAGACGCCGCGCGCCATCGGCTTCGGCGCGTTGCTGCTGGAATGGGGCCAGACGGCGCGGTCGCTGAATGACGCTCTCGACGGCGACAAATTCGCGCCGCCGCTGCTCAGCGCCGCCGAACTGAAAGCGGCAGCCTCCGGCAGGCTCGCCGATGCGCCGGCTGCCGTGCGGGCCGATGTTCCGGACTGGTGCGCGCCGCTTCTCGAGCACGCCTATGGCGATGCCTGGGTCGAAGAGGGCGCGGCTCTCGCGATGCGCCCGCCGCTGGACCTCAGGGTCAATGCGCTGCAGGCAGACCGCGGCAAGGTGCTGGCGGAACTCCGGGGCACCGGTGCAGCAGCTGCCGCAATCGCGCCGCACGGCATTCGCATCCCGCCGATCAATGGCGACGGCAGGCATCCGAACGTCCAGGCCGAGCCCGCCTTCCAGAAAGGCTGGTTCGAGGTGCAGGACGAGGGCTCGCAGCTTGCAGCAGCGCTCGCCGGCGCCGAGCCAGGCATGCAGGTGCTCGACTATTGCGCGGGCGCCGGGGGCAAGACCCTGGCGCTTTCGGCAGAGATGGACAATCGCGGCCAGGTCTTCGCCCATGATGCGGAAAAGGTGCGGCTGGCGCCGATCTTCGAGCGCATCCGCCGCGCGCACAGCCGCAACATCCAGGTCGTCAGCAAGCCCGCGGAACTCGCGCCGCTCACCGGTCATATGGACCTCGTGCTGATCGATGCGCCCTGCACCGGCAGCGGCACCTGGCGGCGGCGCCCGGACGCCAAGTGGCGGCTGACGGACAGACAGCTCGATGCCCGCAAAGGTGAGCAGCAGGCGATCCTCGACATGGCGCAGGCTTTCGTGAAGCCCGGCGGGCTGCTCGTCTACATCACCTGCTCGGTGTTCGATGCCGAAAACGGCGAGCAGGTCGCCGCCTTCCGCGAGCGCCACGGCGATTTTGCGCCGGTCGACCACCGCCAACTCTGGGACGGCCGTTTCCCCGGCCACGAGGGCGCTGCGCGTATTGGCGAAGCCGGTGGCATCTCGCTGTCGCCGGCGCTCAGTGGCACTGACGGGTTCTATTTCCACGCCCTGCGCAGGGCCGCATGAGGGCAGCCGGCATTTGCTGCGCTGCAACATAAGCGATTGCCTGTCCTGCCTGCCTCTGCAATAAGCTTCGCCAGCAAAAATGAGGCGAAGGCCATGGCAGCCAAAATCGTACCCGCTCCCGATTATGAGGATCGCGTCAGGACTTCCTTTGCCCGCCAGAAGGCCATGGCCACCATCGGTGCGGAGCTGACGCTGGTCACGCCCGGCATCATCGAGATCGAGATGCCCTATGCCCCTTCGCTCACCCAGCAGCACGGCTTCCTGCATGCCGGCGTCATCTCGACCGCGCTGGACTCGGCCTGCGGCTATGCCGCCTTCTCGTTGATGCCGCAGAATTCCAGCGTGCTGACCATCGAATTCAAGGTCAACCTCTTGGCACCGGGGAAGGGCGAGCGCTTCCTGTTCCGCGGCTCGGTGACCAAGCCGGGCCGCACCATCATTGTTGCCGACGGCCAGGCCTATGCTTTCGCCGCTGATGGCGAGGCCAAGCTGATCGCCACCATGACCGGCACAATGATGACGGTGGTCGGCCGCGACGGCATCGAGGGGTGATCCATGGCGAGCGTTGCGCGGATAGGGGAAAAATCCGTCCTCTTCGTCATGGCGGCCGAGGCCGAATACGGTCCGCATCTCAAAAAGCTGTTCACGCCGCTGATGACCGGCGTCGGCCCGGTCGAGGCCGGTGTGCGCCTCGGCGCCGAGCTCGCCACGTTGAAGGCCGAGGATGCGCTGCCGGATCTCGTCGTATCGCTGGGCTCCGCGGGAAGCCGAACGCTCGAACAGACCGAAATCTACCAGGCCGTGTCGGTGAGCTACCGCGACATCGACGCTTCGCCGCTCGGCTTCGCGAAGGGCGCGACGCCGTTCCTCGACCTGCCGGTGACGGTGCCGCTGCCCTTCGTCATTCCCGGCATCAGGACCGCGACGCTGTCGACCGGAGGCGCCATCGTCACCGGGACCGCCTATGACGCGATCGACGCCGACATGGTCGACATGGAGACCTTCGCCTGCCTGCGCGCCTGCCAGCTGTTCGGCGTGCCGCTGATCGGCCTGCGCGGTATTTCCGACGGCGCGGCCGATCTCAGGCATGTCGGCGACTGGACCGAGTATCTGCACGTCATCGACGAGAAGCTGGCGGAGGCGATAGGTCTGCTAGAGCAGGCGATTGCGTCCGGCGCGATCGGCCTTACTTAATGCATGTCGCCCAAAAGTGCGCAGCGGTTTTGGGAGAACGACATGCATCAGATGAAACTTGAAGCTCGTCGCCTGGGCCCGTTCGACGCGACGCGCTTTAGGCGTTTTGGCAAGACCGAACGTCGCAACGCGCACCATTGCGCCGAATCGGTTCTTTCTTTAAAGGCTCGCCATGACGACACATCCCGACACCGTTCTCATCATCGACTTCGGCAGCCAGGTCACGCAGCTGATCGCGCGGCGCGTGCGCGAGGCCGGGGTCTACTGCGAGATCGTTCCGTTCCAGTCAGCCGCGGAGGGCTTCCGCCGCATCCGGCCGAAGGCCGTCATCCTATCGGGCAGTCCGCACTCGACCGTCGACATCGGCTCGCCCCGCGCGCCCGACGAGGTCTTTTCGTCCGGCATTCCGGTGCTCGGCATCTGCTATGGCGAGCAGACGATGTGCGCTCAGCTCGGCGGCAAGGTCGAAGCCGGCCATCACCGTGAGTTCGGCCGGGCCTTCCTGGAGATCGAGGATGACTGCGCGCTGTTCGACGGTGTCTGGGCCAGGGGCACGCGTCATCAGGTCTGGATGAGCCACGGCGACCGCGTCACCGCCATTCCGGAAGGATTCAAGATCGTCGGCACCTCCACCGGCGCGCCCTTCGCAGCGATTGCCGACGAGGCACGGAAGTTTTACGCGGTGCAGTTCCATCCCGAGGTCGTCCATACCCCGGACGGCGCCAAGCTGCTGAGCAACTTCGTCCACCATATCGCCGGCCTCAGCACGGGCTGGACCATGGCTGCCTATCGCGAGCAGGCGGTCGAGGCGATCCGCAAGCAGGTCGGCAAGGGCAAGGTGATCTGCGCGCTGTCGGGCGGCGTCGATTCCTCGGTCGCTGCGCTCCTGATCCACGACGCGGTCGGCGATCAGTTGACCTGCATCCTCGTCGACCACGGCCTGATGCGGAAGGACGAGGCGAAAAGCGTGGTGGAGATGTTCCGCCAGCATTACAACCTGCCGCTGATCCTGGTCGACGCTTCCGACCGCTTCATTTCGGCGCTGGAAGGCGAGAGCGATCCGGAAAAGAAGCGCAAGACCATCGGCCGCCTGTTCATCGAGGTGTTCGAGGAAGAGGCGAAGAAACTCGGCGGCGCCGACTTCCTGGCGCAGGGCACGCTCTATCCCGACGTCATCGAAAGCGTCTCCTTCTCCGGCGGCCCGTCGGTGACGATCAAGTCGCATCACAATGTCGGCGGCCTGCCCGAGCGCATGAACATGAAGCTGGTCGAGCCGCTGCGCGAGTTGTTCAAGGACGAGGTGAGGGCGCTTGGCCGAGAGCTCGGCCTGCCCGAAAGCTTCATCGGCCGTCATCCGTTCCCGGGTCCTGGCCTTGCCATACGCTGCCCGGGCGGCATCACCCGCGAGAAGCTGGAGATCCTGCGCGAGGCCGACGCCATCTACCTCGACGAGATCCGCAAGGCCGGCCTTTACGATGCCATCTGGCAGGCCTTCGCCGTGCTCTTGCCGGTGCAGACCGTCGGCGTAATGGGCGACGGCCGCACTTACGAATTCGTCTGCGCGCTGCGCGCTGTGACCTCGGTCGACGGCATGACGGCCGATTTCTACCACTACGACATGAACTTCCTGGGCGCCGCCGCCACCCGCATCATCAACGAGGTGAAAGGCATCAATCGCGTCGTTTACGACGTTACGTCGAAGCCCCCGGGCACCATCGAGTGGGAATGATTCAGGCCCATCCGAAGCCACGGGGCCAGAAAAACAAGGCGTGCGATCCGCAGACTGACGCGAACTGCTAGGCGGCCGCGAAGGAAAGTCGATTGCACAGCCGCCGGAGTTGCCCGGGGCGAGTCAGCGACACTCGTCTTTGCAGTCCGAGTCCCTGCGATTCTCCCCGACGTTCCTCGGCTCCGATAGCGTCGGATCCTTGGCGGCGGATGGGCCCAGTGCCGGGACGTTGTTCTGGACCGTCATGACCAATGTTCGGCGGCCGGCGCGCGCATGTCGGTGGGCGGGCCACTGAACGCAGCAAGGGCGAAGCAGTCGTGGCGCTCGAGGAGAAATTCACGCTCTATCGCCAACACGCTGACGGCTGGTCTGCGCTGCCGAAGCGAAGGGCATGTGAAATCGGGCAGGGCGATGTTGGAACCATTGCCATTTGCCACAGAAGCCGGGCTAGGCCGCGCGTGAGCCTTCGGAGGTAGTGGGGTGCAGAAAACGCGTCAGGGGGGCCTATTTCGTTCACCTATCGCGCGCCTGTCGAGCGGCGGCACTCGACAAAAGCCGCCGGTGAACAACTCCTGGGACCTTCGCCCCTTGTCGAAGTTCGGTCGCTGGGCGGCGCTGTTGCGTCGGGATGGCATATCGGCCCCATTGGAAAGGGCTGACTGATCAGAGGAGACCCGACAAAAGAGCCCGTCCCTTACCGTTGAAACGATGTCGGGGACGGATGCAGTATTGCCTACGCGAGGACCGCCTCAGCTAAAGAAGCCGCTGAATGGGTGACCGGCCGCCACGTACAGGACCGGCGAGTCGAGACCCAATGGGTTCGCGTCACCGACGACACCAATCGAGCGGTCTACAAATTTGCTCCAGATAGGAAAAGCCCGCCGCCGAGAGGGACCAGGCCCCTCACTTCTTAGCCGTCCGCGGCGCAAAGATTTCAATTCCCAACATCTCTCGCCGTGCGACTACGGGGGCCGGCAGAAGGCAAACGGCGATGTAAAAACACGCAATAGAAAATTGCGATGAAAATAGAGGCAGAAGCCCAAAATTTGACAACGCCTTGAAGCGGAAGCGGCCGTTGAAAACTTGAGTTGAAATTATAACCAACTGTAACTGATCGATTTTTTGCCCGGCACTTTGGACTGTCAGGTTTGGCACGTCGCTTGCACCGCAATGTTGCAATGCAAAACAACCAGCTTGGGAGTGTGCAATATGAGGGGCAATTTCTCGACAATAACAAAAATGTTTTCGGCCGGCGTGATCGCTGCCGGCCTGTCGATATCGGCTCCCGCCAGAGCGGCCGACGACACGATCAAGGTCGGCATCCTCCATTCGCTCTCGGGGACCATGGCGATTTCGGAGACGACGCTGAAGGACGTCATGCTGATGCTGATCGAGGAGCAGAACGCCAAGCGCGGCCTGCTCGGCAAGAAGCTCGAGGCCGTGGTGGTCGATCCGGCGTCCAACTGGCCGCTGTTTGCCGAAAAGGCGCGCGAGCTGATCTCCAAGGACAAGGTCGCGGCGGTGTTCGGCTGCTGGACTTCGGTCTCGCGCAAATCGGTGCTGCCGGTGTTCTCGGAGCTCGACAACATCCTGTTCTACCCCGTCCAGTATGAGGGCGAGGAAAGCGAGCGCAACGTCTTTTACACGGGTGCTGCCCCCAACCAGCAGGCCATTCCGGCCGTCGACTACCTGATGAGCGCCGATGGCGGCTCGGTGAAGCGCTGGGTGCTCGAAGGCACCGACTATGTCTACCCGCGCACCACCAACAAGATCCTCGAAGCCTATCTGAAGTCGAAGGGCGTGCCGGCCGAGGACATCATGGTCAACTACACGCCGTTCGGCTTCTCCGACTGGCAGACCGAAGTCTCGGCGATCAAGAAGTTCGGCTCGGCCGGCAAGAAGACGGCCGTGATCTCGACTGTCAACGGCGACGCCAACGTGCCGTTCTACAAGGAACTGGGCAACCAGGGCATCAAGGCCGAGGACATTCCAGTCATGGCCTTCTCAGTCGGCGAGGAAGAACTGGCCGGTCTCGACACCGGACCGCTGGTCGGCCACCTCGCCGCCTGGAACTATTTCGAGAGCGTCGACACGCCCGAGAACAAGAAGTTCATCGACGACTGGCACAAGTTCATAAAGAACGACAAGCGCACGACCAACGACCCGATGGAAGCCCACTATATCGGCTTCAACATGTGGGTGAAGGCAGTCGAGAAGGCCGGCACTACCGATCCGGACAAGGTCATCGACGCCATGGTCGGCGTCTCGGTGCCGAACCTGACCGGCGGCTATTCGACGATGATGCCGAACCATCATATCACGAAGCCGGTGCTCATCGGCGAGATCCAGGCCGACGGCCAGTTCGAGACCGTCTCGCAAACGCCCGGCCTTGTGATGGGCGACGAATGGTCCGACTACCTGCCCGATTCCAAGAACCTGATCTCCGATTGGCGCGCGCCGCTCAGTTGCGGCAACTTCAACGTCGCCACCGGCAAGTGCGGCGGCAAGGGCACCAACTGATCCTCCCAGGTCTGTCGGGTCGCCGCGTGGCCCCGCGATCCGAGACCGCGGCCCGGGCGGGCCTTCGCGTCCCGCCCGGGCAGAAACCTCAAACGTTCGAGATCCGCTGAAGCTGATGATCCTGTTGCGCGCGATTGGCTTGACGCTGCTGCTGACGATGGCAAGCCTGCTGCCGTCGAAGGCAGGCGAGGCCGATCTTCGCGCGGCAATAGCCAAGTTCGCTACAGCGACTAATTTCTCGGCCACGGAAGCCATCGTGCGCGAGCTCGCGACCAGCGGCGATCCGGCCGTCGAAAGGCCGCTGTCGGCGCTCGCCGACGGCAACCTCTATATTCGCAAAGCCGATTCGCAGGTCTTCATCGGCAAGGACGCGGCGAGCGGTGTCGAACTGCTCGATCCTTTCAGCGGCGACAAGTCCGCCGATGCCGCCAAGGCCGATCTCACCAAGATCAAGGTCAACAACGGTCTTCGCCGCGCTATACGCGACGCGCTGGGGACGCTGACGCTGCGCGCCAAGGACGCGAGCGTGCGCCTTGCCGCCGCCGCGACCATGTTCAAGACGCCCGACGCGGCGAATATCGAACCGCTCGATGCCGCGATCGCTGCTGAGACCGACCCAGCCGTCAAGACGATGTTCGTGCAGGCGCGCGCGGCGTCGGTTCTGGTTTCCGACAAGCCGGAAGCCGACAAGCTCGCCGCCATCTCGGCCATCGCGGCGCGCGGCGACCGCGATGCGCTTTCCCTGCTGACCTCCGTTGAGGCTGGCGCGCAGGGAGCGGTCAAGAACTTGGCAACCGCCGCGATCGGCCATATCAATTCGACGCTGGCGTTGTGGGATGCCGGCCAGAACATCTGGTACGGCATATCACTCGGATCGGTGCTGCTGCTCGGCGCTATCGGTCTCGCCATCACCTTTGGTGTCATGGGCGTCATCAACATGGCGCATGGCGAGATGGTGATGCTCGGCGCCTACACCACCTTCGTCGTCCAGCAGGTGATCCGCACGTCGTTTCCGAGCCTCTTCGACTGGTCGCTGGTCATCGCGCTGCCGCTCGCCTTCCTGGTCTCGGCGCTGGTCGGCCTCGTCATCGAGCGCGGCGTCATCCGCTTCCTCTACGGCCGGCCGCTGGAGACGCTTCTTGCCACATGGGGCGTCTCGCTGATCCTGCAGCAGGCGGTGCGCACCGTCTTCGGCCCGACGAACCAGGAGGTCGGCAATCCGTCCTGGATGTCGGGATCGTTCGACATCGGTCAATTGGCCATCACCTGGAACCGGCTGTGGATACTGGTGTTCGCGCTGCTGGTGTTCGGTGTGCTGCTCTACGTCATGAAGCGAACGCCCTGGGGCCTGCAGATGCGTGCCGTCACCGCCAATCGGCGCATGGCCGCATCCATGGGCATCAGGACGCCTTGGGTCGACGCGCTGACTTTCGCGCTCGGCTCCGGTATCGCCGGGATCGCCGGCGTGGCGCTCAGCCAGATCGACAACGTCTCGCCCAATCTCGGCCGCGGCTACATTATCGACAGTTTCATGGTCGTGGTCTTCGGTGGCGTCGGCAATCTCTGGGGCACGATGGTCGGCGCCTTCTCGCTCGGCATCGTCAACAAGTTCCTCGAGCCGTACGCCGGCGCGGTGCTTGGCAAGATCGTCGTGCTGGTACTGATCATCCTGTTCATCCAGAAGCGGCCGCGCGGCCTGTTCGCGCTGAAGGGCAGGGCGGTGGAAGCATGATCACGCAGCGCTTCTTCGGCACCGACCGGCGCATCGCGATCGCCATCCTCGTCCTGCTGGCGGCGGCCGTCATCGTGCCGCTGCTAAACCTCGCGGTGTCGCCTCAAAGCGCCTTCTACATTCCGCCTTACATCGTCACTTTGGTCGGGAAATATCTCTGCTACGCGCTGCTGGCGCTCGCGCTCGATCTGGTCTGGGGCTATTGCGGCATCCTTTCGCTCGGCCACGGCGCCTTCTTCGGGCTCGGCGGCTATGCGATGGGCATGTATCTGATGCGTCAGATCGGCTCGCGCGGCGTCTATGGCAATCCCATCCTGCCGGACTTCATGGTGTTCCTGAACTACAAGGAACTGCCCTGGTTCTGGCACGGCTTCGACCATTTCTGGTTCGCCGTGCTGATGGTGCTGGCCGTGCCGGGCCTACTTGCCTTCGTATTCGGCTGGTTCGCCTTCCGCAGCCGCGTCACCGGCGTTTATCTCTCGATCATCACCCAGGCGATGACCTATGCGCTGCTGCTTGCCTTCTTCCGCAACGACATGGGTTTCGGAGGCAATAACGGCCTGACCGATTTCAAGGACATCCTCGGCTTCAACATCCAGGCCGACGCGACGCGCGCGGCGCTGTTTTCAGCAAGCGCCGTGACGCTGGCGTTCGCCGTCTTTGTCACCGCGGCGATCGTGCGCTCCAAATACGGCAAGCTGCTGATGGCGGTGCGCGACGCCGAAAGCCGCACCCGCTTCCTCGGCTGGCGGGCCGAGAATGTAAAACTCTTCGCCTTCAGCGTCTCGGCCGTCATGGCCGGCATCGCCGGCGCGCTCTACGTGCCGCAGGTCGGCATCATTAATCCCGGCGAGTTCGAGCCCGCCAATTCGATCGAAGTGGTGATCTGGACCGCCGTCGGCGGGCGCGGCACCATCGTCGGCCCGATTATCGGCGCGCTCCTGGTCAATGCCGGCAAATCCTGGTTCACCGGCGTGCTGCCTGAATTCTGGCTATTCGCGCTTGGCGGGTTGTTCGTCGCCGTAACGCTGTTCCTGCCCAAGGGCGTGGTCGGCATGTGGGATAGCTGGCGCGGCAAGGCCAGGGCGCTGCGCGCGGCCTCGCTCGCCGCGAAAGCCGGCATCGACCCGCCGGAAGCGCAGCCGAAGATCGAGCGCTCGGCGGCGAGAACGCCGGGCGCGTGGTCGGCCAACGGCCCCGAACCGCAGCCGGCGGAGTAAGCGACCATGAGCAAGTCGAACACCATCCTCTATCTGGACGGCGTCTCGGTCTCCTTCGACGGCTTTCGCGCCATCAACAACCTGTCGCTGGTGCTCGACAAGGGCGAGATGCGCGCCATCATCGGACCCAACGGCGCCGGCAAGACGACGATGATGGATATTGTCACCGGCAAGACGCGGCCGGACGAGGGCGAGGTATTCTTCGACGGTCAGGTCGATCTCACCCGGCATGACGAAGCCGAGATCGCCATGATGGGCATCGGCCGCAAGTTCCAGAAGCCGACCGTCTTCGAGAGCCACAGCGTCGAGGACAATCTGATGCTGGCGCTGAAGGGGCCGCGCTCGATCTTCCCGGCGTTGTTCCATCGCCGCTCGGCGGCCGAGACGTGGCGCATCGACGACATACTCGGCATCATCCGCCTCGGCGACAAGCGCGACGAGATCGCCGCCAATTTGAGCCACGGCCAGAAGCAGTGGCTGGAGATCGGCATGCTGCTGGCACAAGACCCGAAGCTGCTCCTCGTCGACGAGCCGGTCGCCGGCATGACCGACGCGGAGACCGAGGAGACGGCGCGCCTGCTCAAGGACATCGCCCGCGACCATTCGGTGGTCGTCGTCGAGCACGACATGCATTTCGTGCGCGAGCTCGGCGTCAAGGTCACCTGCCTGCACGAGGGCTCGGTGCTGTCGGAAGGCACGCTCGATTTCGTTTCGGCCGACGAACGCGTCGTCGAAGTTTATCTGGGGCGCTGAGCATGATCTGGCGGGTCTCGTTGCATCGTTTCGACCTTTCCTTCCTCAGGTACTGGAGAAGGGGCTGACCATGCTCGAAGTCTCCAACGCCACCCTCCATTACGGTGCCGCCCAGGCGCTGCGCGGCGTTTCGCTGAAAGCGGGCGCGGGCAAGATCACCTGCGTACTCGGCCGCAACGGCGTCGGCAAGACCAGTCTGATGAGATCCATCGTCGGCCATCATAGGCTGACGAGCGGAAGTGTTGCCTTCGAGGGGAAAGCGCTCGAGCGGAGCGCGGCGTATGACCGCGCCCGGTCGGGCATCGCATTCGTGCCGCAGGGCAGGGAAATCTTTCCCCTGCTCACGGTGCGCGAAAATCTGGAATCGGGGTTCGCACCGCTGAAGCGCGCCGACCGCAACGTTCCAGCTCATGTCTTCCAGCTGTTTCCAGGGTTGAAGCAGACGCTCGGCCGCCGCGCCGGCGACTTGTCCGGCGGCCAGCAGCAGCAGCTCGCCATAGGCCGCGCGCTGGTGATGCGGCCGAAGCTGCTCGTGCTCGACGAGCCGACCGAAGGCATCCAGCCATCAATCATCAAAGACATCGGCCGCGCCATCCGCTATCTGCGCGACCAGGCGGGGATCGCGGTGCTTCTGGTCGAGCAGTATCTGGATTTCTGCCGCGAGCTTGCCGACGAGGTCAACATCATGGACCGCGGCCGGATCGTGCATACCGGCCCCGCCGAGGATCTGGACGGGCCCGATGTACGCAAGCTCCTTACTGTCTAGGTTCAGTCGTCATCCTTTGGCCGAAGCGCCGCAAAACAATGTCGTTTCGATGGAAAGTCCGTAGAAGCGCGCCATGTTCTGCGCGGCATGCTGCGTTCGACATTAAGCCGATAGGGCTGAGCAAAGCATGAAATAAGAATCGCCGATCGGGGAATGCTCGTACAACGACACTTATAAATCGCTTGTCGCGCAGCGCCCACGCGCTCCAATCCGCGGCCGCCGTTTGCTGGGGGCGAACTTCAGTCTGAGCCATCCGAAAGCGACCTTCTGCTCACCCAACACGCCGTCATTCGAACAGATGGAAGCTCCCTTCTTGCGCGTCAAAGGACGCCTGGCGTCCAGGTGATCGACTCGCCTCGTCAGGCTCCGTGATTGAAGCGATCTATCTTAAAATCGTCGAGGGGCGTTTCGCAGTCACCAGTCGTGATAAGCTCGGCCATGGCGTCGCCGACACCCGGACCGAGCTGGAAGCCGTGCCCGCTGAAGCCGAAGGCGTGGAACAGGCCCGGCGTTGTCGCCGAGCGTCCCATGACCGGCAGCATGTCGCGGACATAGCCTTCGCAGCCGGACCAGGTGCGGATGACCGCGACCTGGGCGATCGCCGGCAACAGCCGCGCGACGGCCCGCAATTGCGTCGGCAGGCGCATGGGGTCGGCGGTCGCATGGCCCGGATCGAGGTCGACCGGCACCCTTTCGGCGGCGCCGCCGAAGACGATGTTGCCGCGCTCGACCTGACGCAGATAGGCGCCATAGTCCTTGTCGCGCGTCCAGATGCCGACCACCGGCAGGATCCGGTGCGGCAGTGGCTCGGTCACGCCCATTTGCGGGCCGCGGGCATCGAGCGGGACCTCTTCGCCGAACAGCGCAGCGACGCGCGCGCCCCAGGCGCCGGCGGTGTTGAGCAGGCATTCTGCGGCGAAAGCGCCTTTTGAACTGGCGACAAGGAAACCGGAGTCGGTCCGCTCGATCTTTTCGACCCGAGCTTCGTCGATGATTTTCGCGCTCAGCTTGCGGGCGGCCTCGACGAAGGCCGGCGCGATCAGCCGCGGATTGCCGCTGCCGTCATGCGGAGAGAACGACGCCGCGATCGCGTCCGGACCGAGGCCGGGAAAACGCGCGCGGATCTCGCGCGGGCTGAGCTCCTCCAGCTCGAGTCCCCAGGGACGCGCCGCCTCGGCATAGCTGCGCATGTCGGCGAGACCGCCTTCGTCGAAGATCAGCCGCACGTGACCGGTGGCGCGGAATTCCACATCGCGCCCCAGCATTTTTTCGGCCTCGCCCCACAGCCGGAGCGAGCGGTGGGCCAGCGGAAGCTGCGGCAGATGACGCCCCGTGCGCCGGATGTTGCCGAAGGAGGCGACGGTTGCTCCACCGCCGATCCGGTTGCGCTCGACCAGCGTCACGCGGGCGCCGCGCCTGGCCAGGAAATAGGCGCAAGCCGTCCCCATCAGGCCGCCGCCCAGCACGATCACATCCATTGTCGTTCCTTAGCGCAGAGGGCTGATCCTGGATCCATCTTGTCGGCGCCGCGGCAATGCGTCAAAGATGGCTTTGGATAAAACCCATAAGTTTGACCTATGGAGTAGGAATGCGGGCCCGGCAGCTCGAAGTGTTCATCGCCGTCATGCGCGCGGGCACCGTGACCGCCGCGGCGCGAATGCTGAACATCTCCCAGCCCGCGCTCAGCCAAATACTGCTCCACACTGAGGACGAGCTCGGCTTCACGCTGTTCGAGCGGGTCAAGGGCAGGCTGCGGCCGACCCCTGAGGCGCTCGAGATCTTTCCCGATGCCGAGAGGCTGTCGGCGGGGCTCGACGGCCTGCGCCGCAAGACCACCGATCTGCGTCTCGGTCGGACCGGACTGGTGCGGGTCGCCGCCTCGCCGCCGCCGGCCATGGCGATATTGCCGCGCGCCTTCACCGCATTTCGGGCCCAGCATCCCGACATGCTGCTGCGTTCCCATAGCGCGCCGATCGCCGCGATTGTAGACATGCTGCGCGCCGGCGATGCCAGCCTCGGCGTGGCCATGGATGACCGCCTGCCTCCCGATATCGAGGCCGAGGTGATCGGCAGCGTCGGCTTCGCCTGCCTGCTGCCGCGCGGACACGCGCTGCAGAAGAAGCCCGAGCTGACGCTCGCTGATCTCGTGGGGCAGGAACTGATATCCTATCGCGGCAACACGCGTCCCGCCGACGAGCTGGCCCACGCGGCCCGCGCGCAAGGCGTGGCGCTTTCGCCGTCGCTGGAGATCGACATTTCGATCTCTGCGGTCGGCTTCGTCCAGGCCGGCCTGGGCGTCGCTCTCGTCGACGCGCTGCTGCCGTGGCGCCAGTTTTCCGGCCTCGCTGTCAGGCCGCTGGCGGGCGGCCCGGAATTCCCGATTGCGCTGCTCGCGTCGCGCGCACGAGCCCTTTCGAGGGCCGACGAAACGATGCGCGATGACATCCGTGCGGCCTGCTCCGCCGTTCTCGGCGAGCATAGCGTCAAGGTATAAGTAGGACTTATATTCTTGCCCATCATCCATCTTGGACCGTGATTGTCCGCTCGTGCGAGTTTCCGAGCAGAGAGAAAGGGACGCATCATGGATGGAGCCATTGCGGCGGATGAGGCACGCAAGGAGGCCGACTGGAAGGTCGGCGTCGATATCGGCGGGACATTCATCGATTTCTGCGCGCTCGAAGCAAAATCCGGACGCGTCGCTTCGCTGAAGGTGCTGACGACGCCGGAAGATCCGGGCGCCGAGCTGATGACGGGGCTCACCTTGCTGGCCGAACGCGAGGGCTTCGACCCGACCCATATGACGCGCTTCGTGCATGGCACGACCGTCGGTATCAACACGATCATCCAGCGCAAGGGCGCGCCGCTGGCGCTGTTCACCAATGCCGGCTTCGAGGACGTGATCGAGCTCGCGCGGCTTCGCATGCCGGACATGTATTCGCTGTTCTGCGCGCGGCCGGATCCGCTGATCTCGCGCGACATGGTGTTCGGCATTCCGGCCCGCATGCGCGCCGATGGCAATGAATCCCAGGCGCCCGACACGGCGGCTGTGGAGAGCGCGGTCGCGGCCGCGAAAGCGAACGGGGCGCAGGGGATCGTCGTGTCTTTCCTGCATTCCTGGCGCAACGCCGCGCAGGAAACCTCGGTAAAGGCGGCGATCGCGCGCCTGGCGCCCGACCTTTTCGTCTTCACCTCCGCCGAGGTGTGGCCGGTCATCCGCGAATACGAGCGCAGCTCGACCGCCATTCTCAACGGCTATGTCCATCCGCGCGTCTCCGGCTATCTGACCGCGCTGGAAGAGCGGCTGAAGCATCGCGGCGTGCCGGCCCGGCCGATGCTGACGAAGTCGAACGGCGGGCTGATGAACGCCGCCGAAGGCAAGCGCGCCTGCGTGAACATGCTGCTGTCGGGAACGGCCTCGGGCGTCATCGGCGCCTCGTGGCTGGCGCGTCAGGCCGGCGAGGATAAGGTTCTCACCCTCGACATCGGCGGAACCTCGGCCGATTTCGCGCTCATCATAAACGGCGAGCCGCAGTTCGGCACCGGCGAGCTGATCGGCGAATTTCCGCTCCATATCCCTTCCGTGTCGGTGAGCTCCATCGGTGTCGGCGGCGGCTCGATCGCCAGCGTCGACGCGCAAGGAGTGCTGCGGGTCGGGCCGGAATCGGCCGGTTCGACGCCGGGACCTGCATGCTACGGCCGTGGCGGCGAGCGGGCGACGGTGACCGACGCCATGGTGGTGTGCGGATGGCTCGGCCATAGCGAGATGGCCTATGGCCAGCTCAGGATCGAGACCCAACTGGCGCATCGCGCGGTCGGCGAACTTGCGATGCGGCTCGGCCGCCCGGTTGAGCAGACCGCGCAGGCGATCCTCGACATCGCGGTGTCGGAAATGTTCGTCGAGGTTGAGAAGCTCGCCTCGCGCGCCGGCGTCGATCTGCGCGATTTCACCCTGATGCCATTCGGCGGCGGCGGCCCGATGCTCGGCGCCTTCCTGGCCCGCGAGCTCGGCATCAAGCGCGTCATGGCGCCCCGCCGCCCCGGCGTGGTATCGGCGCTGGGTGGGCTGGTGGCTGATCTGCGCGGGGACTTCATCCGCACCATCTTCAGCCCGCTATCCGGCGCGTCGCTTCCCGGAATCCGCGAGGCCTTTGAGGCGCTGGCGCAGGAGGGCCGCGACTGGCTTGCGGCGCAGGGGCACGATGCGGCCGCGCAACTCACACTCTCCTGCGACATGCGCTACTTCGGGCAGAGCTATGAGATCGAGGTTGTCCTTTCGCCCCAATGGCTGGCGGACGGCGACGCGGCCGCGATCGAGCAGGCATTCCACCGCACCCATGAGCAGCTCTACGACTTCCACGATCCGGACGGCGCGATCGAGCTTGTGAATGTACGGCTGTCCGCGATAGGCGCAGGTCCGGCGCTCTCCTTCCCCGAGACCGAGGAGATCGACGTCCCGACCCATCCGGCGCGCCGGGTGCCGATCTATACCGGTCTGACCGTCGAGACCGTCGACCTCCATGACCGCCAGACCCTGGTGCCGGGCAGCGCGTTTCACGGGCCTGCGGTGGTAGTGCAGGAAGATACCACCTTCGCCCTCCCCGCCGGAACGCAGGCGCGGGTCGATCGCCACCTCAATCTCGTACTGACTTTCGCGGAGTGACGCCTTGTTCGACCGCACAAATCTTCAGGTTCTGGCGAACCATGCCCGCGCGGCGGCCGAGAACATGGCCCACACGCTGCACCGCACCGCGCACTCCGCCTTCGTCAAGGAGACGCAGGATTTTACGGTGATGCTGATGGATCGCTCGGGAGCGACCTTCGCCGTCCCGATGGAACTCGGCGCCACATGGTATCCGGGGCTTTCTTATCACCGTGCGATCGCCATGGTGAACGACTACCGGCCGGGAGACGTCGCCTTCACCAACGATCCCTATTCCGGCCACGTCGCCACGCACGCGCCCGATACGCATTTGTGGAAGCCGGTCTTCGTCGACGGCGAGATCGTCGCCTGGACGGGAGGGCACATCCACAACACCGACATGGGCGGGGCTGTGCCGGCTTCGCTCAGCCGTGCGCTCACCGAAATCCATCAGGAAGGCATCCGCTTTCCGCCGATGAAGCTGGTGAGGGAAGGCGTCTTCGACGACACGATCCTCAGGATCATGAGCACCAATGTGCGCAAGCCGGACCTCAACATCGGCGACATCAAGGCGCTGGTCGGCGCACTCAACACCGGCGAGCGCAAGATCCAGGCGATGGTGAAGAAGTTCGGCAAGGCCGGCTTCGTCGAAGGCGTTGCCGCTCTTCTCGACCATGCCGAGGCGCAGGCGCGGGACGTGCTGCGCACCATGCCCGACGGCACCTGGCAATTCGCCGACTATGCCGATGAGGATTCGGTCGAGGCCAATCCCTGCCGGCTGAAGCTGACGCTGACGATCAAAGGCGATGAGGCCGTGCTCGACTTCACCGGCTCCGATCCGCAGCTCGGCTCCTCGCTCAACGTGCCTTCGGGCGGCGACCCGCGCCACACGATGCTGCTCGTCGGCGTCTATTACGTGCTCTACACGCTCAACCCGAAAATCCTGCTCAACGCGGGCCTCACCCGGGCGTTCACCTGCATCACGCCGCAAGGTTCGGTGCTGAACCCCGTCCATCCCGCCGCCGTCGGCATGCGCTCGCTCACCTGCGCCCGGCTGCGCTCGGTCATCTTCGGGGCCTTCTCACAGGTGCTGCCGGAGCGCTTGCCGGCGGCGCCGGCCGGCAACAACTGCATCGTCAACGTCATGACTATCGATGAGCGCGCCAGCCGGAGCGTCATCGCGGCGGTGAACCCGGTGGTGGGCGGCGGCGGCGCGATGCCGCATCGCGATGGCACCAATGGATCGGGCGCCGATGCTGCCTATCTCAAGAACACGCCGATCGAGATCACCGAGACCGAGACGCCGGTCGAGTTCGTGAAATATGGGCTCGCCCAGGACAGCGGCGGTGCGGGCCGTTGGCGCGGCGGGCTGGCGACCGAGATGGCTTTTCGTGTCTTTGCCCCAGACTCCCGGATTACGGCGCGCAATCGCGACCGCAGCTTCTTCCGCCCGTGGGGCGTGCTGGGCGGCAAGGCGGCCGGCTTGTCGGACATGGTCGTCAATCCGGGCACCGACCGCGAGCGGCGGCTTGGCAACATCGACACGGCGGTGCTGCAGCCGGGCGACGTGCTCGAGATCCGCTCCGCCGGCGGCGGCGGGCGCGGCGATCCGTTTCAGCGCGAGTCCTGGCGGGTCGCTGAGGATGTGCGGCGCGGCTATCTCTCGCCGGCCGCAGCCGAAAGCGACTACGGGGTCGTTATCCGCGACGGCGAAGTCGACGAGCACGCGACGGAGCGGCTGCGCGCGAGGCACACGCCGTCCGTCGGCCATTTCCATTTCGGGCCGGAGCGCGACAGCTACGAAGCGCAGTGGACGCCGGCCGCCTATGACCGGCTCCACGCTCTGCTGGACGCCTTGCCGATCCACTGGCGGTTCTTCGCCAAGACGGAGATTTTTCGCCGCATGAAAGGTCGCTCCGGGCCGGAAGGCGTCCAAGCGGCCTTGGAGGCGGTCTGCGAACGCTTCCCCGAACTGCCTCGTCCGGGGCCGGTACGAGAGGCCGCGGAATGATGACGGCCGGCCGCATCGTCCGGCTGGCTGAGCGCGATCGCGATGAGGTGCAATTCCTTCTCGACGGTGAGACGCGCAACGCGCTGGACGGCGACACCGTGCTGACCGCAATGCTGGCTACAGCACATGCGCTCCGGAGTTCTGAGTTCGGTCCCGAGCCGCGCGCGGGGTTCTGTCTGATGGGAGCCTGCCAGGACTGCTGGGTGTGGCAAGAAGAGGGACCGCGCCTGCGTGCGTGCACAACTCTTGTCGTCGAAGGCATGCGGCTGCGAACGACACCGCCGGAGAACTGGCCGTGAGCGAGCCGTCATCGCCGCGCATCGTGATCGTAGGTGCGGGCCCCGCCGGCATAAGGGCCGCGGCGACACTGGTCGAGGCCGGCCTCCATCCGGTGGTGATCGATGAAGGGCACCGCGCGGGTGGGCAGATCTATCGCCGCCCGCCTGCCGGGTTCGTCCGAACTCCGGAGCAGCTGTACGGCTCTGAGGCGGACAAGGCTCGCGCGTTGCATTTGCTCTTCGACCGGATGGCCGATGAAGGGCGGCTCACTTATTGCGCGCGCAGCTCCGTCATCGCCGTGCATGAGGGGCGGCTGCATGTGCTGGGGGAGGGCGGCGCGGAGGTCGTCTTCTACGACCGCCTGATCCTCGCCACCGGCGCATCCGACCGCGTCGCCCCGATCCCTGGCTGGCAGAACGCCGGCGTCTTCAGCCTTGGCGCGGCGCAGATCGCGCTCAAGGCGCAGGGCGTCGCGCTCGGACGGCGCATCGTGCTGATCGGGTCGGGCCCTTTGCTGACGCTGGTCGGCACGCAACTCCTCAAGGCCGGAGCGGATGTGGCGGCGGTGCTCGACACCTCCTCCTGGCGCCAGCAGATGCGCGGGTTCTGGGGACTTGCCGCCCGACCAATCGTGGCGTTGCCTGGGCTAACCCTGCGGGCGCGGCTTGGTCGCCGCTACCACGCTGGCGTGACGCCTGAGCGAATCGATGCCGACGGACAGGGTGTCACCGGGATGCGCTGGCGCGACGCCGGCGGCCGGGAGCGCGTCACCCCATGCGACATGATCGGGATCGGCTGGCACCTGCGGGCGGAGACGCATCTGACTGACCTTGCGGGCTGCGCCTTCACCTATGACGAGCTGTGGCGGCAATGGCTGCCGAAGGCCGACGAGATGGGGCGAGCCCGCAATGGCATCTACCTGGCCGGTGATGGGGCCCGTCTCCTAGGGGCCGACGGCGCGGAGATCGCCGGGCGCGTTGCCGCGGCGGCGTGCCTTGCCGATCTTGGACGCCCGGTCCCCTCCGTCGGCGCCGACCTGCGCAGGCTCGCACGGCTCGAGCGCTTTGCCCGCGGTCTGGCCCAGGCCTTTCCTTGGCCAGGCGCGATGGTGAGGGCGCTTCCCGACGATACGATCGTCTGCCGCTGCGAGAACGTCACTGCCGGGGCCGTGCGCGAGGGCACGACTCTCGGCGGCGGCGAGGCCAACAGGGTGAAATCGCTCTCGCGCGTCGGCATGGGGCGCTGCCAGGGGCGTTATTGCCAGTTGGCAGCCGCCGAACTCATCGCAGCCCACGCCGGCTTTAGGCCCGAGGATGTCGGCCGGTTTCGCGGGCAGGCCCCCATCCGGCCTGCCCCCATCGGCGCCTTTCTTCGGGAGAGCTGATGCAATCCGGAGGGTTCACCTGCCAAGCGATGTCGGAATGTCGAGTTTGAAACTAGAAGTCGGCGACCTTGCCCCACGCCGAGGCATCGAAGCGCCGCGGATCGTAGGATTTCGGATCGACGATCGGCTCCAACCCGGTGACAAGATCAGCGACGAGGTGCCCGGCACCGGGTCCGATGCCGAAGCCGTGACCCGAAAATCCGGCAGCCAGGAAAAAGCCTGGAACGGCGTGGATCTCGCCGATGGCGGGCACGCCGTCCGGCGTGCTGTCGATGTAGCCCGCCCAGGCCGCGCTGATCTTCGTCTGCCGCAGCGCAGGCAGCAGCTCGAGCGCGCGGGCGTGGGTCAGGCGGATGGTCGCCTGATCCGGCACCGGATCGAGGATGCGCATCCGCTCCATCGGCGTCGGTCGGTCGAGCCGCCAGCGTTGAAGCGTTTCGTGGCGTGAGCGCACCCCCTGCAACCCGCCGGGCGCGAGGCTGCGCCAGCGCTTCAGGAACATGGGGACGAACTGCGAAGCGAAGCGCAGCTGCTGCGGCGTCACGTCGACGCGTCCGCGGCCGCTTATGGCGAGCGTGTAGCCGCCGTCACCGCGCCGCGTCGCCGAGATCTTTGCCGTGTGCAGCGCATCCGGCAAGCCCTCCGTCCCGGGCGAGACCGACAGGATGGAGGAGCGGATCGAGGCCTGCGGGAAGCGGAAGCCGAACTGACGGCAAAAGGAGGACGCCCAGGCGCCACCGGCCAAAACCGCCGCTTTCGTGCGGATCGTACCGTTTTCCGTGACGACGCCGCACAGGCGACCGCCCTCGGTCTCGATACCGCGCGCGGCGCAATTCTGATGCACCGTGCCGCCAAGCTGGAGGATGGCGCGGGCGACCGCTGGCGCGGCTTGCGACGGATCGGCGGTGCCGTCGGTCGGCGAGAAGACGCCGCCTTTCCAGGTCCGGCCGGTGGCGCGGCCCCGCTCGCTGGCCTCGGCGCTGTCGAGCATGTGCGTGGTGACGCCCGCCGTTCTGGCGAAGTCACGCCAGCGCGTCCAGCCGGCCAGTTCCGCCTCGTCATTGCTGAGATAGAGCAGGCCGCAGCGGCGAAAGCCGGTGTCCTGGCCGCTTTCGGCCGCAAAGCGCTCCCAGAGATCGAGGCTGCGCGTCGCCATCGGCAGCTCGCGGGCGTCGCGGTTCTGCTGGCGGCACCATCCCCAGTTCCTGCTGGATTGCTCGGCGCCGATGCGTCCTTTTTCGACAAGCGCGACCTTCAAGCCGCGCCTAGCCAGGTAGTAGGCCGCGAAGACGCCGACAATGCCGCCGCCGATCACCACCGCATCCGCGGATTGCGGCAGTTCACCGGATGTCTCGATCTGTTGCAGCGGCGCGCGCATGGTCCTCTCTCTGCTTCGAGGCTCGAATCTAGCGCGTTGCGCAGGCAGCCGCTGCCGCAGTTATGCTTCAGGCAGAATTTTATTCCGTAGCGCGCAATGAAATCGAGAGTCCCTGCGTGGCAGAGCAGGCCCATCGGATGGACAGGCCTTCGGGCTGTGGTAGTGTCACGGCTAGAGAAGTGGCGGCATTTTGTGCTGTGGCTCGTTCTTCGGAGATGGACGTGAAACTGGATCGGATCGACATCAAGATTCTGCATGAATTGCAGAAGAACGGCCGCATCACCAATGTGGAATTGGCCGAACTGGTGCACCTGTCGCCGAGCCCGTGCCTGATGCGGGTCAAGAAGCTCCAGTCGGAAGGTTATATCGAAGGCTATTCCGCGCAGGTCAACATCGGCAAGCTCGGCCAGACACTGACCGTGTTCACCGAAATCACCCTGAAGAACCACCGCCAGGTGGACTTCGCCCGCTTTCTCGCCGTCGTCGAGAAGATCGATCAGGTCATCGAATGCCACCTCGTGTCGGGCGGTTACGACTATCTGATGAAATTCGTGACCGCCGGGATTGGCGAGTACCAGACGATCATGGAGCGGCTGACCGATATGGATATCGGCATCGACAAGTATTTCAGCTTCGTGGTGCTGAAGTCGCCGATCGTCAAATCGCACATGCCGCTGCCCAGCCTGTTTCCGATGTAGTCAGCGGGTAGGCTGTGCCGGGCGCTGCAGTCTGTCTGCTGCGGTCCGGGCTACAGGACGCCGGGCTGCAATAGTGGGTGCAACGCTTTCAACTCGGCTTGCATCTCGGCGATCATCCAGGCGCGGATATCGCAGACGATCGGCCGCACCGGCCGTGAGCGAGGTGCAATCAATTCATGGATCCGTCCGGTGTTGATCTGCCTGTCCGAGGCCGGAACGAGCGTTGCCTGAAGCAGTGCCCTTGAGACATTGCTGAGCCAGCCGAGCGCCACGCCTTCTCCGTTCATCGCGGCCTGAAGCACGACCGCGTAATCCGAGAATTCGAGCCACTTTGCCCTGCTGGTCTTGCGGCGGGCTACGCGGCCCCAGGCATCCAGCCACTGCTCCTTGGCGTCGGTGAGATGAAGCAGGATATGACCTTCGCCGTCCGAGTCATGGTTCAAGCGGCCGTGGTGCGACAGATAGGATGGGCTGCACACCGGAACGATGATTTCCGGCGAGAAGGCCCAGCGGTGATAGTGGGTGTCGTCGTCGGCCAGGATTCTGGTGGCAAGGTCGACATTCTCGGCGGGTCCTCGCAGAACGCCGGCGATGAGTTCGA
Organism: Mesorhizobium sp. WSM3873; assembly: GCF_001672445.1. Lineage (NCBI taxonomy): Bacteria > Pseudomonadati > Pseudomonadota > Alphaproteobacteria > Hyphomicrobiales > Phyllobacteriaceae > Mesorhizobium > Mesorhizobium sp. WSM3873. Next base: position 223,919 of record NZ_LYTM01000001.1, on the reverse strand, counting down.
ACCTCAGGTCCACGTCGGGAAATCGCGTGTTGAACGCCGTTAACCTCGGAACGAACCAGTGCGTAGCGAGAGAGCTCGAGAGCGAAAGGGTAACCACCGGCTTTGCGGCACTGTTCCGCTTGATCGTGCCGATCGCCTCCTCGATGCCGTCAAATCCTTGCCGTACAGCCGAATAGAGGGCGCGCCCCTCCGAGGTCGGGGACAATCCTGTTGGACCGCGCGTGAACAGAGCCACGCCGAGATCGGCCTCCAACTGAGCGATGCCGCGGCTGATCGACGGTTGCGTGACGTTGAACTCGCGCGCCGCGGCGGTGAAACTTCCTGAACGGAGAGCGGCCTCGAAAACGAGGAGTCCGCGTGCGGACGGGACGAGTTTAGCGAAACCGGCCATACGCCAAGCGTATAGCCGCCCCAACAATTTTCAAGCTTTCTGCAGTCCTGCAAATCACGAACTATAACCCTCATGAATGGTTCGGAGCAGCATGTGCCGGCAGCGGCATTCCAAGCGGGGAGCACATCCGGCGATCCACTGCTTCAGCCGTTTCGGCTCAAGGGTCTGACGCTGCGCAATCGCGTCGTCAGCACCAGCCATGCCTCGATGCTGGACGAGGGCGGCCTGCCGCTCGAGCGCTATCAGCGCTATCATGAAGAGAAAGCGCGCGGCGGCCTGGCGATGACCATGGTCGGCGGCTCGGCGATGACGTCGCCCGATTCGAGCTGGGGCGGCGGTCAGCTGGATCTTTCCAGCGATCGCATCATCCCTCATCTCCAATCGCTGTCGCAGCGAATTCATCGCCACGGCGCGACGGTCATGTGTCAGGCCTCGCATCTCGGCCGGCGCGCTACTGCCTATGCCGGTCACTGGCTGCCGCCAGTTGCGCCGTCACGCGTCCGCGAGACGCGAAACCGGAATTTCCCCAAGGAAATGGACGCCGCGGATATCGACAGGATCGTCAAGGACTACGCCAGTGCCGCCAGGCGCTGCGTTGACGGCGGTCTGGACGGCGTCGAGACCGTCACCGGCGGCCATCTGATTGGCCAATTCCTGTCGCGCAGAACCAACAGGCGCACGGACGCTTTCGGCGGCTCGCTGGAAAACCGCGCGCGCTTCGGGCTGATGGTTCACGAAGCGATCCGCCGCGCGGTGGGCGACGACTTCGCCGTCGGCATCCGCTTCGTGATCGACGAGGCGGTCGACGACGGATCGGATTTCGAGGAATGCCTTGCCTTCGCCCGGCTGTTCGAGCGCGAAGGCCATGTCGATTTCTTCAACTGCATCTTCGGCCGCATGGACACCGACTTGTCGCTGGCCGAGCAGAATATGCCCGGCATGTTTATCAGGAGCGCGCCGTTTCTGCCGTTGGTTGGGCAGTTCAAACGGGAAACCAGGCTGCCGGTCATCCATGCCGCCGCCATCAGGGACGTAGCCACGGCGCGGCACGCGATCCGCGCAAATCTTGTCGATCTGGTCGGCATGACGCGAGCGCATATTGCCGACCCGCATATCGTCAACAAGGTGATGCGGGGCGAAGAAGACCGCATCCGCCCGTGCGTCGGCGCGTCCTACTGCCTGTACAAGAAGGTCCATTGCATTCACAACCCCGCCAGCGGCCATGAAACGACCGTCAGCCACATCATTGACCGGACCGAAACGCCGAAACGAGTGGTCGTCGTCGGCGGTGGTCCGGGGGGGATGGAGGCGGCCCGGGTCGCTTCCGAGCGCGGGCACAGCGTGACCTTGCTGGAAGCCGGGGCCCGGCTCGGCGGGCAGGTGCTCGTTGCGGCCTCGGCGTCCGACCGCAAGGATCTGATCAGTATCGTCGACTGGCGCATCGACGAACTCGCGCGCCTTGGCGTGGATGTCCGTTTCAACACCTATGCGGACGCAGATGGAGTGCTTGCCGAGAAACCGGATGCCGTTATCGTCGCCACAGGCGGCATCCCCGACATAGAGTGGCTGTCCGAACATTGCGACAGCGTCTGGGATATCTTGACCGGGGTCGTGCCCGCGAAGGCCGATGTGCTCATCTACGATGAGACCGGGCGTCAGGCCGCCATATCCTGTGCCCTGCATCTTGCCCGCCTGGGACATGCGGTCAGCCTGGCCATGGCGGACGACACCCTGGCGATCGAGACACCCTATCCGGACCGGGTCAGTTTCCGCAAACTCGCGTCCGAACTCGGCATCCGGGTCGTCGGCGATCTGCGGCTCATCAAGGCAGCGCGCCACGGCAACGGCATCGCCGCCCGGTTCCGGCATGAGCTCACCGGTGCAGAAACGGAAATGACCGCGGCCCAACTCATTGTCGAGCGCGGCACGGCACCTGTGGAAGATACCTACCAGGAATTGCGTGCCCGCTCCGCCAATAAGGGCGTCACCGACATCGCGCTCATGACGGGAGTGGCGACAAAGGGGGTGCAAGGGCTCCAAGCTCCAGGATCCTTCGTCCTGCACCGCATTGGAGACGCGGTCGCCAGCAGGGACATCTACTCGTCAATCTATGAGGCCTACCGGCTCTGCTCGCAACTGTAGTCCGGCGAATCCCCTCCGGTCAGTTTGGTCAGCGGTGGCCGTACTGGCTGACCAGCTCGGGGTCGCGGACGAGGCCGTCGAGCCAGGTCGGATCGAGCTTCGGCACCGAAGAGAACAGTAGCTTGGAATAGGGGTGCGTGGGCGACTTGACCTTGTCGGGCGTGATCTGCTCCACCCGCTCACCATTATACATGACCATGATCTCGTCGCAGATGGCCTCGACGACGGAGAGGTCGTGGCTGATGAAGATATAGGAGAGCCCCAGCTCGCGCTGCAGCTCCTTGAGCAGCTCGATCACGGCGGACGCTACAACCGTGTCGAGCGCTGAGGTGATTTCGTCGCAGATGATGAGCTTCGGACCGGCCGCCAGCGCGCGCGCGAAGTTCACGCGCTGCTTCTGGCCGCCCGAGAGCTCCGAGGGATGACGGTAGCGCAGCGACCTCGGCAGGCGCACCATGTCGAGCAACTCGTCGACACGCTTCGAGCGCGCCTGCCTGTCGAGCCCGTGATAGAAGGCCAGCGGTCGCGAGATGATGTCCTCAATGGGCTTGGCGGGATTGAGCGCGGTATCGGCATACTGGAACACGATCTGCATCTCGCGCAGTTGGTCGCGAGTGCGTTTCCGGGCGGCGCGCTCCAGTGCCTTGCCGTCGAAGACGATATCGCCGGTCGCCGCCGGATGAATGCCTGCGATGGCGCGCGCCAGCGTCGATTTTCCGCAACCGGACTCGCCGATGACACCGAGATTGCGGCCCTTCTCCACGATCAGGCTGACGGAATCGACCGCGCGGATAACCGGCTGCCCGTCACGTTTCACCGGGCCGTATCCGGCTATCAGATTGTCGATGCGAAGCAGCGGTTTTGGTCCGGAATCTTCATCGGCCCGTATCTGCCTCGACTTCGGCTCGAAAGCGGCCAGCAATTCCCGTGTATAGGGATGCTGGGCAGCCGAAAGGATTCCGGCCGTCGTACCGGTCTCCTGCACCTCGCCGCCCTTCAGCACCACGATGCGATCTGCGATCTGGGCGACGACCGCGAGGTCGTGGGAAACGTAGACACCCGCTATGCCGCCCGCCTTCATCACCGACTTGAATGCTTTGAGCACGTCGATCTGGGTCGTCACGTCGAGTGCGGTCGTCGGTTCGTCGAAAATGACCAGTTTGGGATCGCCGATCAGCGCCATGGCGGCCGCCAGTCGCTGCAATTGCCCGCCTGAAACCTGGTGCGGATAACGGGCGCCGATCCCGTCCGGATCAGGCAGCGACAAGGCCCGGAACAGCTCGACCGCGCGCTTTCGCGCCTGCTCGGGTGGCATCAGGCCGTGGATGCGCGTGACTTCGATCACCTGCTCCATAATGGTCGACGCGGGGTTGAAGGCGGCGGCGGCACTTTGCGGAACATAGGCGATGTCGGTGCCGCGCAACCTGGCGCGTCCCCGCTCGGTAAGCGCTGCCATGTTCTTGCCGTTGACATTGATCTCGCCGCCGGTAATCCGGCAGCCGGGCCGCGCATAGCCCATGAGCGAGAGCGCCACCGTCGTCTTGCCGGAGCCGCTCTCGCCGATCAGGGCGACGATCTCGCCATCGGCGATGTCGAGGCTGACGCCCTTGATGATTTCGACCAGACGTCCGGCGTCGGTCTTTGCCTCGATCCTAAGGTTTCTGACCTCGACGAGATTGGTCATGCGTCCCGGTCCCTGATCTTCTGCGGCAGGTTGTCGATTAAGAGGTTGACGCTAATGGTCAGGCTGGCGATCGCCAGCGACGGCACGATGACGGCCGGGGCCGCGAAGGGCAGGCCGCCGATGTTCTCGCGCACCAGCGCGCCCCAGTCGGCTAAAGGCGGCTGCAGACCGAGCCCGAGGAAGGACAGGCCGGAGAGCAACAGCACGATGAAGACGAAGCGCAGGCCGAAATCGGCAAGCACCGGCCGGATGATGTTCGGCAGGATCTCGGAGCCGATGAGATAAATAGTGCTCTCGCCGCGGACGCGGGCGACGGTCATGAAATCCATGGTGTTGATGTTGACGGCAAGCGCCCGCGCGAAGCGGTAGGCGCCCGGGATATAGATGACGGCGAGCGTCAGGATCAGCACCGGGATCGATGAGCCGACCGCGGCGACGACAACAAGGCCGAACAGCTTGCTGGGGATGGAGTTCATGGCGTCGAGGAAGCGGCTGAGGCAGGTATCGAACCAGCCGCCGGTGACGGCCGCGATCATCCCCAGAACGACCCCCGAAAAGCAGGCGATCGAGACGGCGGCAAGCGATATGCCGACGGTGTAGCGTGCGCCCATGAGAACCCTGGAGAGCATGTCACGCCCCAGATAGTCCGAGCCGAGCCACAGCCCCTGGCGCATCGGGCCGAAATAATCGTCGTCGACGATGTCGCCGATCGGATGGGGAATGATGTAGGGCGCGAAGATCGCGACCAGCGTCCATGCCAGAATGACCAGCGAGGCCACGACGCCCACGAGGTTGTAGCTGTGGCCCAGGAAGGACCGTCGGGAGGATGCCGCGCGCGCCACTGTCATCTGAGCCTCGGGTTGGACATGATGGCGACGATGTCGGCGGCCGTGATGAGCAGGAGATAGCCAAGGCAGAAGATCATCGCGCAGCTCTGGATCAGCGGCAGGTCGCGGGTCGCGACCGCATCGACCATCAGCTTGGCGATGCCGGGATAGTTGAAGATCGTCTCGACGATGATGACGCCGCCGACCAGATAGGACAACGAGAGCGCGACCGCGTTGACGATCGGCCCAAGCGCGTTCGGAAGGGCGTGCTTGAGCACCATGCGGCTGCGAGAGGCGCCTTTGAGAAGCGCCATCTCGACATAAGGCGTTGAGAGCGTTTCGATCACCGCGGCGCGCGTCATGCGGATCATTTGGGCCGAGATGACGAAGGTGAGGGTGATCACCGGCATCGAATAGATGCGCACGAGGTCGGCAAGCGAGTGCGCCTCGTTGACCGAAGACAACGCCGGCAGCCATTTCAAATAAACGGCAAAGAGCAAGACGGCGAGGGTCGCGACCATGAATTCCGGCACGGAGATCACGCCGATCGAAAGCACGGTGACGGTGCGGTCGTAGACGGAGCCGCGCAACATGGCGGCGGTGATGCCGAGCGTCAGCGCCAGCGGCACCGAGATCAGCGTGGTGATGCCGGCGAGCTTCATGGTGTTGACGAAGCGCCCGCCGATCAGGGCCGCGACCGGCATTTCGTTGGCGTAGGAGGTACCGAGATCGCCGTGGAGCAGACCGACAAGCCAACGCAGGAAGCGCAGGATCGCCGGATCGTTGAGATGCATGGCCTCGCGCAGGCCGGCGACCGCCTCGGGCGTCGCCGCCTGGCCAAGCAGGATCGACGCCGTGTCGCCCGGCAGCATGCTGGTGGCGAAGAACACGGCGAACAGGACGATCAGAAGGGTGACGATCGCGATCGCCAGCCGCTTCAGCACGAGGTTTAGAACCCCAGACTTCATGGAAGCTCCCTGCGGTTGCGTTCGGCCAAACAATCTTGCGCAATGCAGTGCAGGGGACCGGCTGACCGGTCCCCTGCAGGCGCCTCTTAGGCTTCGAGCCAGAGGTATTCCGCCATTGCGTACCCCATCATGCCACCAAGCGGGTTCGCCTCCAAACCCTTCACCTTGCTGGAGAGGGCATCGACGTTGGAGATGTAGGCCGGGATGATGGTGCCTGCTTCCTCGGAGATCATGGTCTGCATCTGCCCGTAGATCTCCTTGCGCTTGGCCTGGTCGAGCAGGCCGCGCGCCTCGACGAGCAGCTTGTCGAACTTCTCGGACCTGTACTGGCTTTCGTTCCAGGGCGCGTTGGAGGCGTAAAGCAGCGAGAACAGGATGTCCGGCGTCGGGCGCGGATTGATGTTGCCGAAATGGACAGGCGCCTTGAGCCAGTAATTGTCCCAGTAGCCGTCGGATGGGACCCGCTGAACGTCGAGCTTCATGCCGATTTCCGCGCCGGCGGCCTGGATGATGACCGCCATGTCGATCGACGAGGTCGCGGCGTCCGAGGCGACCACCGGAATGGACTGGCCGAGCAGGCCGGCCTTCTTGAAGTGGAACTTCGCCTTGTCCGGGTCGAAAGCCTTCGGCTTGAGGTCCGCATTGTGGAAGATATTCGCCGGCGAGACGGGCTGGTCGTTGCCGATTTCGCCGAGGCCGCGCAAGGCCGATTTCACGATCTGCTCGCGGTTGACGAGGTATTTCATGCCGGTCACGAAATCGGCCTTGCTGCCCGGATCCATGTCGAGCCGGATGTTGAGGTCCGTATAGTTCCCCGAGGTCGTCTTCGACAGTTCGAAACCCTGCTGGCTCTGCAGCAGCTTCATTGCGCGCGGATTGATCGCGGCAGCAAAATTGATATCGCCGGAAAGCAGGGCGTTGACCCGGGCGCTGTCGTCGCTGATGGCGATGAATTCGAAGGAGTCGAGATAGGGCTTGCCCGACTTCCAGTAGTTCTTGTTCTTGGTGACGACCGAACGGACGCCCGGTTCGAACGTCTGCAGCACGAAGGCGCCTGTGCCGTTGCCCTTGGAGAAGTCGGTGGTGCCGTCGGCCACGATCATGAAGTGGTGCAGCGCCAGGATGGTCGGAAGGTCGGCATTCGGATCGGCCAGGGTGATTTCGACCGTCGATTTGTCGACCGCCTTGAAGCCGGTCATCTGTGCGGCGATCTTGGCGACCTTGGAGCCGACCGACTTGTCGAGATGGCGCTTGAGCGAAAAGACGACGTCGTCAGCCGTCAGGTCCTTGCCGTCGTGGAAGGTGACGCCCTTGCGCAGCTTCACCGTCCAGGTCTTTGCGTCCTTGCTGTCGATGCTTTCGGCCAGTTCCATCTGCGTCTTGCCATCCTTGTCGAGGAAGGTCAGACGGTTATAGAGCGAGCAACACCGGACATAGTCGGTGGAGAGCGATGCCTTTGCCGGATCGAGCGTGTCGGCCGTCGATGACGACCAGCCGGCCGCCTTGAAGTTTCCGCCGGAGACCGGCGTGGCGGCGACGGCCTGCGTGGCACGGCCAAGCACAACGCCGCCCGCGGCAACCGCGGCGCCGCCCGCCAGCAGCATCTTGAGGAGTTCGCGGCGGCTCGCGCCTCGCCGGATGGCGTTTTCGACCATCGCATCGTCTGCTCCGGTCCAGTTGGTGATCTTGTCGGTCATGTCATTCCCCTTTCGTTGGTTGGTCAGGACGCGCGTCTTGCTGCGGCTTTTCCGGGCTCGGGTTCAGGTTCGTTCTTTCATGCTCTCCCGCACGGCCGCCGCAAACGCGGCCATCGAGGTGAAGTGGTAGTCCGGCACGGTGAAGCGCTCGGGCTCGATCGTGCCGCCATAGCCCTTCTGGGCATGACGGCGCTCGATCCAGCAGTTGGTCATGCCGAGCGCCCGGGATATGCCGATGTCGTGATGCTGGCTTTGCGCGACGTGCAGGATGTCGTCCTTGCTGTCGCCGCGCGACGCCACGAAATCGAAGACCTTCTGGAAAAAGGCGGGATCCGGTTTTTCCGTGCCGGTATCGTCGGCAGTGAAGGTGGCAAAAAAGGGCGATCCGAGCTGCTTCTCGAAATGGTCGAGAGCCCAGCGCCGGGCATTGGTCATGGCAATCAGCTTATGAGACGTCGCAAGGTCGGCCAGCGCCGCCCTGCTGTCGGAGAAGCCCTGCCAGACGCTGGCCGAATCCCGCAGGCGGGCGCCGTATTTCTCCTCGGCCGGCAGGCCGAGCCGCGGTGCGATGACCGTGTAGACACGCGCGAGATCGTCGGGGAACAGATTCGCATCGGGCATGTAGCGGGCCTGCCGGTAAAGGGCCAGCGCTTCTTCGCCGTCGATTGAGACACCGGCCTCCGCAGCGATCCCGGCCAGGCAGGTCGTTATGCCGCCTTCGAAGTCGATCAGCGTGCCGACCACATCGAAGGTCATGTATTTGAATTCGCTAAAGCCCCTGGGCAAGACTGGCTCTCCTCTGCGCGCGGCCGAATTACTGATGCTGAACAGAACAAAATTCCGTGCTGTCCGGGGCGTCGGCCTTTTTTAAAAGCCCGGAAATCCGGGCTTTCTGGCCTTGTCTTAAAAAGCAGTCTGGCACTTCCCCCGCGCTGGATTCGCCGAAAAGGCGCGAGGTAGCGGCACAAAATTGCGAAATCGTCTGCCGCGGCGATATTTCGAGATGCGAAAAATGCGTCGCCCTTCATTCAAGCGCCCGGCGGACATCGGCGTCGTCCAGCGTCTGGTCCAGCGTCCGGCGCGTGCGCTCGATGATCGCATCGATGTCGCCGTCGGTGCAGCAGAGCGGCGGAGCATAGCCGAGAACCCCATGCGCGAAGGCGCGGATGATCAGGCCATTGTCCCACGCCCTGTCGAAGACGCGCCGCGCCGGCATGGCCGAGGCTGGAAGCGGCGTTTTCTTCTTTTTGTCGACCACCAACTCGATGGCGGCGAGCATGCCGCGACCCCGCACATCGCCGACCAGTGGGTGATCGCTCAAGGCAGACAAGCCCGCCATCAAGCGCGCGCCGGCCCTGGCGCCGTTCTCCAGAAGGCCTTCCTCATAGAGCTTCAGCACCTCGAGCGCGACGGCGGCGCTGACCGGATGGGCGGAATAGGTGTAGCCGTGGCCGACCGCCGAGGCGCCTGCGCCATCGGCGATGACGTTATAGACATGATCGGCCATGAAGACGGCGCCCATTGGCACATAGCCCGAGGTCAGGCCCTTCGCGGTGGTCATGAAGTCGGGAACGATATCCTCCTCCGTGCAGGCAAACAGGGGGCCGGTGCGGCCGAAACCGGTGATCACCTCGTCGGCGATGAACAGGATGCCGTATTCACGGCAAAGTTCGCGCATCGCCTTGATCCAGCCTTTCGGCGGGACGATAACGCCACCCGAGCCCTGGATCGGCTCGGCGTAGAAGGCGGCGACCCGCTCCGGCCCGATCTCCTCGATCTTCGCCTTCAGCGCGGCGAGCGATGCGGCGATGATCGCGTTCGGGTCATCGCCAACCGGATTGCGATAGGGATAGGGCGAGGGGATCTTGTGCTGCCATTCGAACGGAATGCCGAAACCGGCATGAAAGGCGGGCAGGGCGGTCAGGCCCGCGCCGACCACCGACGATCCGTGATAACCCTGCTCAATGGAAATGAACTGGTCGCGTTCAGGCTCGCCTCTGGCATTCCAGTAGTAGCGGACGAACCGGATCGTGCTGTCGACCGCGTCCGATCCCCCCAGCGTGAAATAGACGTGATTGAGATCCCCCGGCGCCCGGTCGGCCAGCTCCGAGGCGAGCCGGATGGCGGGCTCCGAGCCGAGATCGAAATAGGCGGTGGCGTAGGGCAACTCGCGCATCTGCCGGGCCGCCGCCTCAACGATGCTGTCGTGACCGTAGCCGGCATTAACGCACCACAGTCCGGCGAAACCGTCGAGAAGTTGCCGGCCGGACGCATCGGTCACGGTAGCGCCCTTCGCCGATTTCAGCACCCGCACGCCGAGCGCCTCATGGCCGCGATATGAGGCGACCGGATGGATGAGATGGGCGCGGTCGAGTTCGATCAGGGAATTGGCGAGCATTGTTGTCCTCCGGACTATCCGAGCGCCTGGTTGGCGAGGGCGTAAACTTTTGGCCTGGCCTGTTCGGCCCCATTCTTGGCCGGACGGTCCATTGCGACGCCGCCACCGACATGGGCTAGGCCGATTTCTCCGAGCCAGCCGGCGATGCCGTTTCTGCTTTCGGTATCAACGCGCAGGAAGGCGCCAGGGCGAGACGCGGCGAAGAAGCTGATCAGGGCCTTGGCGTCGTCGGCATTTTCCGCGATGACGGGGCCGATCACCTCGCCGCGTCCGAACGGGCGAATTGCGGCATAGGCCGCGATGACGCCACTGCGGCGGATGACTGCGAATTCACCCCGCTCGGCCAGCGCATCGATCAAAGCTTCACGGTCGGCGCCGTAGGCGTCACGATCCAGGGCCTTGATTTCCGGCAGATCGTGCGCGCCCGCGGATTCCACAGCGCCGGGAGCCTCAAGCGCTGCCACCTGGCCCTGATGCTGAAGAATCGTGCCCGAGGGCACGAAGCCAAGCTTCTCATAAAGAGGCATGCCGTCGGTCGTGGCGACGAGCCGCAGCGGACGATCGCCGGCAAGGGCGAAGGCCTGTTCCATGAGCCGGCGCCCGAGCCCTTTGCCTCGCGCGTTCCTGTCGACGATCACCATGTTGATCATGGCGCAATCGGCGCCGTAAGGCGTTACCAGGATTGTCCCAGCGACCCGGCCCTGGTCGTCGAGCGCAACCGCGCCGCTCGAAAGCTGCAGCGCCATCTGCCAATCCTGCGGGCGATGCGGCCAATTCTCCTGCCGAGATAGCGCGACTGCACCCTCGATATGATCCGGCCCGAAGTCCTGGAGTTCGATCTCGCCTTGCTGCATGACGCACCTTTCAGTCTGACCCCAAGTCTCGATCATCGGTGCGCCGCAGATCGTCTGAAGGTCTCGACTTCGGCGGTATCATGCGCCGTTGCTGAGGGGGTGCGCCGCATCTTGTGCTGGCCCCTATGGAACTGGATGCGTTTTAGCGCCTCGACCAGCGGCATCCTTCGACGCTCAAGATGCTACAGCGTGCCAAACGGAACCGCGGATACGGAACTTTCTGCTTTCGGCAGCCGCTTTTCGGTCAGGTGGGTCGCTTCCTGCCGGCTTATGATGAAAGACGTCCCAACACGGATGTGCTTCCACCGGAGATCGACGGATATGGCTTCTTTCAGGCCCAAATACATCACCTTCGACTGCTACGGCACGTTGACCAATTTCCAGATGGCGGAGGCGGCGCGTGACCTCTATGGCAGCCGACTCGACGAGCCGCGCATGCAGGCGTTCATCAAGAACTTCGCGGCTTACCGGCTCGACGAGATCCTGGGCGACTGGAAGCCCTATGCCGACGTCGTCCACAACGCGCTCGAGCGCGCCTGCAAGCGCAACGGCGTCTCCTTCAGCCCGGACGACGCGACGATGGTCTATGAGCGTGTCCCGACCTGGGGGCCACACGCGGACGTTCCAGCCGGGCTGGCGAAGGTTGCCAAGGAGATTCCGCTGGTCATCCTCTCCAACGCCATGAACGCGCAGATCATGTCCAATGTCGAGAAGCTCGGCGCGCCATTCCATGCCGTCTACACGGCCGAACAGGCGCAGGCCTACAAGCCACGCTTCAAGGCTTTCGAATATATGTTCGATAGGCTGGGCTGTGGCCCGGAGGATGTTCTTCACTGCTCGTCCTCGTTCCGCTACGACCTGATGTCGGCGCATGATCTCGGGATCAAGAACAAGGTCTGGGTCAATCGCGGCCACGAGCCGGCCAACCCCTATTACGGCTATGTCGAGATCGCCGACATTTCCGGTCTTCCGGGCGTGGTCGGGCTTTGAAACTGACGGATTGCAAATGAAGCTGGTCTCCTACTGGCACGACACCGCTCCAGTTTTTTCCGGCGGGGCGCACGGCCCGGTCGAGGGACACTACGACGCCGCCATCATCGGCGGCGGCTTCACCGGCCTCGCCGCCGCCCGCCAACTGGCGAAGGCCGGCGCCAAGGTGGCGGTGCTGGAGGCGGAGCGGGTCGGCTGGGGCGCGTCCGGACGCAATGGCGGGCACCTGAACAACGGCCTCGCCCACAGCTACCTTTCGGCCAAGGCGGAACTCGGCAAGGAGCGCGCGATCGCGCTCTACCGGGCGCTGGACGATTCCGTCGACACCATCGAGGCGCTGGTCGCCGAGGAGGGCATCGACTGCAACTTCCGCCGCGCCGGCAAGCTGAAGCTCGCCTCCAAGCCGCAGCATTTCGAAGCGATCGCCCGTAACTTCGAGGCCGTCCATGCCGAGGTGGATCCGGATACGGCGCTGCTGTCGCCGAACGATCTCAAATCCGAGATCGGCTCGCCCTTCCATGGCGCGATGCTGTCGAAGAAGAGCGCCATGATGCATATGGGCCGCTACGTGGCCGGGCTGGCGACGGCCGCGGTTCGCCATGGCACCGTCATCCACGAGAATGCGGCGGTGACGGATCATAGGCAGTCGGGCACGCGCCATCAGCTGACCACCTCCCGCGGCCGCATCAGCGCCGACAATGTGCTGGTGGCGACCGGCGCCTACACCACGCCGAATTTCGGCTATTTTCGCCGCAGGATCATTTCCGTCGGCAGCTTCATCATCGCCACGCGACCGCTGAGCGACGCCGAGATCGCCGCGACCATGCCCGGCAACCGGACATGCGTGACCTCGATGAACATCGGCAACTACTTCCGGCTTGCGCCGGACAAGCGCCTGATCTTCGGCGGCCGCGCACGCTTTTCGGCGACATCGGACCAGCGCTCCGATGCCAAGAGCGGACAGATATTGCGGGCGAGCCTCGCGGCGATCTTCCCGCAGCTCGCCAGGGTCGAGATCGATTATTGTTGGGGCGGGCTGGTCGACATGACCAAGGACCGCTTCCCGCGGGCCGGCTACCATGACGGGGTCTGGTACGCGATGGGCTATTCCGGCCACGGCGCGCAGCTTTCCACCCATCTCGGCATGATCATGGCCGATGCCATGCTTGGTCGTGCGGACCGCAATCCGATGAAGGGGCTCGAGTGGCCTGCCATTCCCGGCTATTCCGGCAAGCCCTGGTTCCTGCCGATGGTCGGTCTCTACTACAAGGCGCTCGACCGGATCCAGTGATCGGGGCTGGGGTTTAACCCAGCCCGCCCATGTGGAAGCTCTTCAGTTCCAGATATTCCTCGATGCCGGCCTGCGCGCCCTCGCGCCCGAGGCCGGACTGCTTGACGCCGCCAAAGGGGGCTATCTCCATCGAAACCGAGCCGGTGTTCAGACCCACCATGCCGAACTCCAGCGCCTCGCCGACGCGCCAGGCGCGCTTCAGGTTCTCGGTGTAAAAGTAGGAGGCAAGCCCGTAAGGTGTGCCGTTGGCAAGCGCGACCGCTTCCTCTTCCGTCTCGAAACGGAAAAGCGGTGCGACCGGACCGAAAGTCTCCTCGCTGGCGAGTTCCATTTCGTTTGTCGCACCGGCCAGCACCAGCGGCGCGACATATTGAGGACCCTCCGGCAGCACCGGCTTCTCGGTGACGATCGTCGCGCCTTTGGCAAGTGCATCCTCGACGTGCCGATTGATTTTCTCGACCGCCGCCATGTTGATCATCGGCCCGATGGCGACGCCGGGCTGCGTGCCCGGTCCCACCGTCAACGCATTGACGCGGGCGCTGAGCTTGGCGGAGAAGGCGTCATAAACTCCGGCCTGGACGAGAATGCGGTTGGCGCACACGCAGGTCTGGCCGCCATTGCGGAACTTCGACGCCAGCGCCCCCTCGACCGCGAGATCGAGGTCGGCGTCGTCGAAGACGATGAAGGGCGCGTTGCCGCCGAGCTCGAGGCTGAGCCTTTTCACGCTGTCGGCCGCTCCGCGCATCAGCAGCGAGCCGACCCTGGTCGAACCGGTGAAGGAGATCTTGCGCACGGTCTCATTCGCCATGATCTCGTTGCCGATCTCGGCCGGCATGCCGGTGACGATGTTGATGACGCCGGCGGGAATACCCGCGCGTTCGGCGAGCACGCCGAGCGCCAACGCCGAATAGGGCGTGAACTCGGAGGGCTTGATCACCACCGTGCAGCCGGCGGCCAGCGCCGGCGCGACCTTGCGGGTGATCATCGCATTGGGAAAGTTCCAAGGCGTGATGATGCCGCACACGCCGACGGGTTCCTTCAGGACGATGATGCGGCGGTCTGATGTAGGCGAGGGGATGGTGTGGCCATTGATCCGGCGCGCCTCCTCGGCGAACCATTTGACGAAGGATGCGCCGTAGCGGATCTCGCCTTTGGCCTCGTCCAGCGGCTTGCCCTGTTCCGTGGTCAGGATCAGTGCGAGATCGTCCAGATGCTTAAGCATCAGACCATGCCAGGCCTCCAGCAGGGCGGCGCGTTCGGCATGGGTCTTCTTTTTCCAATCCCGATAGGCGGAAGCCGCGGCCTCTATGGCCGCGCGGGCCTCCGGGCCGGCCATGTCGGGCACCGTGCCGATCGATATCTGTGTTGCCGGATCGATCACATCGACCGTTCTGCCGGAACCTGCCGCGACCCATCTGCCGCCGATCAGGCCGGCCTCGCGGAAGAGAGTTTTGTCTTTCAGGCTTTTCATCGAAAACGACCTCGCAAATCAGGTGAGCGCCGCGACAACGGCGGATGTGATGGCGTCCGTGCGATCTTTGCCGGCCGTGGTTCCCACCCCTCGCGCCGTTGTCGCTTCGATCGCGTTCATGACGCGGCCGGCTGCGTCCTTTTCGCCCAGATGATCGAGCATCATTGCGCCCGACCATATGGCGGCGATCGGGTTGGCGATGCCGAGGTGGGCGATGTCGGGCGCGGAGCCGTGCACCGGCTCGAACATGGACGGCGCCGAGCGGTCGGGGTTGATGTTGGCGGAAGCCGCGTAGCCGAGCCCGCCCTGGATCGCCGCGCCGATATCCGTCAGTATGTCGCCGAAGAGATTGGAAGCGACGACCACGTCGAGGCTCTGCGGATCCATGATCACGCGCGCAGCGAGCGCGTCGACGTGATAGCTGGTCACGTCGACGTCCGGATAGTCGGCGGCCAGCTTGCGCGTGATCTCGTCCCAGAACACCATTGAATATTTCTGCGCGTTGGACTTGGTGACGGAAGCCAGCCTGCCACGCCGCGCCCGTGCCTGCTCGAAGCCGAAGCGCAGGATGCGCTCGACCCCGGCCCGGGTGAAGATCGAGGTTTCCACCGCGACCTCGTCCAGCGTGCCTTGATGCACACGCCCGCCGGCGCCGGAATATTCGCCTTCGGTGTTTTCGCGGATGCACAGAATATCGAAGCTCTCGGCCCGCAGCGGCCCCCTCACACCCGGCAGCAGCCGGTGCGGCCGGATATTGGCGTATTGCACGAATGCCTTGCGGATCGGCAGCAGCAGCCCGTGGAGAGAAACGGAATCAGGCACCTGCGTCGGCCAGCCGACGGCCCCGAGCAGGATGGCGTCGAAGCGGCGCAATGTCTCGATGCCGTCCTCGGGCATCATGCGGCCGGTTTCCTTGAAGAAACGACAGGACCATGGAAACTCGGTCCCAGTCAGGGCAAAGCCGGAGTGCTTGGCCACGGTTTCCAGCACCGTCCAGGCGGCGGCGGTCACATCGCGACCGATGCCATCACCGGGGATCAGGGCGATCGAGTGGGTTTTCATTGGCATCTCTTCACAGGCTGATCAGGACGCTCTTGGTCCTGCGGTTGGCGAGATAGGCCTCGCGGCCAAGGTCCTTGCCGATGCCGGAGCGCTTGTAGCCACCGGTCGGCAGGATGTGGTCGCGCGAGCGGCTGTAGCGGTTGACCCACACGGTGCCCGCTTCCAGCTTGCGCGCGAGACGGATTGTGCGAGACAGATCGGCGGTGAACAGGCCGGAAGCCAGTCCGTAGGTCGGATGGCTGGACAGCGCCAGCGCCTCGTCTTCGGTCTCGAAGGTCTGGACCGTCAGGACCGGGCCGAAGATTTCCTCGACGATCGCCGGATTGACCTGGTCGACATTGGCGATCAGCGTCGGTTCGTAGAAATAGCCGGGGCTGTCCATAAAAGAGCCACCCGTCAGGCATTCGCCGCCGGCCTCGAGCGCGGCCCGCACGATGGCGTCGACACGTCCCCGCTGCCGTTCCGAGATGATCGGCGAATACTGCGTGGTCTCGTCCCAGGTCGGGCCGGGCCTCACCGCCTTCATCTTTTCCAGGATCGAGGCCGTCAGCCTGCCGGCCACACTCTTCTCGACGATCAGGCGCGTGCCGGCCACGCAGGCCTGGCCGGCATTGAAGGTGACGCTGCCGGCGATTGCTGCCGCCGCCTTGTCGAGATCGGCATCGGCAAAGACGAGCTGCGGGCTCTTGCCTCCGAGCTCCAGCGTCATCGGCTTGACGCCGGTGCGGGCGACGTTCTCCATGATCGCCGAGCCGGCGCGGGTTGAACCGGTGAAGCTGACCTTGGCGATCTCGGGATGGCCGGTCAACGCCGTGCCGGTCGTGGGGCCGTCGCCGAGCACCACGTTGATAAGTCCTGCCGGCAGGCCGGCTCTGACGGCGAGCTGCGCCAAATAGACGGTCGAGAACGGCGTCATTTCGGACGGCTTCAGCACGACTGCATTGCCCGCGGCCAACGCCGGACCGAGCTTCCAGCCGGCCATCGAGATCGGAAAATTCCAGGGCGTGATCGCGGCCACGACGCCATAGGGTTCGCTCATGATCATGCCGAAACTGGCGTCGTCGGTCGGCGCCAGTTCGCTGCCTTCCTTATCGGCGAACTCGGCAAAGAAGCGGATCTGCTCGGCGGTCACGGCGATGTCGCCGGCGGCGAGCTGGCCCACGGGCCGGGTCGAGGACAGCGCCTCGATCCTGGCGAGCGTTTCGGCTTCCGCTTCCATCAGATCGGCCCAGGCGTGGAGCGCCCTGGTGCGCTCGCGCGGCCGGACGCCGCCCCAGTTGCTGGCTTTCAGCGCCGCTTTGGCACTTTCCACCGCCCGGTCCACCAAGTCCGCACCGGCCACGGGGCAGGCGGCATAGGACTTGCCGTCGGACGGACGGCGCATCTCGATCGCACCCTCGGCCGAAATCAGCTCCCCATCGATGAAGTGGCCGACGGGAAGCGAGATTGTATCGGGATCGAAGCTCAGGCTCATGGGCAACCACTCGGCAGCATCGGCCTCAGCCTAGCCCGTGCCGACACGCAGCATGCGCTGTTCGGCGATCCGCCACCGACGAATGTTGCGTGCTGGGGACAAGAGACGGCAAAATCTTCCGCGGCGGTCAGGGCCTGCGCGGGCGCTCGCTAGCCCACTGTGACGTAGATCTTGCGCACGGTCTCGATGGTCTTCCAAACACCCGTGAAGCCCGGCTTCATGACGAAGCTGTCGCCGGCCCGGTAGGTCACCGTTTCGCCGGCGTCGGGCCTGATTTCGACCACGCCGGCGAGGATATGGCAGAACTCGAAGGTTTCCCCCTTGATCGAGCGCGTTTCGCCGGGCGTGGCCTCCCAGACGCCGGTATGGACAAGGTCGTCCTTGGCCACGTCCTGCGCCCAGGTTTTGAAGGCGGGATTGCCGGCAATGAGCCGCTCCGGCAGCGCGGTCGATTCGCGGGGCGAAAAGCTCGGGTTGATATCGATGGACTTGAGCAGGGACAAAGGATGGCCTTTCCAGTTGAGTTTCAATAACCGCGCGACCGGTCGACGAGCCCGATGGGATCGAGCCCGGCGCGGTGGCGCTTGATGTTGTCGATGACGGCCTGGGCGGCGGTCGCGGGTTGGGTCACGCTGGCTATGTGCGGAGTGAGGATGATCTTCGGATGCGACCAGAACGGATGTCCCGCGGGCAGCGGTTCGGGATCGGTCACGTCGATCATCGCCGACGACAAATGGCCGCTGTCGAGCGCGGCGACAAGCGCTTCGTGATCGAGCTGCGGGCCTCGACCCGTATGAACGAGAGCCGCCCCGTCAGGCAGTTTCGCGAACAGGCCGGCGTTCAGAAATCCGCGCGTCTCCTCGGTCAGTGGCAGCAGGCAGATCAGTATGTCACTGGCCGCCAGCATCTGCTCCAGCCCAAGCTCGCCATGATAACAGGTCACCCCTTCGAGCCGCCGCGGGGAGCGGCTCCATCCGGAGAGCTGGAAGCCGAAAGGTTTCAGCCGGTCGAGGACGGCTTGGCCAAGCTGTCCGAGGCCGAGCACGCCGATCCGGCGCGACGCGGCCTGAGGCTGAGGGATGTCGCACCATTCTCCGGCGCGCTGCTGCGCCAGATAGGCCGGCAGGTTGCGGTGGAGCGCGAGCACGGCGAGCGTCACATACTCCTGCATCATGCGCACGATGCCTTCCTCGACCATGCGCACGATCTTCACCGGCGCGGGCACCGCGTCGAAGCGGAACTGATCGACGCCGGCGCCGATGGAGAACAGGATTTCGAGGTTGGTGTAGCGGTCGAGGTTCTCCGGCACCGTCCAGGTGATCAGGTAGCGCACTGCGTCGGGATTGACAGTAGCGGCATCGATCGTGAAGGGGAGGTCCGGCAACTCCTTCGCGAAGGCCTCGGCGAAGATCGCGCCACGCCGCGCGTCGGAATTGAAGAGGAATGTCATTCCGGCTGCTCCTTCAGGCCGCGCATCGCGCGCCAAGCGCCTCGATCATCTGCTGGCAGGCGGCGAGCTCGCTGGCGAGAATATATTCGTCCGGCTTGTGGGCGCGACCGATATCGCCGGGGCCGCAGATGATCGCATCGAGCCCGGAGCCTTGGTAAAGGCCGGCCTCCGTCCCGTAGCTGACGGCGGCTAAAGGTGCTTCGCCGGTCAATTCGCGCAGCAGCCCCGCCAGAGCCGAGTCTTGCGGCAGCGACAGCGCCGGATAGGCGCTGATCGGCTTCCATTCAACAACATAGCCTCGAGCGGCAAGGGCTTCAGCCCGCGTCTTGACCGGCGTGAGCAAGCCGGCCGGGTCGATGTCCGGTATTGCGCGCGCCTCCAAGTCGAGCGTGCAGCTGTCGGGGATGATGTTGACCGACTGGCCGCCTGCGATCACACCGGCCTGCAGCGAGGAATAGGCCGGCTCGAAGGTTGGGTCGGACGGGCCATGCATCAGCCGCTCCGCTTCACTCACGGCGGCGCTCAGCACACCGGACATCGCATGGATGGCGTTAAGCCCAAGATCCGGTCGCGAGGAGTGGCCGGAGCGGCCGCTGATGATCACGCGGGCGGCCGCCTTGCCCTTGTGGCCGCGCACGGCGCGCATGCCGCTCGGCTCGCCGACGATGACGCCGAGCGGCTTGGCGCAAAGCTCGGGCAGCCCGGCGATCAAATGCGGCACGCCCCGGCACCCGATCTCCTCGTCATAGGAGAAGGCGAGGTGGATCGGTCTGGCGAGGCGCAGCCGCACAAGCGCAGGCACAGCGGCGAGCGCGGCGGCGAGAAACCCCTTCATGTCGGTGGTGCCGCGTCCGTAGAGCCGTTCGCTCTCGCGGCGCAGCGAAAAAGGGGCCGAACTCCATTGCGGCTCGCCGGCGGGGACGACGTCCATATGACCGGATAGGATGTAGCCCGGAACCTCGGCGGGGCCGATGGTGGCGAAAAGATTGAAACGGTCGCCCTCTGGCCCTGGGAGCAGGCTGACCTTCGCGCCTTGTTCGGTGAGATGAGCCTCGATCCAGCCGGCAATGTCGCCGTTCGGCTTGCCGGCGACCGACGGAAAGGCGACGAGACGGTCGAGGATGTCGAAGACGGCCATTCCAGCCCTCAAGGCGTTAGGGTTCGCCGGCATCGATGCCGCATGCTGGCGAATTTCCGCAGAGGATGGGTGCGTTCCCACGCGATTGCATGCCGAAAGCGGAAGTGTTTCAGTTGAATCTTGCGTTGGTGCACGGCTTTCGAGCAAATCCTGTGGGGTTTGCTTGTCTAGCGTTGGCGGGCACGGGGCAGCGCTGCTCGCCCGTTGATTTTTGAGGGTTCTTTATTTTTGAGGGTTCTTTCAGGGCCATGGAAGTGAAGCCGTCCGAGAGCTTGAAAATCGATGCCTTCTCCATGCGTATCGGCGACGTCCAAGATGTCGACCTGGAGAGGTTGCACGCGCTCTCCCTGTCGGTGGGATGGCCGCATCGCGCCGAGGATTGGCAATTCCTGCGTGAATCGGGCCAAGGCTTCGTGGCGCTCGATGAGATCGGCCGGGTTCTCGGTTCGGCCATGTGGTTCCCGCACGGCGCCAATTTCGCCACCTTGGGGATGGTCATCACCTCGCCGCGGCTTCAGACGCAGGGGGCGGCGCAATGGCTGATGAAGCGGATCTTCGACAGGATCCCCGGGCGCGATCTGCGCCTCAATGCAACCCGTGCTGCGCGGCGGCTTTATCTCTCCCTCGATTTCCAGCCGGAGAAGACCGTCTATCAATGCCAGGGCATCGCCCGCGTGCCGACAGCGGGCCGGCCGACGGAGGCGCACGGTAGCGTCCGGACGTTGGACGCGGGCGATATTGCGGCAGCGATCGAGCTGGACGCGGCGGGATTTGGCGTGAGGCGCACAGCGCTCGTTGAAAAGCTCTTCGGGCAATCGGCCGGCTATGGGCTTTTCGACGGGAACAAGCTGACCGCTTTTGCCCTCTGCCGACCGTTCGGACGGGGCCATGTCATAGGGCCGGTGGTGGCGGGAAGCGACCCCGACGCCCTGGTGGTCGTCAGGCCGCACGTGGCCGACCATTCGGGATATTTCCTCAGGATCGACACGCACATGGACAATGGCGAGTTCGCCGCCTTCCTGTCGCACAGCGGAATGCCGGTCTTCGACACGGTGCTGACCATGTCGAAGGGCAAATGCCTCGCCGATTTTTCCGACGGCGGCTCGGCTAGGCCGAAGACCTATGCCTTAGCAAGTCAGACCCTCGGATAGTTGTCTTCGGATTGCTTCCTTCCCCCGGACGGATGGCTGCCGAGCCGTCAGCCTAAACGGTTTCTACATGGGCGTTGGCTCGTTCCATGATCCACCCTCTGACGGTCCTCACCACGCTGCCTTTCGAAAGCTGGCTCTCCGAAAGATAATAGGTCCATGGACTGGCGGCTCGCACGGGGAAAGGCTCCACCAGAAGCCCGCGGCTGATATAGGTTCTCGCCAGCGAATATTGCGTGGCGACGCAGCCCGCGCCCATTGCCGCCAGTTCCAGCGCAATGTTCGAGGCGTTCGTGGTGATGCCTTTCTCATAATCCGAAATGTCGATCTGCAGCGCGTCGCCCATGCATTGCCAATATTCTTGGCGGCCATGGACGAAGATCCAGTCGACGTTGAGGATATCGCGCGGCGAGCGCAGCCCTTTCGGGCCGGACAGCAGGCCGGGTGCGCAGAGGATGGCGAGCTGGTCGTTCCACAGCGGAACGCCACTCGGCGGGCGGTCGTCGAAGCGGCGGGTCGAGATGGTGATGTCGGCGATCTGCTCGCTGAGGTCTTCCCAGATCGTGCCGTGCAGAACGACCTCGATCTCCGGATGGATTTGCCGGAACGCCGCCATGCAGCCGGCCAGCCAGTTTTCGGCCAGGCTCATCGGGCAGGAGATGACGACCGTCCTGTTGCGCGAGGAGGCGACGATCGCCTCCGTGGCGTGATCGATCTGGTCGAGCGCCTGCCGCAGCGTAGGCAGGAAGGCCTCGCCCATTTCGGTCAGCTTCAGGCTGCGCGGATAGCGCACGAAGAGCTGCCGGCCAAGATAATGTTCCAGCCCCCGCACATGATTGCTGACCGCCGCCTGGGTGTAGCCGAGCTCGCTGGCAGCGAGGGTGAAGCTGAGATGCCGCGCCGAACACTCGAACGAGCGGATATAGTTCAGTGGGGGTGGCGGCTTCATGCGATCGCTCCTTGGCGAAGCGAAAACTAGACCGGCTTCGTTGGCCTCCGCAATCGCCTTGACCCCGATTTTTTTGTGCGATGGCGCCAAACTAATTACGTGCCTGGCCCATGAGACCAAATTATTCGTAGTTATCTTGGAGCGATCGGGACGCGAAAGGTGGCGCCATGGACCAGCGGACGGCGGAAGGTGAGTCTGCTTCCACCGCATTTGCCCGTGTTGCCGACTTCGTGCTGCGCAGGTTGGCCGGCGCGTTCCCGCGCGACGTTCTGAAATCGGCAGCCCTCCAGTTCCTCGACACGATGGGCATTGCCATCGCCGCCGGCCCGATGCAGGCGGGGCAAATCGCGCGCGACGCCGCGGTTATGCTCTACGGTTCCGGCGCCGACCGGCACGCAGCGAGGATGATCTTCGACGGCAGGCGCGCCAGCATGGCCGGCGCCGCCTTCGCGGCAGCGACCCAGACCGACAATCTCGACGGCCATGATGGTTACCCGCCGACCAAGGGGCACATCGGCGTGGCGGTTATCCCGGCGCTGCTTGCGCTCGCAGAAGAAAAGCCGGAGTTGACCGGCCCCGAGGCGCTTGCCGCGATCGTCGTCGGCTATGAGATCGCGGGGCGGGCCGGCATTGCGCTGCACGCAACCGTCTCCGATTATCACACCTCCGGCGCGTGGAATTCTCTTGGCGTGGCGGCGGTCGCGGCCCGCCTGCTTTCGCTTGACGACGATCAACTGCGCCATGCTTTCGGCATCGCCGAGTATCACGGGCCGCGCAGCCAGATGATGCGCGAGATCGCAACGCCGACCATGCTTCACGACGGCTCAGGCATGGGGGCGCTGGTCGGGCTGTCGGCCGCCGTGCTTGCCGAAGCGGGTTTCGCCGGCGCGCCGGCCATCACGGTCGAGGCGCCGGAGGTCGCGGCACATTGGGATGACCTCGGCCTGTTCTGGCAGATGACCCGTCAATACATAAAACCCTATCCGGTCTGCCGCTGGGCCCATGCCGCGATCGACGCGACGCGCGCGCTTTGCCTGCAGCATGGGCTTCGGCCGGAAGACATACGCAAAGTCCATGTCAACAGCTTCCACTATGCGGCGACGCTGTTTGCCGGCATGCCGGACACGACATCAAAGGCGCAGTACAGCCTGCCCTTCGCCGTGGCCACGATGATCCTCCATGGTCGGATCGGCGTGGAGCACATTTCGGGCTCGGGTCTGCGCGATGCCGCCGTCGCGGACATGCTGAAGCGCATCGAGGTGAACGAGGCGGCGAAGCACAGCGATCGTTTCCCCGCCGGGCGCTGGGCCGACGTGCAGATCGAGACGGTTGACGGCCGGCGGCTGGAGTCCGGAGATGTCCACGCACGCGGCGGCCCCGAAGCCCCGTTCAGCGAAGCCGATATCGTCGCCAAGTACATGGAGTTTGCCTCGCCCGTTCTCGGCTCGACCAGGGCCGCCGCGATCCGGGACGGTATTCTCGGCCTGACCGAAGCCGACAGCCGGTTTTCCGAGCTGACCGCTCTCGTCTACGATCCTCCTGGCGGCCAGGGCAGCCATGCCGCTTAGGCTGCTCAAATACGGGCTTAGCCGCGACTATCCGGTGACGGGCGACATTCCCGCGACGCCTGAGCTGAAGCCGTCCTATGACGTGGTCATCGTCGGTGGCGGCGGGCATGGTTTGGCCTGCGCGCATTATCTGTCGAAATACCATGGTATCGCCAGCATCGCGGTGCTCGAAAAAGGCTATCTGGCGGGAGGCAATACGGCACGCAACACCACGACGATCCGCTCCAATTACATCACCCAGGAAGGCGTCGCCTTCTACAAGGAAGGCGTTTCGCTCTTCGAAGCGCTGTCGCAGGAACTCGACTTCAACGTCATGTTCTCGCAGCGCGGCCAGCTGACGCTCGCACACACGGAAGCGACGCTGCGCGCCTTCCATCTGCGCGCCGAGATGGGCAAGCATATGGGCACGCGCACCGAGGTGATCGACGCAAAAGAGATCGAGAAGCTGGTGCCCGAACTCAACATGGATCGCGGCGGTGCGCTCGAGATCCTCGGCGGCCTCTGGCATGCCGACGGCGGCACGGCCCGCCACGATGCGGTTGCCTGGGGCTTCGCCGCGCAGGCCTCGCGCCGCGGCGCCGAAATCCACCAGCGCACCGAAGTTCAAGGTTTTGAGGTCGAGAACGGTCAGGTGCGCGCTGTGGTGACGAACCGCGGACGGGTCGCCTGCGGCTCCGTGCTCATCGCCGCCGGCGGCATGAACTACGATGTTGCCATGATGGCCGGCGTGGAACTGCCGATCCGCTGCTACCCCTTGCAGGCAATGGTGACGCAGCCGCTGAAGCCCTGGCTCCACACGCTGGTCTCGTCCGTGTCGCTGCACACCTATCTGGTGCAGTCTTCGCGCGGCGAGATCGTCATCGGTGGCGGCTCGGATCCGTACCAGCTCTATTCGACCCGCTCGACGCTGGACATGAAGGAGCATCTGGCGGAAGGCGCCGTGCATCTCTTTCCCTTCCTGCAAGGCGTTCGGCTGCTGCGGCAATGGGCCGGCATCACCGACATGACGCCGGACTACAGCCCGATCATGGGCGCCAGCCCGCTCGCCAATCTGTGGCTCGATTGCGGCTGGGGCACCTGGGGCTTCAAGGCGACTGCGGTCGCCGGCAAGCGCCTGGCGGAAACCATCGCCAGGGGCCGGGTTCCCGACCTGCTGAAGCCGTTTGCGCTGGAGCGCTTCGAGAAGTTCCGACTGCTCAACGAAATGGGCGCCACGGCGGCGAGCCACTGACCATGAAGCTGCTTGACTGCCCCATGAACGGCCCGCGCAACATCGACGAATTCCAGTCCTTCGGTCCGCTGCGGCAGGCGCCCGATGCGGACGCTGCCGCCGACGCAGAGTGGGCAAGGCATCTCTTCCGCGCGGACAATCGAAAAGGTGTGGTGGTCGAGTGGTGGCGGCACGTGCCGAGCAACTTCTTCTTCCTCGCCGAGCGCGACGTCGTCACCAACGAGATCATCCGCACCTACGCCCCTGGGAGCCGGCCATGACGCGGCTTGGCACGCCATACGGCTCGCGCCTCGACCGGACGCGGCCTGTCCGCTTCACCTTCGAAGGCAAGGCTTATCATGGCTTTGCCGGCGACTGCATCGCCAGCGCGCTGGCGGCCTCGGACCAGTGGGTCCTGTCGCGCTCGTTCAAATACCACCGGCCGCGCGGCATCATGACCATGGCCGGCGCGGAAGCGAACACGCTGGTGCAATTGCCGTCGGAGCCGAATGTTCCCGCCGACCTGACGCCGCTCCAGGACGGCATGATGGTGATGGCGCAGAACGTCAACGGCTCGCTGGAAAACGACCGCGATGCGGTGATCGACCGCTTTGGACGTTTCCTGCCGGTCGGCTTCTACTACCGCACCTTCATGGGTCCGAGACAGGACAGCTGGCTCCGCTTCTGGGAGCCGATGATCCGTCGCAAGGCGGGGCTCGGGATCGTCGACGTCAAGGCGCCGCATCTGAGTTTCGACAAGGCGCATCTTCACTGCGACCTGCTGGTCGTCGGCGCGGGGCCGGCGGGTCTATCGGCTGCGATCTCGGCCGCACAAGCCGGCGCCGACGTGCTGTTGTGCGACGACAATCCCGAAATTGGCGGTTCGCTGACCTATCGCCGCTGCGATCCGGGCATATTGTTCAGTCTGGCAGCCAAGGCAGCCAAGCTCCCCAATCTGCGCATCATGACCGGCACCATCTGCAACGGCTGGTATGAGGACAATTGGCTGCCGCTGATCCAGGGCAACCGGCTCTACCGAACCCGCGCCCGCGGGGTTGTCCTGGCGACAGGCGCCATCGAGCAGCCGGCGGTGTTCCGCAACAACGATCTGCCTGGCATCATGGCCGGCGGCGCCGTGCAACGATTGCTCCGCCATTACGCGGTGCAGCCTGGCCGGCGGGCAGTCGTGCTGGCCGCCAATGACGATGGCTACGACTGCGCGCTGGATCTGGTCGAGGCTGGCGTCGAACTGGCCGCGATCGTCGATCCTCGGCCAAATGCCGGCGACCGCGCCGGTGAGCTTCGGGCCAGAGGGATAGGGATCCTCGCAGGCGCCCCGATCGAGGAAGCTTCCGGGACGCGCGGCAACAAGCACGTCGCGCGAGTCCGCATTGGCAGCCGCTGGATCGACTGCGATCTCGTGGCGGTCTCCGTCGGCTCGGTGCCTGCCTGGCAGTTGCCCTGCCATGCGGGAGCGAGGGTCGGCTATGACGATGCGACGGCGCGAATGACGCTCAGTCTGCCGGAGGGCGCGGCCGTCCGGCTGGCAGGCGCCGTTGCCGGCAAATCGCGGTTGCAGTCTGCGATGGCCGACGGCCGCCGCGCCGCGCGCGAGGCTCTGGAGCGGCTCGGCCACTGCGATCCTCCTGACGTGCAGAACGAATACGAGCCCGAGCCAGCTGCCTGGGCACAACCGCTCGCCGGCAACGCAAAAGGTCGCGACTTCGTCGATTTCGATGAGGATCTGCAGGTCAAGGACCTGCGGAATGCGGTCAAGGAAGGCTATCGCGAACTCGAACTGGTGAAGCGCTTTTCCACCGTCGGCATGGGGCCTAGCCAGGGCCGCCATTCGGCGCTCGCCACGGCGCGGATCGTCGCCGAAGCGACGGAGCGTGGGGTTGGCGAGGTGGGCGTCACCACGGCGCGGCCGCCGACCGGACCGGAGAAGCTCGGCGTGCTCGCCGGCCATCACGAGCCGTTGGAGCGGCGCACCGCGCTGCATGTGCGCCATCTCGCACTCAACGCTCGCATGAAGCCGATCGGTGCCTGGTGGCGGCCGTATTTTTACGGGCCGGAAGACCGGATAGACCGTCTGGTCCGCGAAGAGATCGCCGCGGTCCGCAACGGCGTCGGCATGCTCGACGTGTCGACTTTGGGCAAGCTGGAGATCCGCGGTCCTGACGCCGGCGCCTTCCTCGATCGGATGTACACGATGGCGCATGCCAACCAGCGCGTCGGCCGCGTCCGCTACTGCCTGATGCTCAACGAGATGGGCACGGTTATCGATGACGGCGTCGCCTATCGTCTCGCCGATGACCTGTTCTACGTCACCGCGACGACCGGCGCCGTCGCCCGCGTGCAGGCCGACATGCTGTTCTGGAATGCGCAGTGGCGGCTGAAGGTCGACGTGCTCAACGTCACGGCAGCATTTTCCGGCATGAACGTCACCGGCCCGAAGGCGCGTGAGGTCTTGCAGGCGCTAGATGGCGACATCGATTTCTCGCGCGACGCTTTCCCCTATCTCCACGGGCGCGAAGGCATGCTGGCCGGCCTGCCGGTGCGTGTGATGCGGATCGGCTTCACGGGCGAGGTGAGCTACGAGCTCCACTGTCCTTCCAGCTACGCGGTCGCGCTGTGGGACGCTTTGTCTGAGGCCGGCAAGCCGCATGGCTTGCGCCCCTATGGACTCGAGGCCTCGCGCATGCTGCGGCTTGAAAAGGGGCATATCCTGATCGGCCAGGATACCGACGCGCTGACCACGCCCGACGAGCTCGGTTTCGGCTGGGCGGTTTCGAAGAAGAAGCCCTTCTTCGTCGGCAAGCGGTCGATCGAGATGCGGACGAGGCTTGGCGAAACGCGCCGGCTCGTCGGCCTCTCTTTCGAGGGTGCAAACAATATCCCCGGCGAGTCCTGCCTGGTGCTGCGCGGCGGCAACCCGGTTGGGCAGATCACTTCGATTGGCTTCTCGCCAACGCTTGGCCACACAATCGCGCTGGCCTATGTCCATATTGACGACGCTGCCCCCGGCAGCAAGGTCACGGTGAAGTGTCGCAGCGGCGAATTGGTGCAGGTGCCGGTGGTCGGTCACGCCTTCTTCGATCCGCACAACGTCCGGCAGGAGATGTAACGATGGCCCGTCTTGCCATGCGGACATTTCCCCTGTCGCCGAACGGCTCGGCCGCCGAGGCAGTTCTGCCAAACGGGCAGCTGATAGTGACCGATCTGACGGCCCGATCGCGCTTCGGCGTCAAAGGCCCCGGCAGTTCAGCCTGGCTCGAAGCGCAAGGTCTCGCCTTGCCGCCCATCAATCGCATCGCCAGGCAGGGCGGCGTCAGGCTGCTGCGTCTAGGCGGCGAAGATTTCCTGGCGATTGACGATATCGCCGGTGGCGCCGTCGCAAAGCTCGTCGCTGCCTGGCAGGCCGAGAAGGGCCCGCGCGGCTATTGGTCCTGGCGCGAGGAAGGCTGGAGCTGGATGCGGCTCTCCGGCCGGCCGGCAGAAGCGGTGATGGCGAGGCTTTGCGCACTGGACCTCAGGCCTGGCCGTTTTGCCGATGACGCGATCGCGCAGACGCGCGTCGCGAATCTCGAAGCCGTGCTGGTGCGCAGCGAGGGAGGCTTCGACGTCTTCTTCGACATCGCCTCGACAGCATTATTCATCAAAATAGTCAGTACGGCGGCGCAGCTCGCCGACGGCGACACGACGACCCGGGAGAACCATCGATGAACAGCGTGCAAGGCGTCATTGCGCCCATCCTGACGCCCTTCGACAAAGACGGCAGCGTCGCCCGCGATCTGTGGGTCAACCATGCGAAATGGGTGCTTGCCCAGGGCGCGCATTACCTTTCGCCCTTTGGCACGACCGGCGAGGCGCTCTCGCTGTCGCCGCGTGAACGCATGCAAGCCCTGGAGTGGCTGGCCGAGGCCGGCATCCCGGCCGATAAGATGATGCCGGGCACAGGCGTTACCGCGCTGCCCGAGACGCTCGAACTCAGCCGGCATGCCCTGGAAATCGGCTGCGCCGGCGTCATGGTGCTGCCCTCGTTCTTCTACACGGCGGCGGGCGATAACGGGCAGGCACGCTATTATTCGGAACTGGTCGAGAAAGTCGCCAGCCCGAAGCTCAAGCTGATCCTCTATCACATCCCGCAGAATTCCGGGGTGCCGGTGTCGCCGGCGCTGACGGCGCGGCTCAACGCGGCATTTCCCGAAACCGTTGTCGCCTACAAGGACAGTGCCGGGAACTGGGACAACACCGCGGCCGTGATCGCCGCGGCGCCCAACGTCTCCGTCTTCCCGAGTTCCGAAGGCCAGCTCACCCAAGGCCTGGCCGCCGGCGCGGCGGGTTGCATTTCCGCTTCCGTCAACCTCAACGCCAAGGCTATCCGCGCCGTCTATGACGGCGCGCGCGCCGGCCGCGACGTCTCGGCCGCCGATGCCGCCATAAAGGAATTTCGAAAGGCGGTTCAGACCGCGGGGCTGATCGGCGGCATGAAAGCGGCACTTGCCGTGCGCTCCGGCGACCAGCGCTGGCTCAACCTGCGCGCGCCGCATGAGAACACCAGCCCGCAGGCAGGCAAGGCTTTGCTCGAGGCACTGGGTCCTCTTGCCGATCACATTCCTGGTCCGAGGCGGGGCTGAAATGTCCGCGCGGCCAACAATCATCGTCAGCAGCGACGCGCCGGACGGGCCGATTGCGGCGCTGGCGGAAACCCATCCCGATCTCAGGGTGCTCGGCTGCGACAGCTACGAGGTGCTTCCCGACCTGATTGCGGACACCGGCGCCGAGGTGGTGTTCACCATCAAATTCGACCGGGGATCGCGCTATCCGCGCGCGGCGCTGGTCGAGAGCCCGACCGTGCGCTGGGTTTCGGTCGGCGGCTCCGGCACGGATCACCTGCGCCCCTGGAATCCGACCAAGGTGACGATAACCAACTCAGCCGGCGTCGCCGCCGACATGATGGCCGAATATGTCTTCGGCGCGATGCTTTCCTTCTCGCTTGGCCTGCGCGCCTTCGCGCGCGAGCAGGCTGGCCGGAGTTGGACGGCCGGCAAGGTCGAGCCGATCCAGGGCAAGACGCTGCTGATCCTTGGGCTCGGCAAGACGGGGCAGGCGGTCGCCGCCCGGGCCCGGGCCTTCGGCATGACGACCCTGGGTGTGCGCGCCAGGCCGAAACCGACCGACCACATCGATGAGGTGCACGGCATGGCAGACCTGCCCGGGCTGTGGGGCCGTGCTGATTTCATCTTGTGCGCCGTGCCGCTGCTCGAAAGCACACGTGGCATTGTGGGCAGCGAAGCCTTCTCGGCGATGAAGCCTTCGGCGGTGCTGATCGACGTTTCCCGCGGCGGCGTCGTCGACGAGGCGGCGCTCCTTGCGGCGCTCGACGGTGGCCGGATCAAGGGCGCGGCGCTCGACGTCTTCGCCGTCGAGCCGCTGCCGCCGGCGCATCCGCTGTGGGACTACGAGAACGTGATCGTCACGCCGCATTGCTCGTCCGTCTACGACGGCTGGGACGTGAAGTCGGCACGCATGTTTGCCGAGAATCTCACCCGCTACCGGCGCGGCGAGCCTTTGGCGAATGTCGTCGATCCGGGACGCGGCTATTAAGGAGGACAAGCCGATGACAGCGCATGACAGGCGAAGCGGCGGACGGCGCACCAGAGCGGCCGGGCGCAGTGGCGGCGGCATTGCGCAACTGCCCTGGCAGCGCGTCACAAACCCTTACGCGCCGATGCAGATCCTCGACGAGGAGCAGATGGACAAGCTCCACCGCACCTCGATGCGCATCCTGTCCGAACTCGGCATCCGCGTCATGGGCGAGAAGGTGCTGGGCATCTTCGAGGCCGCGGGCGC
Source organism: Mesorhizobium sp. WSM3873 (assembly GCF_001672445.1). Lineage (NCBI taxonomy): Bacteria > Pseudomonadati > Pseudomonadota > Alphaproteobacteria > Hyphomicrobiales > Phyllobacteriaceae > Mesorhizobium > Mesorhizobium sp. WSM3873. The sequence goes on along the minus strand of NZ_LYTM01000001.1, from coordinate 193,351 downwards.
CATCGTTGATCGGGCCGAGAACACGGTGCGGATCGACGAGAGTATCGTCAGAGAAGCGCTTAGGAACGCGCCATCGTCCTTCTCGCTAAGCTCGCGCAATCCGGACAAGCAGATCCGCATCGGCGGCAATTCGCTGGTGTTCGGGCTGGTCGCCGGGCCGCCCAATGTGCATGACCGCATCAACGGCCGCCGACAGGGCAATCTGGCTGACTATGAGAACTTCATCCGCCTCGCGCATCATTTCAACGCCATCCATATCATCGGCAACCAGGTGGTGGCGCCTATGGAGCTGCCGGCGAATTCGCGCCATCTCGACACCTATCGCGCCAATCTCACGCTGTCGGATCTGAGCTTCCATTGCTCGGCGATCGGCCGCGGCCGCGCCATGGATAGCATCGCCATGACGGCGATCGCACGCGGCACGACCATCGAGGCACTGCGCAATTCGCCGGGGGTCACGACGATTATTTCCGTCAACTCGCCGCGCCTGTTCGACGAGGCGATGGCCGAAGGCCTGATCGCCATGGCCGAGCACGGCCAGCCGGTGACGATTACGCCCTTCACCCTGATGGGCGCCATGACCCCCGTGACGCTGGCCGCGGCTCTTGCGCAGCAGAATGCCGAGGCCCTGTTCGGCGTGACGCTGACGCAGCTGGTCAATCCCGGCACGCCGGTGATGTATGGCGCCTTCACGTCCAATGTCGACATGCGCTCCGGCGCGCCCGCCTTCGGCACGCCGGAGAACGCCAAGGCCAACATCGTCGCCGGACAGCTGGCGCGGCGCTACAACCTTCCTTACCGCACCTCCAACGCCAATGCCTCCAATGTGGTCGACCTGCAGGCGGCCTATGAGACCGAGATGGCGACCTGGGGCGCGGTGCTCGGCGGCGCGAACCTGATCTATCACGCCGCCGGATGGCTGGAGGGCGGACTGACAGCCTCCTACGAGAAGCTGGTCCTCGACGTCGAGATCCTGCAGAACATGATGGAGTTCCTGCGGCCGATGCCGTTCGAGGAGGACGACCTCGGCTTCGAGGCGATCAAGGCCGTGCCGACCGGCGGACATTTCTTCGGGTCGGAGCACACCATGGCGCGCTACGAGACCGCCTTCTACCGGCCGATGCTGTCCAATTGGCAAAATTACGGCAGCTGGCAGGAAGCGGGCGGCCACGATGCGCTGGAGCGGGCGACGCAGCTCTGGCAGCAGGCACTCAGCGACTACGAGGAACCGGTTATGGATCCAGCCATCCGCGAGGAGCTGGACGCCTATGTGGCGCGCCGCAAGGAGGAGATCGGCGCCGACGAGCCCTAAGCGCCTGGAGTTCAACGAAAGAAAGGGGAAGCGCATGACAAGACAGCATTTGCTGGGCACAGTGTTAGCCCTCGCTCTTACCGCATCGGCACACGCCGCGAACGTCAAGGTGATCAATGACGACGCTTGGTTCGCCGAGGGCCCGATCTGGTACCAGGACAAGCTCTTCTACGTCGAATACGGCCGCGGCACTGTGGACGTTTGGGACGGCAAGAAGAACGCGATTTTCTGGAAGATGGATGGCTGCGGCCCTTCGGCCGTGCTGCCGACCGCGACGGGCGAATTCGTCGTCACCTGCTACGACAACAACACGATCGGCCGCATCTCGGCCGACGGCAAGACGCTGCCGGCCTACGACAAGGACACCGACGGCAAGCCGTTCAGCGGCCCCAATGATTTCGCGCCGGACAAGGAGGGCGGCATCTACTTCACCGGCTCCGGCAAGGGCGGTCCGCTGATCGACGCGTCGGCCTACTACATCGGCAAGGACGGCAGCGTGAAGAAGGTGGCTGGCGACCTGCACAATGCCAATGGGCTGGTCATGTCGAACGACGGCAAGATGCTCTACCTGGTCGAAACCGAGGACAACCGCATCATCGAGTTCGACGTCGGGGCCGATCACAGCTTGAGCAACCGTCGCGTCTTCCTTCGGCTCGACGATCTGTTCCCGAACCAGCCGCATATCTGGCCGGACGGCATCAAGATGGACAAGGCTGGCGAGATGTATATCGGCCAGAGCCCTCGCTCGCTCGACGCTCCGGGCAAGATCATAGTGGTGGACAAGGACGCCAAGCTCTTGCGCACGCTTTCGGTGCCGTCGCCGTCCATGCCGAACTTCGCCTTCGGGCCCGATGAAAAGGAGCTTTACGTGATGGCCCTCGACCAGATCGATGCAGCACCTTGGCACGGCAAGGTCTACGAAGTGCCGAATAAGTAGCTGCGATCGTCGTGATCGTCGGATAGGAAGGAGGCCGGCCGCTTTGCAGCCGGCCTTTGCTTTCGCGGGATGACCGCTCAGCCGGCCATCCAGCCGCCGTCCACCATCAGGTTGATCCCGGTGACGTATGTCGCAAGGTCGCTGGCCAGGAAAAGCGCCGCGCCGGCGACATCGTTCGGCTCGCCAAGCCGCGGCCATGGCGTGCGGCGGCGCGAATAGTCGAGCGCATCGGGGTCGTTGGCGATGCCAGGCTTGCCGGTGATGATCTTGCCGGGAGCTATCGCATTGCAGACGATCAGGTCGTCGGCCTGATCGACCGCGATCTGGCGCGTCATCTGCACGATCGCGCCCTTGCTGACCGGATAGGGGAAATCGCCCGGGCAGGCGACCATACCGTGCTGCGAGGCGATATTGATGATGCGCCCGCGTACGCCGTTGACCGGCTCCTGCTTGAGCATTTGCAGCACCGCCTGTTGCGAGCAGTAGAAGAAGCCGGTGACGTTGACGTTGATCACCTTCGCCCATTGCTCCGGCGTGGTCTCGAGCAGATTGGTCGAGGTGTAGATCGCGGCGTTGTTGACCAGGATATCCAGCCGCCCGAACCGGTCCACCGCCTGCCGCATCATGGTTATGACGGCCTCCTGATCGGCGATGTCCGTGGAGATGAAGATCGCCTCACCGCCAGCCGCTTCGATCAGCCGGACCGTTGTTTCGCCGCCTTCGATAGCTTCCTCGCGCGTATCGGCGACCACCACCTTCGCGCCGTCCTGCGCGTAGCGTTGCGCGATGGCGCGGCCGATGCCGGAGCTCGCGCCGGTGACAATGGCAACCTTGCCGTCCAGAAGACCCATCTTGCCTGCCTCAGCTTCCCACCGCACCACTTGGCCTTGTCCCGGGTTGACCAGCGCGCCGTCACGCGTGATTTCCTCGCCGCGCAGGAACACCTGCCGCAAGGTGGCTGAAACGCTCCAGCCGTCGAAGGGCGTGTAGCCGGCCTTTGATTTCTGGTCGGCATCGCGGATGGCAAAGGTTCGCGTCGGGTCGATGATGAGGATGTCGGCATCGTGGCCGACGGCCAGCCTGCCCTTGCGCCGGCCAAGCCCGAACCGGTCGGCCGGATTGGCCGCGCACAGGCGCGCGATGTCGCGCAGCCCAATCAGGCCTTCGTCGACGAGCTTGAGCATGACGGAGAGCAGCGTCTGCAGTCCGGGCATACCGCCCGGGATGTGCGCGAAAGCCGGATAGTCGGCGGCCTTCTCGGCAGGGCTGTGTGGCGCGTGATCGGTGGCGATGATGTCGATCAGCCCGGCCGCTACAGCCTCGCGAAGCCGCTGCACATCTTGCCTCGGCCGGAACGGCGGTGATCCCTTCAGTCGCGCGCCTTGCTTTTCGTAGTCGTCCGCGCAGAAGAACAGGTTCTGGGGTGTCGTCTCGACGCTGGCATCGGCGAGATCGCGCAGGCGCCGCCAGGTCTCGACGCCGAGCGCCGAGTTGATCTGGCGGACATGAACGCGCGCGTCGGTCTCGGCCGCCGCCAGCAGCGCCCGCGCGATGCCGTTGGCCTCGGCCAGTGGTGGCCGGCTTTCGCGGAACGCTGCGATGTCGCCAGAATGAAGCCGCGCGGCGCTGCCCATGAGCAGCGATTGATCGCCGGGCGAGATGCCGACGATCGTCTTGAGCGAGCTCATCCGCTTCAGCGCGTGAAGAACGGTGTCCGCCGTCGGAAAAAGAAACGGCTCTGGGACATCCGCCGTGAAAAGCTCGAACGACATCGGGGCAAGCGCCGCGAGCCTTTCGAGACTGTCCAGCCTCTCGCTGACAACAGCCTGGAAGCCGACATCGACGTTGAGCTTGCCTTCGGCCATCGACATCTTCTCGGCGAGCTGGTCCGCCGTCGCCGTCCAGGGCTCGTCGGTCGGCATGTCGAGCACCGTCGTCACGCCGCCGAGCGCAGCCGCATGCGTGCCCGACAAGAAGTCTTCCTTGTGGGTCAGTCCCGGTTCGCGCAGATGCGCGTGCGCATCGACGAGACCGGGCAGCAGCAGACAGCCGCTGGCGTCGATCACCTTCCGCGCTTCGGCCGCGTCTCCTGGCTGGATCAGGGCCGCGATCCTGCCGGCGTTGATGGCAATGTCGCGGCGGGCTTCGCCCTCCGCGTTGACGATCGTCGCGCCGGTGATGAGGGCTTCGAACATTCCGCTGTTCAGCCGGCACGCTTGCCGGCAAACGTCCGGTGATTGTCCAGCCAGTACCGCGCGATGTCGGCGCGCCGCATGAAGATCGCCCCCGGCGTCTTTTGCACGTGCTCGATCACCTCGCGCAGGCCGGACGCCCGGTTCGGCTGGCCCATCCAGCGCGCGTGCACGCAGATGTTGAGCATCCGTCCGCCCGTCTCTTCCGCCTCCCAAAGCATGTAATCGATGGCCGAGCGGCAATCCTCGGCAAAGTCGCGTGGATTGCTGTAACCCGGCGCGATGAGGAAGCGGCTGTCGTTGAGCGTCTTGGAATAGGGCACGACCAGGATTTTCTCCGCGCCATGGTCGACGAAATAGGGCAGCTCGTCGTTGCAGGGATCGGAGTGGTAGAGAAAGCCGCCCTCGCGCACCAGCAGATCGCGGGTGTTGACGCTTGGAAACGAGCGGCAGTTCCAGCCGAGCGGGCGCCGGCCAAGCACCTTCTCGTAAAGCGCGATCGCTTCGTGCAACTGCCGCTCCTCTTCCTCGCGCGGCATGCCGGGATAATCGGTCCAGCGCAGCCCGTGACCGAGCAGGTCGTGGCCGCGCGCATTCATCCATTCGGCGACGGCGGGATTCTTTTCCAGCGCCACCGCGCAAGCGGAGACCGTGATCGGCACATCGTAGCGGTCGAACAGCCGAGCCAGCCGCCAGACGCCGGCGCGGCTGCCATATTCGAAATGCGTTTCGGTGCCGAGGTCGCGATGCGGTGAAAGGCCGGGGTTGTTGTACTCGCCCCAATTGTCGTTGCGGCCGTCATCCAGCCAGTTGTACTCCGACCCTTCCTCGTAGTTCAGCACGAGATTGATCGCGACTTTCGCGCCGTCCGGCCAGGTGACATAGGGCGGGTTCGGTCCATAGCCGACGAAGTCGCGCGGCTGGACCGGTTGTGAGGCAGCGCTTGTCATGGCAATCCCTCTCACTTCGTCTCGTTGGCCGAAATCCAGTCCATATAGGCGTGAAACGCCTGCTTGCCCGGGCGCGGCCGCCATGCCGTATCACGCATGATCCTCGCGATGTCGTAGGCGCCCCACATGCCGCCTTTCAGCGACACGTCCTGTACGATATTGGCGTCTTCTCCGGGCGTCACCTCAACCTTCAGCGCCGGAACGCGCTCCTTTGCCCAGGCGATGATCTCGCCGATGGTCTGGCTGGAGCCGGAGCCGATATTGTAGTGGCGGTAATTGAGGCGCGGCGCATCGAGCAGCGCGAGGATCGCGGCAGCGACATCGGTCGAGGCAAGATAGTCGCCCACCGGCTCCAGACTGTTCGGCCGGATCGTTTCGCCGGCCAGGGCCATGTGCGCAACACGGTTGGGGACATGGCGGAAGTTGCGGCTCTCGGTCGCGCGATCCATCGGGCCGTAGACGGAAGCAAGCCGGACCGAAACCGCCGACAGGCCGAACAGGTCGGCATAGCGGTTGGTCACCATCTCGGAGGCGAATTTGGAGATGCCGTAAAGCGTCAACGGCGCGACGTAGCCGTCCTCCGGCAGCGGCTCGCCGCTCCAGTCGGGGCCATTGTGTCGATAGATGGCTCCCGAGCTGACATAGATGAAGCGCTTCACGTTGGCCCGAGCGCGTGCCCATTCGAGCATGCGCACTGTGCCCATGAGATTGACATCGACGATGCGAGCCGGGTCCTCGGCCTCCGGCTGGCGCTTGGCCTCCGAGGCGCTGCCGCGCGAAATCGGTGTGATCGTCGCGCCATGTACGATCGCAGTGATGTGCTCGTTGTCGAGTGCGGCGGACCACCCCGCCGGGTCGAGGATATCCGCGCTGATCACTTTGAGCCGGTCGCGCACCGGAGCGAAATGCCTTTCGGCCGCGGCGTCGAGGCCGGCGCGATCCAGGATGACGGCGCGCGCGGCAGGGTCGCGGTCCAGCCAAGCACGCGCCACCACACTCATGACGAAGCCGGTGCCGCCTGTGACGAGAAGGGTCATGTCTTGAAGCCTCCTATGCTGGAAATGGATTCAACGCACCGCATAGCCGCCATCCACCAGGAGGTCGGTGCCGGTGACGAAGGAAGCGTCGGACGAAAGCAGAAAGGCGCAGGCGGCTGCGATCTCTTCGGGCTCGGCAATTCGTCCGAGCAGATGCGCAGGCCGTAGACCCTTGTTGGCCGCCTCCAGACTGGGCCAGCGCTGCAGCAGGCGCGCGGTCGCGACCGCTCCCGGTGACAGGCTGTTCACCCGGATGTTCTGATCCGCATGGTCGACGGCCATGGCCTTCGCCAGATGCACAAGCCCCGCCTTCGCCGCGCAATAGGCCACCGCCTTGCCGACGGCGACGCGCGCGAATTGCGAGCCGATGAAGACGATCGACCCGCCGCCGCTCGATGCCATCAGCGGCACGGCGAATTTGGAGATCAGGAACGCGCCGGTCAGGCTGACGTCGAGTTCCAGCCGCCACTTGTCCACTCCAAGGTCGGCGACGGTGCCGTCGGTCGAGGGAGCCGCGGCGTTGTGGACCAGACCGTCCAGCCGGCCGAATGCTTGAGCTGTCGCGTCGACAGCATCTTGGACCGAGTCCGGATCGGTGACATCACAGTCGACAGCCAGAGCATTCGGCCCAAGGCTGGCGGCAAGCGCCTTCGTCGATGCCGTGTCCCGATCCGAGCAGGCGACACGGGCTCCCTCGTCGGCGCAGCGGCGCGCGATCGCCGCGCCGATGCCGCTCGCGGCGCCCGTGATCAGAACGAACTTGCCATCCAGACGGTGGGGAAGGGCGCTGTTCACGGCTCGCCTCCGCACGGCTGCGCAACCGCTACACTGGCCGGGCGCCGCCGCAGATTGATGCAAGCCGCAACCGCCACCAGAATGCCGCCTGTGCCGAGCACGAACAGCATGGCCTGCGGCGCGGTACGCTCCATCAGTCCGGCGGCGAGACCCGGCGTCAGGATGTTGCCGACCGAATAGAGCAGAAGCAGCGTCCCCGAAGCGGCCACCATGTGCCGGCTGTGCATGCGCGAATTGGCGAAGGCTATGGCCACAGGATAGACCGTGAGCGCGGTTGCTCCATAGAGGAAGAACAGCAGGAAGAGCAGCGGCAGCGGCCCGCTGCCCAGCCAGGCGATAGAGGCGCATAGCGACACGGAAAGCAGTCCCTGGACAAGCAGCATGATGCGCCTGTCGAACCGGTCGGACAGCCATCCGATAGGCGTCTGCGCCAGCATGCCGGCAATGCTGACGGTCGTCACCAGGCCGACAGTGGCGGCGGCGGACAGTCCGATCTTGGCGCCGTAGATTGGCGTCAGCACGAAGATGTTCATGTTGGTGATGCCTGCCTGGAAGATGCTGACCACCGTTACCGGAGCGAGACGCAGCAACTGGATGACGCCGTAGCGTTCGTCATGCGCCGGGATATCGGCCAGGGACGGCTCGGTTTGCTCGGCGGGCAGGGCAGGCCAAGGCCTGGAGACAAACCGTGCAAGCGCCGACAAGAGCACCGTCGCCGCGCTGACGGCGAACAAATGCGGGGAATGCGCGCCGACGATCTCCAGCAGCAGCTGTCCGAACAGCACCGCGACCGCCGTCGTCAGCATGTAGATGGAAAACAGCCTGCCGCGATTGTGCTGGTCGGCATAGAGGTTGATCCAGCTTTCGCAGACAACGAACATCGCCGCCATGGCAAGGCCGCCGAGCAGTCGGAAGCAGAGCCATGCCGGCATGAAATCGGTGAGCGCGAACCCCGCGGCGGCGAGGCTTGCAAGCACGGTTATGGCGAAGAAGGCGCGCTCATGGCCGACGCGCGACACCAGCGGACGCGCGACGAGGCAGCCGATGAGAAATCCGACCGGGTAAGCGGTCAGCACCAATTGCGCTTCGGAGGGGTCGATTCCCGGCGCGCTCAATGCCAGCGAGACCGCGGTGGTCAGCATGGCGCTGCCGGTGCCGGCCAGGCAGATGCGCGCCATGATCGACAGGATGGCGCGCGACCGTTCGGCCTGACGCCAGAGGCGGCCCAGTGAAGCTGGCCTCGTCATGAACGGTCGCTCGCCTCGTCCGGATGCCTGGGACTCTCCAGCGCTTCCGCCGGAATGTGGCAGGCGATCTCGTGCGTGGCGGACATCCTGCGGATCGGTGGCGGTTCCCTGTCGCAGATCGAACCCAGCTTGCGATGGCAGCGGCTGGCAAAGCGGCAGCCGCGCGGGACATCGACGGGGCTCGGCGTGTCGCCGGTCAGCGTGATGCGGTTGCGCTCTGCCCCTTCCGGTTTGGTGCTGCGGATCGCCGAGATCAGCGCCTCGGTGTACGGATGGGTCGCGCCGCCGAAGATCTCCTCGACGGTGCCTTTTTCCATCACCTTGCCGAGATACATCACCACGACCTTGTCGGCGACGTGGCGCACCAGCGCCAGGTCATGGCTGATGAACAGCATCGTCGCATGCCGGGTCTTCTGGATGTCGAGCAGCAGCGTCACCACGGCCGCCTGCACGGAGACATCCAGCGCCGACACAGGCTCGTCGGCGACGATCAGCGACGGATCGGAGGCGAAGGCGCGGGCGATGGCGATGCGCTGCTTCTGCCCGCCGGACAACTGGCTCGGCCGGCGGGCGGCGAAGTCCGGCGAAAGCCGGACCATCTCCAGCAGCTCGCGCATGCGCTGGTCGATGGCCGCCTTGCCCTTGCGGATGCCGAACTTCTTCAGCGAGCGACGGATCGAGAAGCCGGCGCTGTGCGACGGATTGAGCGTCGAATCCGGATTCTGGAACACCATCTGGATCGATTGCAGCAGGGGCTTCGGCCGCGCGCTCGCTTCGATCGCGGCGATGTTTTCGCCAGCCATGCGGATTTCGCCCGAAGTGGCGCGGTCGAGGCCGGTGACGATACGCGCCAGGGTCGACTTGCCGCAGCCGGATTCGCCGACCAGCGCGACGATCTCGGCCTTGCCGGCCTCGAAGGATACGGCCTCATTGGCCTTCAGCGTCTTGTGGTAACCGAGGTGATAGAACTTGGTGATGTCGGAGAAAGTGATCTCGGCTGCCGGTGCCGCACTCTCGCCGGATAGCGGCGGAAGCTCGCGATGAGCCACCTCGAGTTCGGGCCAGCGCACGCAGCGCACAACGTGCCGCTCGCCGACTGGTTCCAGCGTCATGCCGGGCCGGTCGCACAGGCCGGCGCGGAAACCGGCGCAGCGCGGACCAAACAGGCAGCCGCGCGGCCGCTCCGACGGCAGCGGGATATGGCCCGGAATGGCGGCAAGCGTGCGGCTGTGCTTGCCGTCCCCGATATCGGGAATGCATTCGATCAGCCCTTGCGTGTAGGGATGGCGTGGCCGGCCGAACAGCTCGCGCGTCGGCGCCTCCTCTACCAGCTCGCCGGAATACATGATGCCGACCCGGTCGCAGCTTTCGGCGATCAGACCGAGATTGTGCGAGATGAACAGCAGGCTGGTTCCGTAGCGACGGCGCAGCTCGCCGATCAGATCGATCACCGCCGACTCCACCGTCACGTCGAGACCGGTGGTCGGCTCGTCGAGCAGGAGCAGCGACGGCCGCCCGAGCAGCGCCATGGCGATGACGACGCGCTGCTGCTGGCCGCCCGAAAGCTGGTGTGGATAGCGCTTCAGCATGTCGCCGGCATCGGGCAGGCGCACGTCTTTCAGCATGGCAGCTGCCATGTCGAGCGCGTCGACGCGACTTGCGCCGAGATGGAGCATCGGCACCTCGGCAAGCTGCGCGCCGATCGTCTTGACCGGATTGAGCGCGCTCATCGGGTCCTGGTAGACCATGGCGATGCGCCGTCCGCGTATGGCGCGCAACTTATGCGCCGGTGCGTTGACCAGTTCCTCGCCTTCAAAGCGGATACTGCCGCCGGCGACGACGCCTGTCGCACCGAGATAGCCCATGATCGCCATCGCCGTGGTGCTCTTGCCGCAGCCGGATTCGCCGACCAGCCCGAAGCTTTCGCCGGGCTTCACCTCGAAAGACAGCTTCGGCACCGCAACGATCGTCTCGGCCTTCCCGCGAAACTCGATGCGCAGATCTCGGACAGCGAGGAGCGGCGTCTCGGACGCACGCTCGCCTTGCGTCGAAATCGGCTCGGCGACCATCGTCATGGCTTCCAGGCCTCCCGCAGGCCGTCGGCCAACAGGTTGAAACCCAGAACCAGGCTGACGATGGCGATTGAGGGCAGCACCGACATCAACGGCCAGACGTTGAGCACCGTCGTGCTTTCCTTGACCATGCCGCCCCAGTCCGGGTTGGGCGGCGGCAGGCCAAGGCCAAGGAAGCCGAGAATGCCGATGGTGATGATGGTGTAGCCGATGCGCAGACAGGCATCGACGATCAGCATGCCGCGGCAGTTGGGCAACAGCTCGACAAGCATGATGTATAAAGTACTTTCGGCGCGCAGCCTTGCGGCGGCGATGTATTCCTGCTCCTTCAGGCCGAGTACCAGCCCGCGCGTTATTCGCCCGATTCCTGGCGCCGAGGCGATCGTCGTGGCGATGACGATGTTGATTATCGATGGCCCGATATTGGCGATCAGGATGACGTAGAGGACCAGCACCGGGAAGGCGAGGATGATGTCGGAAAGGCGGCTGATCACGGCATCGATCCAGCCGCCGTAATAGCCGGCGATCATGCCGAGCGTGATGCCGACGATCATGGCGACCGCGACCGAAAGCGGCGCGACGACCAGCACGGTGCGGGCGCCGAAGATCAGGCGAGACAGCTCATCGCGGCCGAGAATGTCGACGCCGAGCCAATGCGCCGCCGATGGCGTCGGGTCGGCTAGCGCCATCACATCCTGCTCGGTCGGAGAATAGAGCGGCAGCACCGGTGCGAGGATCGCCGCAAGCACCCAGAAGCCGACCAGGAACAGCCCGACCAGTGCGGTAGGCGAGCGCAGGATGCGCGCCCATTTGAGGCGTGCCCTGCCCGTTGCCTTGACGGCTGTCGCCTCCATCGCTCTCTGCTCGACCAGTGCGCTCATCGCAATCTTATGCGTGGATCGAGCAGCATGTAACCGAGATCGCCGACGAATTGCGTCGTGACCGCGATGGCGACGGTGATCAGCGTGGCCGCCTCGATGGTCGCGATGTCGCCGAATAGGCTGGCATCGAGCAGCAGCCGACCGAAGCCGGGATAGGCGAAGACGAGTTCGGTCACCACCACGCCGCTGATCAGGAAGTTGATCTGCAGGAGCAGCACCGTGAACGGGGCGATCATCGCGTTTCGCAGGGCATGGCCGATGACGACCTGGCGTGTGCTCATTCCCTTCAGCACCGCGGTGCGGATGAAGGGCTTTTCCATCACCCCGATCATGGACACGCGGATCATGCGCGCGACATAGCCGAAATCATAGATGACGAGCACCGCCACCGGCAGTACGAGCTGCGAGGGAACGGACCAGCCGCCCTCTGTATCGAGCGGGCTGGTGCCCGGCAGCACCGGCCAGAGAATGACGAATAGGGTGACCAGAAACACGCCCGACGCGAATTCCGGGATCGAGGTGAAGGTGATGCAGATCACCGACAGGAGCCGGTCGAGCACGCCGCCTTCCTTCAGGCCGGACAGGATGCCGAAGACGATCGACAGCGGCACGATCAGCAGGAAGGCCAGCCCGGCCAGGATCGCCGTATTGCCGAGCCGGTTCCAGATGACGTCGTTGACGGGCAGCTTGTTCAGTGTCGAATAGCCGAAATTGCCGAAATACTGCGCGCCGCGCGGGTCCTTGAAATTGAGCCCGGTGCTCGGGTCCTGGAGCGGATCCGGAATGATGCCGAGCAGCACGCCCGCCCAGCGCCCGTAGCGCACCAGCAGCGGATCGTCGGCCCTCAGCTTCTTGGTCAGGAAATCGACCTGCTCTTGCGTCGCGAACGGCCCGAGCGATTTGCGCGCGACGCTGCCCGGGGTGAACTCGCAGACGGCGAATACCAGAAACGACGCCGCGACCATGGTGAGCAGCATCATCGCCAGCCGTTTCGCCACGAATATTGCCATCAGCCGGACGTTTCCGTTCTGGGTGCGAGTGGAAAGGAACGCCCGGCCGTCTCGTCGCCGGCCGGGCGCAGCGTGGTCAGGCGGAGGCGACCGCATAATCCTTGGCGAAGATGTACTGTGATGGATGCAGTTCGAAGCCCTGCACCTTCTTGTCCATGACGGTCGAGAAGATGCGCCAGAACGGCTGCACGATCGGGCCCTCGTCCTGCATGATCAGCTCGATCTTCTCCATCACCTTGCTGCGCTCCTTCGGGTCGAGGATGCCCTCGGCTTGGGTCAGCAGCTTGTCGAATTCGGCGTTCGAGAAATGCGATTCATTCCAGGCGGCATTGGAGCGGTAGGCGAGGCCGAGCGTCATGATGGCGAGCGGGCGGTGGCCCCAGGCGGTCAGGCTGAAGGGCGCGCTGGTCCACACTTCCCAGTACTGCGCGCTCGGCAGCGACTTGATGTTGGCCTTGATGCCGATGTCCTTCAGCTGTTCGGCCATCGCCTGTGTCGTGTTGAGCTCCCAGATCGGGTCGGGTCGTGTCACCAAATCCAATTCGAAACCGTCGGCATGGCCGGCGTCGGCCATCAGCTTCTTCGCCTTCTCGACGTCGCGCGGCCATTTGGGCAGCGCGGCATATTCGGGGTGCGACGGCGCCACATGGTGGTCCTCGGCCGGAGTGCCGGCGCCGAGCAGGACGGTCTGGATGATCTTGTCGCGGTCGAGCGCATGGCGCATGGCCTGGCGCACGCGCTTGTCCTTGAACTGCTCGACATCGGGATGCATGCGCATGACGATGGTTTGCGTCGTCTCGACCTTGTGGACCGAGACATGCGGGAAGGCCTTCATCGAATTGATCTGCACCGCGTCGGCTTCCGACAGGCCATCGACCTGCTTGGACGCCATCGCCGCGATGCCGGCGCCGGGATTGTCGCCGAGGTCGACGAATTCGAACGTGTCGAGATGCGCAGCACCGCCCCAATAATCGGCCCGCGCCTTGTACTTCGCGCCCTTGCCGACCGTGTATTCGACCATCTCGAACGGACCGGTGCCGTTGGCGCTCGGGCCGAAGGCGCCGTTGTCCTTCGGATCGAGGATGAACATCGGATAGTGGAAGAGATGTTCGGCGACCGCGATCTGCGGCGAGAACAGGTTCAGCCGCACCGTGCTGTCGTCGACCTTCTCGATCGCCTTGTCGGACCAGAGCCGGCTCGACTTCTTCGGATTGCCCTTGTCGTCCTTCTCGCCGGTATCGTACTCCTCGACGAGATAGCCGGTGAACAGGCCGAGCACCGAGGAGCCGACTTTGGGATCGCTGACACGTTTCAGGTTCCAGACCACGTCGTCGGCATTAAGCGCCCTGCCGTCACGCCATTTCACATCCTTGCGGATGTGCAGCGTCCAGGTCTTCAGGTCATCGCTGACGTCCCACTTCTCCAAGAGATAGGGGTGGGTGATGTTGTTGCGGTCGGTAAAGGTCAAATATTCGCAGACCTGGCGGATGACGTTGGATTTTTCGGCGAAGTCGGCCAGGTGCGGATCCTTGATCTCCATGCAGCGCATGCCGATGCGCAAATTGCCGCCTTTCGGCAGGTCGCCGGCACGCGCTTGCGTCGCCGGGTCGATGATGCCGGCCATGGCATAGGCCGCGCCGGCCGAAAGCCCGAGCAGCGTCGACTTGCGCAAGAAGTCCCTGCGGCTGATCTCGCCCTCGTTAAGCTGATCGAGCAGTGTCGGAATATAGGGATGCGATGTCTTGTCCAAGGTCTTAACCTCCGAGTTGTCGCGATGCGCGTGCCGGACAGGGCGCTTCGGCGCTGTCTTTTCGACTGGTGCGGAAGCGGTTTTGAAGGCCGCGGCGCGACCGCGCCGCCGGACCGTCAAGACGCATGGACGACGAGAGGCATGCCGGTCTGACCGGTCTGTCTCCGCGCTCGGAATGCAGGTCCATGGCGGGTGGCTCCCATTGGTGGCGCCGCTGGTCGCGGCTGCTCAATTCCCCGCCAAAAGCTACACCCGGCCTCTATGCCTACAAACGAAGATTGATGTGGCTATGACCTCGTTTTTTTTGCTCTTAACTGCCCCAAAAAGCAGCAGCCAGCCCCAATAGCAGGCTTTACAGTCGTTTCCCGAGCTTTCTACATTGCCGGCGTTCGAAAAAGTGGGGTCATGTTGTCGGCACAAGAGCCAGCACGAACCCCTGTTGTTATCCGGCCCGTCGCCCGGCCGTCCGGCTCCGGCACACAGCCACAAGGAACACGTAAATGCGGACCCATGCCCAGGCTGTTGTGATCGGCGGCGGCCTGATCGGATGCTCGATCCTCTATCATCTGACCAAGCACGGCTGGAGCGATGTCGTGCTGTTCGAGCGCGACGAGCTCACCTCGGGCTCGACCTGGCATGCTGCGGCCAACATTCACGGCTTGCACGACTCGACCAATATCAGCCGCCTGCAGCATTACACCATGGCGCTCTACAAGGAGCTCGAGAAGGAGACTGGTCAGGGCTGCGGCATCTTCCAGCCGGGATCGCTTTATCTCGCCCAGACCGAGGCGCGTGAACATCAGCTCCGGCTGCAGGAAGCCAAAGCGCACCGCTACAAGATGAACTTCTACGAGGTCGACCGGGCGGAGGCCGAGCGGCTGCACCCGCTCGTCGACTTCGACGGCATACGCTGCATCATGTACGAACCCGAAGGCGGCAATGTCGATCCTTCGGGCGTGACGGCCGCCTACGCGGCCGGCGCGCGCCAGCGCGGCGCCGAGATCCACCGCTTCACCGCGGTGACCGGAACGGAGCAGCAGCCGGACGGCAGCTGGATCGTGCGCACCACCAAGGGCGACGTCCGCACGCAATGGGTGGTGAACGCCGCCGGTCTGTGGGCGCGTGAGGTCGGCGCCATGGCCGGGTTGGCCCTGCCCCTCATCCCGACCGAGCACCAGTATTTCGTCACCGAGACCATCCCAGAGATCGCCTCGATGGGCCGGCGCCTGCCTTCGGTCGCCGACCGTGATGGCGAATATTACCTGCGCCAGGAGGGCCTCGGCCTGTTGATCGGCGCCTATGAGCGGGCGATGAAATTCTGGGCCGAGGACGGCACGCCCCAGGATTTCGGCCACGAGCTGTTCCCGGACGATCTGGAACGCATCGAGGAGAACATGATGCGCGCCATCGCCCGCGTGCCGGCGGTCGGCGCTGCCGGCGTCAAGAGGGTGATCAACGGACCGATGATCTGGTCGCCGGACAGCGCCGCACTGTTCGGCCCGGTGCCGGAGCTGCGCAACTATTTCTGCTGCGCCGGCATCATTCCGGGCTTTTCGCAATCCGGCGGCCTCGGGCGCCTGGCGGCCGAGTGGATGATCGAGGGCGAGCCGACGCTCGACATGTTCGGCTGGGATCTCGCCCGCTTCGGCCACTGGGCGGGCAAGGCATTCGTCAAGGCGCGCGTGCAGGACCAGTACAGCCATCGCTTCAAGATCCATTTCCCGAACGAGGAGCGCGCTGCGGGCCGGCCTGTGCGCACACGGCCGGCCTATTCCATGCAGAAGGAAAACGGCGCGGTGTTCGGCCTGAACTTCGGCTGGGAGCATCCGCTGTGGTTCTCGATCGACGGTGAGCCGCGCGAGGAGACGATCGGCTTCACCAGGCAGAACTGGTGGCACCCTGTCGGCCGCGAGGCGCGCATGCTGCGCGACCATGTCGGCATCATCGACATCTCCAACTTCGCCAAATACGAGGTGAAGGGGCCGGGCGCCGAGGCCTGGCTGAACGCGCTTTTCGCCAACAAGATTCCCTCGCGCGTCGGACGATCCTGCCTGACGCCGCTGATCGGCAAGCGCGGCGGCATCGCCGGCGACTTCACCGTCACCAAGCTGGCGGAGGACGAGTATCGCGTCTTCGGCTCCGGCATGGCCGAGCGCTATCATCAGCGTTTCTTCAAGATGCTGCCCTTGCCGGAGGGCACGACGTTCCGTTCGCTCACCGAGAACATGTGCGGCTTCAACGTCGCCGGGCCGAAGTCGCGCGCGGTGCTGCAGCGCTTGACCAATGACGATTTGACGACGGCGTCGTTCCCCTTCATGGCCTCGCGCCGCATCACCGCTGCCGGCCTCGATGTCATTGCGCTGCGCGTCTCCTTCACCGGCGATCTCGGCTGGGAGCTCTATTGCGAGGAGAAGGACCAGACCGCTCTTTACAACGCCCTGCTCGACGCGGCGCGTCAGGAAGGCGGCGGGCCGGTCGGCTCGCGCGCGCTGATGTCGCTCAGGGTGGAGAAGGGCTATGGCAGCTGGGGCCGCGAATACTCGCCCGAATACTGGCCGCAGGAAGTGAAGTTCGACCGCCTGATCAAGATGGATAAGGGCGACTTCCTCAACCGCGACGCCTACGCCGCGCTGGCATCGAAGCCGGCCCGCGACGAGCTGATCATGATCTCGATCGAGGCGAAGGATGCCGACGCCACGGGCGGCGAGCCGATCTTCCTTCCCGATGGCACGCCGGTCGGCCAGGTCACGTCTGGCGCCTACGGCTATCATGTCGGGATGTCGCTGGCGCTCGGCTATGTGAAGGCCGGCTCGGTGAAATCGGGCGATGCCGTCACCGTCGCGATCCTCGGCCGGCCGCACAATGCCGTGTTGCTCGAGAGGCCGCCCTTCGATCCCGATGGCAAGCGGCTGAGGGCCTGACCGGTGCTTGCCTGCCCGGTGACCCGCAACAGCACAGCGGCGTGAGCGGCACGAATGGCGCGGCGCTCGCATCAGCTGGTCGTAAAAGGCGGTAGGGTCGCTTTGGATGACGGTTGGCGGGATTGCGACGTCGGCATCGATGACGGCCGCATTGCGGCGATCGATTCAGGCCTGCAAGGTGGGCAAACCATTGACGCCGCGGGCCTGTGGGTGATGCCTGGCGGCATCGATGCCCACTGCCATCTCGACCAGCCTGTTTGGGGCGGGGCCGGCAACGCCGACGATTTTGAATCGGGCTCCATCTCGGCCGCATTCGGCGGTACGACCTGCATCGTGCCCTTCGGCATGCCGGGTCCGAATATGACCACGGTGGATGCGCTCGAACGGGCGATGGGCTGCGCGGCCGGCCGTTCCATCATCGACTACGGCCTCCATGCGGTGGTGACGATGGGGACCGGCGCCAACGTCGAGGCACAACTTAGCCAATTGGCCGGGCAAGGCATTGCTTCGGTCAAGCTTTTCATGACCTACCAGGGCTTCGCGGTCGACGACGACCTGTTCTTCACCGTGCTCGATACGGCGAGGAAGCTCGGCTGGATCGTCATGGTTCATGCCGAGAACGATGCCGCCATTCGGCGCACGCGGCAGCGGTTGATCGAGCTTGGCCGCACCGAGATGCGCTATCACACCGTGGCGCACAGCGAGATCATCGAGCGTGAGGCGACCCATCGGGCTCTGGCGCTGGCGGAGATGACCGGCGCCCGTATGACCATCGTCCATGTGTCGTCGCGGCAGTCCGCCGAGGAGGTCGCGCGGGCGCGTCAGCGCGGCGTCGACGTCGCGGCCGAAACCTGCCCGCAATACCTCTTCCTCGGTGCCGCGGACCTCGACCGCCCAGGCAGGGACGCTGCCCGCTTCGTCTTTTCGCCGCCGCCGCGCACGCCGCATAGCCGCGAGCATCTCTGGCGGCTGCTGGCGGACGGCGGCATCGACCTCTGGTCGTCCGATCATTCGCCCTATTATTTCGCCGACAAGATCGGCAAGGCGCCGGAGCCAGGTTTCACCACGACATTGAGCGGTATTCCGGGCCTGGAAACCAGGCTGCCGCTGCTGTTTTCCGAAGGGCTGCTGACGGGGCGCCTTTCGCTGCAGCGATATCTGGATCTGACCTCGCGCAATGCCGCCGCGATCTACGGTCTCGACCACCGCAAGGGTCGCATCGCCCCCGGCCTGGACGCTGATCTCGCGCTCTGGGACCCGGCACGCAAGTGGACCATCGGCCACGAAATGCTGCACTCGCGCGTCGACTTTTCGCCTTACGAAGGCAAGGCGGTGACGGGCAAGCCGATCACCGTGCTGCTGCGTGGTGAGCCGCTGATCGCGGGCGAAAAGCTGCAGGCGCAAGCTGGTTTCGGCGGCTTCGTCGCGCGCCGTCCCTCCGATCCGGCAAAGGCCGGCACGGCTGTGGAGGACACCACGCCATGGCTCGACCCCTGATTAGGCGACTTGGAATATCGGGCCTGGCAGAACGTCGGACTTACAGCGTGGGTCGCAAGGTTCGAAATGTGACCGAGTAGCGGTGTTCTGCGAGCGGCGGAATGCTGTGCTCCCATTCGTTGCGCGCCGGACCGGCCATGAGATAGGCGGATCTCGGCTCGACCTCGATCGTCTGCCGGTCCCATGTCGCGCCGTTCCTGCGGCGCAGCCGGAAACTGCAGGATGCCAGCAGGGAGACGCCTGCGACGAGCTCGAAATGGGGCTTGTCGCGATGCCAGCCGATGCCCGCGCCAGGCCGGTATTCGTTGATCAGCACCTGCGAGAATTCCGACGCGGGCCGACCGGCGAAGACGGCGACCTTGTCGCGAAGCGGCAGCAGGAAGTCGGGTATGGCCGGTGCTTCCACGACCTCGCGGCGATCGTAGTCGTAACGCAGCCCGAAGCCGACAACCTGCCTGTTGGCAAGATGGCCGTGGAAATCGAAGGGCTTGAACGGCAGGCCTTCGATGCAGCGGACCAACGCGCTTTCTTCGTTACGCGTGATCAGCTCCGGCCGGTAGCGGAATCCTTCCGGCAGGCTGTTCGGGATACCGAAAAGATCTCCTTGGCGGACTTGCGCCGTGGCGCTCGATTTCGTTGACGGCATGAACCTCAGATAGGCAATTCGGCGGGTCTCGCAAGGCCCTGATCCGTCGGCAGCCGGTGCGACGGAACCCATTGACAGCTACGGGAATTACGCATTGGCCAACGGGGCGCTCGTCATGCCTTCCACCGCCATCCGGAACATCTATTACGACCCGGCGACGAAGATCCTTTCGGTATGGTTCGTCCCGAGCGGCGACCGCTATGACTATGAGCAGGTTGAGGCCGAGACCTACGCGGCATTCAAGGCTGCTCGGTCCAAGGGCCGGTTCTTCAACGAGTTCCTGCGCGACCGATACAGCTTCCATCTGGTCGCGCACGGACCGCGGCATTGAACCAAAGCCCGCTCCCATGCCCTGCTCGAAACCACCCCTCCTGTCGTTGGGCAGGGCCTGTTAGCCTTATTGCTGAGCTACGGTTCGAACTGGAGAATTGGTATCTACCGGTGTGACTTTCGATCGGTTGGTGCGAGCTTGCGCAGCGCCGGTGCGCACCGCCGAGTGGCAGTCAACCTCACTTGCGCGGAACGTTCCTCTGCTGTCCCGGCGTGCTCTGCCTCCGACTTCGGTTCGATGCTGTCACAGTCTCGTGAGCTTCCGGGCCTTCGCCTGCAAAATTCGGAACAATGCCCCCGTTGAGAGGTTAGCGCCCCATAGCCAGCCCCGATGACAGCCAGCCTGGGAGCGAGCCATGTCCCGAATTTCCGCGCCAAGCACGACCGGCCTCAGCCGGCGAAGCTTCATGACAGCTACTGTCTCAGCCGCCGCGGCGGCGCCCTTGCTCAGCTCCCCAACGAGAGCGGAAAAACCGGCCGCGACCCGTTCCGGCTTGAGGGAAACGGTCGCGGTATCGTTGCGCATCAACAAGCAGCCTTACGAGCTTTCGCTGGATGCCAGGACCAGCCTGCTTGACGCCCTGCGGGACCATGTCGGCCTTACCGGCACGAAAAAAGGTTGCGACCACGGGCAGTGCGGCGCCTGCACCGTTCTGGTGGACGGAAAGCGCGTGCTCTCCTGCTTGAGCTTCGCCGTGATGAACGACGGCAAGGAGGTGACGACCGTCGAAGGGCTTGCCTCGAGCGACGGCAAGCTGCATCCGATGCAGCAGGCCTTCATCGACCACGACGCGTTCCAGTGCGGCTACTGCACGCCGGGTCAGATCATGTCGGCCATCGGCTGCGTCA
This sequence comes from Mesorhizobium sp. WSM3873, assembly GCF_001672445.1. Taxonomy (NCBI): domain Bacteria; kingdom Pseudomonadati; phylum Pseudomonadota; class Alphaproteobacteria; order Hyphomicrobiales; family Phyllobacteriaceae; genus Mesorhizobium; species Mesorhizobium sp. WSM3873. The sequence goes on along the minus strand of NZ_LYTM01000001.1, from coordinate 172,925 downwards.
ACGAAGGCCACGCCAACTCCGAGGACGACATCCGCGAATATATGAGCGGCAATATCTGCCGCTGTGCGGCCTATCCGAACATCGTCGCCGCGCTCGTCCAGGCGCGCGATCAGGCGAGAGGAACCTGACGATGCGCCCCTTCATCTATGAACGTCCGACGGACGTCTCCGCCGCGGTCGCCATCGCGTCCCGCTTTACGGCCGAGGACGACCAGCCGACGCGGGCGAACGCGCAGTTCATCGCCGGCGGCACCAATCTTGCCGACTATATGAAACTTGGGGTGGCGGCGCCCAACCGGTTGCTGGACCTCAACCGGCTCGAAGAGCCAGGGCTGAGGCAGATCAGGGTTACCGACGACGGCGTGCGCTTCGGCGCCCTGGTGCGGATGGGCGAGGCTGCCGACCATGGCGAAGTCAAACGCCGCTATCCCGTCATTGCCGATAGTTTGCGGCTGGCGGCAAGCGGCCAGATCCGCAACATGGCGAGCCTGGCCGGCAACGTGCTGCAGCGAACGCGCTGCGAATATTTCCGCGAGCCCTCCTGGGCCTGCAACAAGCGGGTGCCGGGTTCGGGCTGCGCGGCGATGGAAGGCTTCAACCGCCAGCACGCGGTGCTGGGCGCCAGCGATGCCTGCATTGCCACCTATCACGGCGACTTTGCCCAGGCTCTGATTGCGCTCGATGCCGTTATTCGAGCCGAGGGGTCTCGCGGGGCGCGCGAAATTCCCTTTGCCAGGCTGCATCGGCTGCCCCGCGACACGCCGCATATCGAGACGGATCTGGCGGCGGACGAGATCATCACCGCCATCGAGGTGCCTGCATTACCGTGGGCCCGGCGCTCGCGCTACCTGAAGATCCGCGACCGCGAGTCTTATGCCTTTGCGCTGGCCTCGGCGGCCGTTGCGCTCGACCTCGACGGCGACAGCGTCCGCGAGGCAAGGATTGCGCTCGGCGGGCTGGCGACGGTGCCGTGGCGCGCCGGCGAGGCCGAAGCGGCCCTGCAGGGCAAGAAGCTCGACGAGGCATCGGCAGGTGCGGCGGCGGACGCTGCCTTTGCCGGTGCCGAACCGCGCCAGCACAATGCGTTCAAGGTCGAGCTCGGCAAGCGGACGCTGGTGCGCGCGCTGCTCGAAACGCGAGACATGAAGGTGTGACCATGGACCCAGCCGCTCCGAAGCCCAAGGAGAACATGGGCGAGCCGCTGCCTCGCGTCGATGCGCGGCTGAAAGTCACCGGGCAAGCCCACTATCCGGCAGACTTGCCGACTGCAAACCTGGCCTATGGCGCGCTGGCCACCAGCAGCATCGCCAAGGGCAGGGTGACGAAGCTTCACCTGGACGATGCCCGTGCCGTGCCGGGCCTTCTCGACATCGTCACTTATGGCGACATGGACAAGGTCGAGAAGCCGAAATTCGGCAACGCCGGCGCGACCTCGATCGGACCGCTGCATGACAGGACGATTTTCCACGACGGCCAGATCATCGCCTTGGCCGTTGCCGAGACATTCGAGGCGGCGGAGGAGGCGGCCCAGTTGATCCGCGCCGATTACGAGGAAGAGAAGCCGACCGCGAGTTTCGATAGTCCCGGCACCAAAACCATTCCCGCCGCCGGCAAGAGTCCGCTGTTCAAGGAGGATGTGAAAGCAGGCGATTTCGACGCCGCCTACGCAGCCGCCGCGGTCAGGATCGACGCCCGTTATTCAACGCCCACCCAGCACCACAACCCGATCGAGCTGTTCTCCACGACGGCATTTTGGCAGGGCGATCAGCTCATCGTCCACGAGCCGTCTCAGAACGTCACCGGCTGGAAGGCCGAACTTGCGAGAGAATTGAAAATCGATCCGGCCAATGTGCGCATCGTCAGTCCCTTCATCGGCGGCGCCTTCGGCTCCAAAGGACCGATGACGCCGCGCACCGCCATCGTCGCAGTAGCCGCAAAACGTCTCGGGCGTCCCGTGCGCTGCGTGACGAGCCGCATGCAGGCGTTCGGCACACAGACTTACCGGGCCGAAACCCGCCACCGCATCCGGATCGGCGCCGGCAAGGACGGCCGCATCACCGCTTTCGCGCATGAAGGATGGGAGGTGACATCGCGCCCTGATCCCTATGTTGTCGGCGGCACCTCGGCGACCGGCCGCATGTATGACTACGGCTCGGTGCTGACGCATGTGTCGCTGGTCCAGGCAGATCGCAGCACGCCGGGCTACATGCGTTCGCCGCCCGAGACACCTTACGTCTACGCGCTGGAAAACGCGATGGACGAGATGGCGGTGGCGCTTGGCATGGACCCGGTCGAGTTCCGCCGCATCAATGAGCCGAAGGCGGAACCGATCGGCAAGAAGCCCTTCTCCAGCCGCTCGCTGATCCAATGCTATGAACAGGCGGCCAATGCCTTCGGCTGGGCGAAGCGAGACCCCAAGGTCGGCGCGATGCGCGACGGCGACTGGCTGATCGGCATGGGCTGCGCCACCGCCATCTACCCCACCGCGGTGGCACCATGCGCGGCGCGCGTGCGCCTGACGTCGGATGGCGATGTGCGGGTGCAATGCGGCTCGCATGAGATCGGCACCGGCGTCCGGACAGTGGCCGCCCAGATGGCCTCGGAACGTCTTGGCGTTCCGATCGACAAGGTGACCGTCGAAATGGGCGACAGCAGCCTGCCTCCGGCCCCGGTCTCAGGTGGTTCGATTTCCACCGCAAGCGTCTGCTCGGCGGTTCTGAAGGCTTGCGATGCCATCCGGGCGAAGCTCTCCGCCGGAGCCACGGCCGAAGGCGGCCCGCTTGCCGGCTCACATAACGAGGAACTGGACCTTGACGGCGGCAAGCTTGCGGCCAGGGGCGGAGCGTCCGCGAAGATCGAGGACGTCTTCAAGGCGATGCAAATTGGCGCGATCGAGGAATATGCCGAGTTTGCCCCGAAAGGTGCGACGCCTGAGGCAGTGAAGAAACTCTATGCCGGTCAGTCGGAATTCCATGGCGGCGATCAGGACGAGGACTCGGTGAAATACGCCTTCGGCGCGGAGTTCGTCGAAGTTCGCATCAACAGCTATACTCGGGAAATCCGTGTGCCGCGCATCGTCGGCGCTTTCGCGGCCGGCCGCATCATGAACACGCGCACCGCGCGCAGCCAGCTGATGGGCGGCATGATCTGGGGCATCGGCCAGGCGCTGCATGAAGCGACCGAGGTCGACAGGCGCTATGCCCGCTACGTCAACCGCGACCTGCAGGATTACCTCGTGCCGGTCAACGCCGACATCAGGGACCTGCAGGTGATCTTGGTCCCGGAGGTAGACCACGCCGTCAATCCGGCCGGCGTCAAAGGCTTGGGCGAACTCGGCAATGTCGGCACCGCCGCCGCCGTTGCCAGCGCGGTCTACCACGCGACGGGCAAGCGCATCCGCGATCTGCCGATCAGGATCGACCAGCTTATCGCTTGACGATGCGGCGAGCGGCAGCGCGCCGCGATCTGCTCATCAATCCGCTGATTGCCGAGCCGCCGGTGCAATGCGAGCACCCCCACCCGCATTGCACCGGCGGATAGCTTCCGTTCACAACCCGTCGAATTTTCCCTGCCCGCTTGCCAGCGAGCGCCCCGCTTCGGTTTCGGCGAAGCAAAGGACAGAAAAAGACTTCTTTTTGCGATCCGGCCGGATGTTCTCTTGCCGACCTAGAACACGCGAAGGCTCGCCTGGGAGGCGACGCATAACAAGAGCGGCTCGAAATGTCCGCCCTTCCGCCGTTCGATCGCGCATCTGCGCCGTTTTGGCGAGGTGCAAGGTTGCGGGCGCCGGGTCCGGCAGCTATGTCGGGCCGGACATTCCCGGCGAGAAGGCAGAACCGATGAACGTCCTTTCCACGTCCAAATCGCACGGCGGCATCCAGGGCGTCTATTCGCACGCGTCTGAAGTCTGTGCTTGCGACATGACCTTTGCCGTCTTCGTGCCGCCCCAGGCGAAGGACGGGCCTTTGCCGGTTTTGTGGTTTCTATCGGGGCTCACCTGCACCCATGCCAACGTCATGGACAAGGGCGAATACCGGCGCCTGGCGGCCGAGCTTGGACTCGTCGTCGTCTGCCCCGACACCAGCCCGCGCGGTCCGGACGTTCCCGATGAGAAGGACAATTGGCAGTTCGGTTGCGGCGCCGGCTTCTATGTCGATGCCACGCAAGCGCCCTACGCGAAGAACTATCGCATGTACTCCTACGTCACCGAGGAGTTGCCGGCGCTTATTGAGGCCAAATTCCCGGTCGACATTTCGCGCCAGTCGATCTTCGGCCATTCGATGGGCGGGCACGGCGCGCTGACCATCGCACTGAAGAACCCGGGGCGCTTCCGCAGCTGCTCGGCCTTCGCGCCGATCGTGCAGCCGACGACGGCGGGCTGGTCGCGGCCGGCACTGGAAAAATATCTGGGATCAGACGAAAAGAGCTGGCGCGCCCATGACGCCACGCTGCTCATCGGGGACGGCCATCGTTACGGCGAACTGCTCGTCGACCAGGGCAGCGCCGACGGCTTCCTCCAGGATGGTCTTCGTCCCTGGCTGCTCGAAGAGGCGTGCAAAAAGGCCGGCATCGCGCTGAAGTTGCGCATGCAGGAGGGCTACGATCATTCCTACAATTTCATCTCGACCTTCATGGACGATCATTTGAAGTGGCACGCCGCGCGGATGGCATAGGCAGCGCAAACGCCCGGCAGCCCTGAACCTGAAGTTGGATAGCCGCGACGCAATCCGACGATCCAACGCGTCTTCTCATTGCGGTGAATAGGTCTCTGGAGTAATTTAGTACTTGGTTGGATGAGACGCATGCCCGCTGTCGTTATGCATGCGGTCTGCTCTGGTCCCGGCAGATTGTGAACTCTTTAACAGACCTCGGCGCCGCAAGCTGCGTTCCTGTGGCCGACAGGTCATAGCAGTTAAGGATTTGCCATGCTGCGATGCTGCGCGTTCCTTGCAGCCCTGGTTCTCGTGAGCTTCACGGCCTTCGAAGCTCATGCGGAGCGCAGGGTCGCCTTTGTGATCGGCAATTCCGAATACCGCGACATCCCGGCTCTCAAGAACCCGGACAAGGATGCCGAGGATGTGTCGAACACATTCCGCCTGGCCGGCTTCGACGTGTTCGTCGCCAAGGATCTCACCAAGCTTCGGTTCGAGGAGCAGTTCCGCAACTATCTCGCCGCGGCGGACGGTGCCGATCTCGCCGTCGTCTACTATTCGGGCCACGGTTTTCAGATCGGCGGCGAGAATTTCCTCATCCCGGTCGATGCCTCGCTCAAGGCCGCGGCCGACATCGAGGTCCAGGCGATCAAGCTCGACGACGTGCTGGAGCAGCTGCGGGCGAAATCGAAAATCCAGGTGATCATCCTCGATGCCTGCCGCAACAATCCGTTCCCGCGCAAGGACTATTGGTTGCGCGACCAGCTGATTGCCGCGGGCGGCACCGGACTTGCGCAGGTGAAGAGCTCGCTGAACACGCTGATTGCCTTCGCCACCGAGCCGGGAGCCGTCGCCTATGACGGAGCGGATGATCTCAGCCCGTTCTCGTCCGCCTTCTCGCGCCGGGCGCTGGCGCCCAACCAGGAAATCCGCACGGTGATGGCGGCGGTTCGCCGCGACGTGGTCAAAGCCACCGATGGCAAGCAGGTTCCTTGGGAGAATTCGTCGCTGATCGACGAGGTGGTGCTGATGCGCCGCGCCAGTCGACCGGCACTGCCGCCGGTGCTGGAAAAGGTCGTGCCGTCGGGCGTCGGACCGGTGGCGCTTGACCTGCCGGAGCCGGTCGATGTCGACGGCGGCGCGGTCACCGTCAGCATCGAAAGGCCGCCGGCGCTTGGACGCCTGACGCTGGACGGCAAGCCTGTCGCTGTCGGCCAGCCGATTGCGGGCAAGGATCTGCCGCGTCTTAAGATGGACGTGCCGAAAGGATCCGGCGCGCAGGAAGAGGTCGACATGCTGGCCTATGCCACGCATGACAATTGGGGCGGTCAATCCCAGGGTATCCTGGTGTTTCGGGTCAAGAACGGGAACGCCGCCGAAGGGCAGCAGCTCATGGCTTCGCTCGAGGCCGAGCAGGAGCAGCAGGTGCTGGAGCGCGGCATTCACATCACCGGCGCCGCCGAGGCGATCGAGAACCGTGACGTAAGCGTCCCGGTCGGTGTCGGCCCTGTGCCGCTGAAGCTCGTTTTCCCGACAAAGGATCCCACCGTCAGCGTGAAGCTTGCAAGCTATCCGGCAACGGGAACGCTGTCGCTGCCGGACCGGACCTTGTCTCCGGATTCAAGCCTGATGGCCGATGAAGTCGACCACTTGCGCTACGAACCCCAGATCGGCGCCGTCAAGCCGCTGAGCGTCGGCTTCGAAATAAGAGCCGACAACACGCCGTCGAAGCCGGCGACGATGAAGCTGTCGCCAAGCGTCGACGCCTGTGACAGGGAGGCCGGCGAGCCTCTCGACCTGCAGGGCGTCGTCCCCGGCCTGCTGCCGAACGAAATCAGCAGCAACGCCGTGGATGTCTGCCGGGCGGCGGTGAAAGCCTATCCCGACGTCGCCCGCTTCCGCTACCAGCTCGGGCGTGCGCTGCTTGTTGTCGGCAAGGTCGAGGAGGCCAAGAAGGCCATCCAGGAAGCTGCCGACAGGGGGCATGTCCGGGCGGTGTTCGAGCTCGGCTATATGTATTTTACAGGGACTGGTTCGCCTGTCGACCGCATACAGGCCAACACCTTCTACAAAGCCGCGTCCGAAAAGGGCGATCCCTACGGGATGACGGCGTGGGGCCGTATCTTGTTTACTGGCAACGGCGTTAGGCGCGATACCGGCAAGGGTCTGGACCTAATGCTAAAGGCGGCGGCGATGGGCCACACCTACGCCATGAATGCGCTTGCAGTGATCTTCACGGAGGGCAGTAATGGCATACCCGCCGATCCGGACCGCGCTGTTGCATTTATGAAGGCGGGCGTTGAGCGGCAGGACATGTATTCGATGAATCTACTCGGCCGGAATTACCTTAACGGGCAGGGTGTGGAGAAAGACCTGAAGCAGGCACAGGCACTTTTCCAGAAGGCTATGGATCTCGGCCAGCCCTACGCTCCGAGTAACCTCGCACGAATGTACCGGGACGGCATTGGCGTGAATCGAGACCTCATCGAAGCTCAAAGGCTGTTCGAACTGGCGACCGCGCGGGGCGACCAGTCCGGTGCCTATGATCGCGCCGCTCTGGAGATGCAGAAGGGCGACAAGGCCGATCAGGCCGTTGCTGTGCGCTTTCTCGCATTCGCGGCCGCGTTGGATTTTCGTAAGGAACTGCCGGACGTCCAAAAGACAATCGCAAAATTTGGCGCAAAGGCAAAAACGACGGCTTTGAGAGAGCTTCGTCAGCAGCTCAAGTCGAAGGTCCCCGCGACCGGTTCTGTTGACACGCAACTGGTCGACGTCGCCAGAGCGGTCTGGGAACAGGCCAATCCACGTCGGGATGTTTTTTGAGGAACGAGGAGGAAATGGTGGGAAGGACATTGAAGCAAGCAATTATCGCGACAGTTCTATCCGGCTTCTGGGTGGCGGTCACGGGCTGCACGTCCATGATGCCTAACGTCGAACCGACACCGGTGGCGACGAAGCCTCAGCCCACGGTCGTGCGAGCGGCGACCGCGCCAAAGATCGTCAAACAGAAAAAGGTGGCTAGTAAGAAAGTCATCTTGCCGGTTGAGGAAGAACCTGAAGCACCGCCCCCTGTCATCCCCGCCGCAGGTGGTGGTGGTGGTGCCGGAGGCAGCGGCGGTGGAAGCACCGGAGGCGGCGGAGGCAACTGGGGAGGAGGCTGAAACGATAGAGCCGGTGAGGTTTCGCTCCACACGTACACCATTGCGGCTCAATCGTGGCGCTATGGCAGACTTACTCCAGTTTGCCCTTGCCGCCGTGGCTTGACCCGCTTGCGAAGCAAGGATGAGTCTCGGTCTCCTGCCGGTATCAATAGGTTTTTCCTTGCGCGAGGCATTCCGTGGTCGGAGACGTTGCGTCTGGCAATCCTCATGGTCGCCACGCTCAGCTCCAGCCGTAGCGGTTCATCGTTTCCCGGAAACGTGAAGTCGGTCTTTCTGTTGCTTTGACACAATTCCCGATGACCGCTGCGTACCCTCCTGACATGCTTTAAAAAGCATCGGCCGATTGCTGCTGCGCCTCCATCTCCGCCATCTCGATGCCCATCTCGACGAAGGCTGAAAGCACGGTAAACCGGTCCGCGAGCGATACCCGCGCAAGGCCTGCCAGTATCCCCGCGCCGACGGCATGGGCGGTCGGAAATTCGGCTGTCGCCTGATCGATGCCCGAGTCGCCGTCGCGCCAGCCTGCTGCCAAAGCGATCCAGGAAACCGGCGTCGCGGGCGGCACCTCAACGGCCTGGGCCACCGCCTCGCGATGGTCGGGATTGCCGGGTTCGCCGACCCAGTCGCCGACGAGCGCAAGCAATTCGAGGTCCGTGTCGCCGAGGAGCTCGGCAAGGTTGCTTAGGCACTCATGCGCCCACCAGATCGCGGGCCGCTCGGGCAGCAGATAGGCGCAGAAGGTGATTGCTTCCTCCGGCACGCGCCCGGCGAGCAGCGCCCGGCAAAACTCGATCGAGGGCTGGTCTGTCGGGACCGCTTTCATGTCCCGGGCAATGGCCGGGCAAGCGTTGAAGAGATCCCGCGCCGTCCTGAACCGGAGCCCCCTCGCCATGGCTGCCACGCCCTTATTAGGAATAGAGATACTGAAGCCCCGGCGGAGGCGCTGGTCAAGCATTAGCTTAGCAAATGACGAGCGCTCGCAGCGTGTGTTTGTTCACAGACAACCGGCGCGAGATTTGCTATCGTCCGCCGCAGCGAGATCCGCTCAAACAGGGAGTAACGATCATGCGGTGGGCCAGTTCAGCCTTTGCATTGGCGGCCGTGCTTTTTTCGACGCACGTTTCCGCTGATCCGCTTCAGAAATCCGAAGACATCGTGAAGTTCTTCACCGGCGCGAGCAATCTCGGCGCGACGCGCGGGATTTGCGTCGGCACTGAAGAAGAGTGCAAGAGCAAGAACGAACAGACCGCGGCCCCGACCAAAACCGGGCTCGACATGATGATCAATTTCGCGCTGGATTCGGCCCAGCTCGACCAGACCGCGCGCACCGAGCTCGACGAGTTCGCCAAGGCGCTGAAAGACAACCGGTTGAGTTCGTTCAGCTTCGTTGTCGAAGGCCACACCGATGCTTCGGGTTCGGATCGCTACAATCAGGAGCTGTCGCAGCGCAGGGCGAAATCGGTTGCCGCATTCCTGACCGCGAACGGCGTACAGGCCACCCGGCTCGAAGCTATTGGTCTCGGCAAGTCGCACCCGCGCGTCGCCAATCCCTACGATCCGGTGAACCGCCGGGTCGAGATGCGGATCAGGACGGAATAAGCCGCACGAATCACTCGCGCTGCGAACAGCGATCGACGGTAGCGCGACAGAGCCTCAGAGGGTCGCCTGGATCGAGCTTATCAGGGCCGTGACGGCCTGCTTGTATTTCTCGAACTCCGGCGATGTCTGTCGGACCTGGGTTCTGGTCGTCTGCTGGTTCTGATCGGACGACGCCAAGCGGGTCACCTTCTGACCCATTTTCCGCTCGGCCCAGTCGACGACGTAGCTGGTGGTCTTGCCGGTAAGGAAAGGGTTGGCCTGGATCACGGCGGAGCCGAGCACTGCGCTCAATTGCGCCGAGCCGGGCGCCGCCAGCACCTGGGCAGCACCCTCCATGCCCAGGAAATGGCAGAGATAGAGCCGCCCGGCGGTGATCTGGTGGCCGCGGGCGCGAAGATAAGCTTCGCCCTCGCGCGCCAGATTGCGCACCATCTCGCGCGACAGCGTGGCATCGTAGCGGAGCGCGAGCAGGTCGGCGGTCGACAGCGAGCGGGCGAGATCGGGCCGATAGGTGTTCATCATCCGGATCCAGGTCTTGGTGATGAACTGACCGGCACCGGTCGCCGAGGAGAGCGGGTTCTTGGCTCGCGCTTTGCCGCCGCTTTCGACATGGACGATGCGGTCGGTCAGCGTCTCGACGGCAGCATCGCCGTAGCCGCCGCCGGCGCCGCCGGACGCATAGGTGGCGACCGTGGTGACCGTACCCAGCGGATCGATCGCCTGGCCGCCCTGGTAGAGCTCGAAATGCAGGTGCGGGCCGGTCGAAAGTCCGGTGGTGCCGATATAGCCGATGACGTCGCCGGCCTTCACCTTGGTGCCGACGCCGCTCGCGATGGCGAATTTCTGCATATGCGCGTAGCGCGTCTCGCGCCCGTTGGCATGCGTAATCTTCACCAGATTGCCATAGCTGCCGCCATCGCCCTGGAAGGTGATTTCGCCGTCGAAGGCGGCCATGATCGGCGTGCCGACCGGAGCGGCCCAGTCGACGCCTTTGTGAATGCGAACGGTGCCCAGGATCGGGTGCTTGCGCGGGCCGAACGTCGAGGTCATCACCCCGCTCACCGGCGTGACCATGCCGTTGGTGACGTTGAGCGAGCGAACCTCGTCATTGCCCGTCACGCACGCATACTGGCCATCGCTCTGCTGGAAGACGAAACAGTCGAGCGTCTTCTCCGTGCCCTGAACGCCGACATAGAGGACCCGTCCTGAGATTTCGCCCTGGCCGCGCGGCGTCTGCGAGTAGATCAGCACCAGCCGCTGGTCCTCGCTGGCGAAGGCGTCGAGATCCTGTCCTCGCGACAGATACATGATGGCCTCTCCGATCACGCTGGTCGGAACCTTGTTGCGCGCGGCCGTCGAATATATCGCATCGAGCAGGCGATATTGGCGCTTGGGCCCGCCTTCGTCGGATGCGCCTGAATAGTTGAAAAGGTCCTCCCGCACCCACGGGTCGACGCCCGACACGAACGCGCCCGCTCCATTGCGCGTCAGCGTGCCGACATAGACATTCCTGGCGTAGATCGAGACCTGCATAAGCGACATGGTGGTGGTCTCGCGGTTCGGCCTGAATCCGCGCATCGCCACGACAAAGCCCGCCCCCAGCCCGTCACGGTTGAACAGCGTCTTCAGCGCTTCGCCCGCCAGCTTCGCGTCGTCGGCGGAGAAATGCGCATCGGCAACGACGCTGTCCAGGCTGCGGTCGTTGAGGATTTTTACGAATGTGTCCTCGGTCGCCTCGAAGCGCTGGTATTCGCTGCTGACGGTCGCAACGGTCGTGTTGTTCTCGATCTGGGTCTTCTTGAAAGCGGGAAGGGCGGCCTCGCCCTGGTCGACGGTCTCGCCCCAGCCCGCTTCCGGATCATCGGCATCCGCCTTGGGCGCTGAACTGGCAGGAGCTTCGCTCTCGTCGGGTGCGGCCTGAAGGTCGTTCTCAAGATCGCCTTGCTGGTCGTCGGCTGCGCCCGGAGCGAGGGGGGCCGCTTGCCGATCCTGCGGCGCCGTTGCAGGAGATTTCGGCGCGGTCTGCCGCTGCGCCTGGAAGAAGGCGAAATCCTCCTGCGTCGAGGGGATCGTCGTCATGAATTTTTCGCTGGCGCTCAACATTGCATCGGACAGGATTTCGATCTGCGGCGAGGCGCCGGAACTGTCGAGCTCGGCCGGGCTCGCGACGGTCTTGCCCTTGGCCGTGTCGGCATCGGGCGCGAGCGTGATCCACATCGGATCGCCGGCGAGGTCGATGATGGCCGGCACATAAACCGAAGCGTCGGGCGGCACGTCATCCATCCCCTCGACCGGATGCAGTTCCTCGTCCTCGTCGCCGAAGGACCAGTAATCGCGTGTGAGGTAGAAACCCGTGGCTACCGAGACGAGGACGAGTGCCGCAACGCCGGAAAGAATCCAGCGCCACAGCTTGCGCCGCCGCTCGGCAAGGCGCGCCTGCTTCTTCAGTTTGAAGCTCGTGTCGATGCTGTGCGTCACGGGCCGTTCCCGCTCAGGAAATAGGTCCAGCGCACCTGCTCCTGCGTGTCGACCTCGACAAAGCGCGCCGCGATATGGCCGCGCTGCCAGCATTCGTCGATGCCGCGGATCGAGAAGCGGCGCCGGTCGATGCACATCTCGATCGATCCGGTGAGGATCGCATGGCCGAAGACGTCCGTGGCGTAGATGTAGATGTAGCGGTTGGTCAGCTCCTCGCGAATGACATTGACGCACTGGTTGGCGCCGATCGTCCACCAACCGTCGGTCTGGTCGGCATCGTCGACCTTCTGTCCGACGGCGAGGTTGACGACGTCGAGCGTCTGGTTGCAGACGGTGAATTCGGCATGTGCCTTGTTGACGGATAGCACGGAGAGCAAAGCCGTGCCGGCAAGCGCAGCAAGCTTCATGCGGCCGATGCGATCAGCAACAGGCCGGATCGGTCCGCGCTCCTTGCGTGACTGGGACAGGGTGGAAGAGAGCAGGCGGCAGAGAACCATCGGCGTCCGCGCTATCCGCCAAGCCGGAAATACTTGGCGGTGGCCGAAAATCCGGAATCGTCCGCCTGGATCTCCCTAAGGATCCGGGGCAGCACTTCCGAGGCGGGGGTCGGGCCCGCGAACATCGCGGCCTGGACGTCCCGTGGCCCGGTGATCACCAGGATGACCTGAGGCAAAGCCTTGCCGGCCGCCTTGTCGTCAGCGGCGAGATCGATGGCGATCTTGAAGGTCGCCCTGTCCGGCTGCGCGACCATGCGGCTGTCGAGGTTGAAGGCGGTGCCATTGTGGTTGATCAGCAAGACGCTGGAGATGAGCCCCCCGCGCGTCACCAGCGTGCCGCTGATCGGTGATCCGTCGGGCACCGATGTCCGGTCGAGCATGAGCTGCGGTCGTTCAGCCTCGCTTCGGTCGAGAAGGTGCAGGAAGGTGGGTACGCCGCATTGTGATGGGGTAATCAGGCGCACGCTGATGTCCGGCTCGACGTTGAACCTGGACTGGAACGCGCCGAGCAGTTGCTCGAAAGGCTGCACGGCCGTTCCGAATCCCTCGATCGCCGCGGATGTGCCCGTTGCCGATGTCAGGGTCGCGTAGAAGCAATTGCCGCCGCTGAAGTCACGCACCCAAGAGGCGCGCTGAGCCAACGCGTCGGTTTTGTTTGCCGGCGGCGGAACCTGGGGCTTTGGCAGATTGATTGCGACGTCGGTATTTTGAGATGGCTTGTTGGCCGGCGGTGGCTGCGGCAGTGGTGCCGGTTGTGTGGTCGAGACTTTCGGCCTTGCCGGCTGAGTAGCCGCTTCGGGCGCTGCCGGCTGGCGCGCAGTCGAAGCCGGCGCCTGATTTTGGTTTTCCGTAACTTGCGGCGCCGGCGTCTTCGATTTCGACAATTTGGACAGAGCGTCGACGAGGTCAGATGCGCTGGGTTTCGTCGCAGGCGGTTTTGCTTCGGGCGCCGGAGTGGCTTCCGCTGTCGGGCTCGACGGCTTTTGGTTTTCCGCTGCCTTTGGCAGGGGTGCCGGCAGGTTCTCGACCGACGGCTGTGCCGGTTCGGCCTCCGCCGGCTGCGAGGCTTTCGCCTGGTTGTTTTTGGCCAGGCTCTCTGAAGGGGCAGGCGGTGTCGGCTCGGATTTCTGTCCGGTCTCTACTTGCGCCTGTTTCTGGGCGGTCTTGTCCTGCGGTTGCGGCGCAGCCGATAGGGCAGGCTGTGTCGGCTTCTGCTCAGTCTCGGCCTGCTTCTGGACGGGTTGTGTCGTGTCTTGCGGTTGCGGCAGAGCCGGAGCGGCAGGTTTTGCCGGCTCAACGGTGGCTGAGCTGTCCGCCTTCCGTGTTTCCGGCTGCGGTTCGGCCGGCGCTTGCGGCCGAGGTTGCGGTGCCTCTGGCTGAGGCGTCGATGCCTCCGATACCGGCTTGGGTGCTTCCGCGACGGGTTTTGCCGCCGGCTTCGGCGTTAGGGGCCCAGGCTTTTCGACGGCGGGCGGAGTGACCAACGCGCCGCTGAAATAGACGCCGGCCGCCGCCAGGACTGCCAGAACCGCGACGCCGCCCGCTATAGCCGGGATCCGCGAGGGCTTTCGCTCCGCAGGTCGGCTTGAGGCACTGGCCGGAGCCGCCGCCGGCGCCGGCCTCGGTTGCGACAGGTGCGCAGGCCGGACATGCGGAACGAAACGCGGTTCGTCGGAGGCAGCAGAAGCCGGGGGACTGGAGTTTGGCAACGCCGTCCAGCCGGCGCGTGGCAAGCCGGATCGTTCGCGCGGAGCAAACGATCCGGGCGGCGGCAAGGTCGCGTCGAGGTCGTCGTCGCGCGTTGCCCTGGCGATCTCGGCCATGCTGGCGGGCCGGTCTTGAGGATCCGGCTGCAACATCGCTTCGATGAGCTCGCGGAAATCGGGATCGATGTCCGACAAGTCCGGCACGGTGCGGCGCTTCTCGATGACCTCATATTGCGAGCCGCTCATGTCGAGCGGCTTCCCGCGCAGCGCGGCGGCCAGCACCAGGCCGAGGCTGTAGATATCGGATTGCTCGCTGACCTCCCCGCCATAAAGGCCGAGCTGTTCGGGAGAGACGTAATTGTATTTGCCGGCGAATTTCCCGCCGATCAGCGTCTCGCCGCCGACATTCGCCGAGCGCGCGATGCCGAAGTCGATGATCTTGGCGCGCTCGACCCGGCCGCCCGGCAGGATGATGTTGTCGGGCGAAAGGTCGCGGTGGACCGCGCCGGCCTGATGGACGGCGCTCAGGCCCGAGGCGAGGCGATGGCAAAGCCGACGCACGTCCGGCGGTGCCATCGGGCCGCGCCGCATGACATCGAACAGCGACTGGCCGTCGACGAATTCCATAGCCAGGTAGGGGCGGCCGATCCCCGGATCGATGGTGAAGACGTGGTATCGCACCACCGCGTCATGCGACAAATGGTTGAGGATCGAGGCTTCCTTGCGGAACAGCGATAGGATGGTTTGGTCGCGCGCGAACTCGGGCAGCACGATCTTGATCGCGACATGGTCGCCGGTCTGGATATTGTGGCCGCGATAGACTTCGCCCATGCCGCCGGATGCGATGCGCTCGTCAAGCTCGTAAATGCCGCTGAGCTGCGTGCCGACGCCGGTATTTGCGAGGTTCGGCGAAATCCGCGTCCTGTCGTCGTCGCTCATCTGTCAGCCCCTGGACCGATCCGCATCGAGCGGTCCGTTGCGTCCGTCGCCGATCCTGACCAGCACGATGGTGACATTGTCCGTTCCGCCGCGCGCCAGCACCGTCTCCAGCAGCTTCTCGCACGCGGCTTGCGGCGGCGCGGACTTCACCGCCGCTTCGATCTCCGCGTCGCTGACATGCGCGGTGAGCCCGTCGGTGCTCAATACGAAGATATCCCCCGGCATCAGCTCGCCTTGCTGAAAATCGATCTCGAGTTCGTCGCTGACCCCGACGGCGTGGGTGATCACATTGCGGCGCGGCCAGGTGAGCGCTTCCTCCGCGCTGATCATGCCCCGGTCTAGCAGCTCCTGGACTTCGGTATGATCTCTGGAAATCTGCGAGATAGCGCCGCCGCGTACCAGATAGATGCGGCTGTCGCCGGCCCACAGGCCCGCGAACCGCCCCTCCATGGCGAGCAGGGCGGCGAAGGTGGAGCCGATGGTGATGCCGCGCGAACGCGATATGTTGCGGATCTCGGCATTGGCGCGGCTCAGCCGGTCCTCGAAACGGGCGCGAAGGTCCGGCGCCGAGCTCGCAATGCCGATCGTCGCCAGGTGGTCGACGATGCTGGCCGAAGCGACCTCGCCGGCCTCATGGCCGCCCATTCCGTCGGCCACCACCCAAAGGCCGGCTTGTTGCTCGACCAGATAGTTGTCTTCGTTGTGGTCGCGCACACAGCCTTTGTGGCTGACGCCGAAACTCTCAATGGAAAGGGCGACAGTGCTCAATTTGCCACCAAGCGCTTCGCGAGCGTCCTCTGTGACGAACGATGGGCCGCGTGCCCAGGCCAGTTTGCCACAAGCGCATACTTTAGAGTATCGAAATGAAGGCGAGAGACGGTGGTGCTCGGGAACGATCCGATCGACCATGACGGCGCCATCTCAGAATGCCTTCGGACAGCTGAACCCGGACAGCGCCGGGAGCAGGAAGGGATTGGGGCCAGAGCCGCTCTCCATCTTGTAGGCGACGTCGCGTCCGCCGATCACGAAGCGCGCCTCGGCGCCGGCGCCGTTGCTGCTGACGCTCGCCTTGTCCAGCAGGCGCTTCAGAGCCCATGGCCCTTCGAATTTGAGAGCGGACTCGCGGCCGGGCATCTCCGGCGTCAGGCTGAGGCTCGCGGATCCGGAAGCGCCGCCGCCCGGCCATTTCACCGTGCTCGGCGCATTGCCGGCCTGCGTGCTTTGCACCGTCTGCCCATCTACGTTGAGCACCGCGCTATCGACCTCGCTGTTCAGAGAGGAGGGCGTGAAGGTGATCGAGACCGACGGCGCCGAACCGCCGGAGGGGAAGAAGACGCTGCGGATTTCCGCCGCCGCCTGGAACGCCTTCAAGGTCGATTTGGCGAGGTCGCGGCTGGAGCGGGCCTCCTGCTTCCAGGTCCAGTCCTGGCCTGTCATGTCGATCAGCGGCGCCAGGTTCTGCGCAAAGAACCGGTCCATCAGGCCGCCCGGTGCGAACAGCTTGGCGAAATCGGCAAGAGAGATTTCCTCGCTGCCGTCGCCGGCAAAGGGATAGTGGCCGTTGACGGCTTCCTCGCAGGGGCGCGTGACCGTCTCGTCGAGCATCTGGTTGAGGTTGGCTACCGAAGTCTCGGCGACATTGCCTTCGAACTCGTCCGCCGCCGCGTCGACCATGCGCGCGAGCTGCTTGGGCAGGCGCGAGGCATTGGCGCGCATCGTCGAAATCTGCAGCTTCAGGTTCGCGTTGACGCGCTCCGTCTGCGCGGGGACATCCGCTGCCAGCTTCACGCTCTGGTAGATGTCGTGGAAGTTTTGCGTCAGCGCATCGAGCGGGCGGCGACCGCTGGAGCCGCTCACCAGCGCTTGGAACGGCCTGAACTGCGCCTCGACGGTGGCGCCGGCATTCTGCGTGGCGGACGAGCTTGCCCCGGCGCGGCTCTGCGACTTGCCGCCGGCGATCTGCAGACCGATGCGGGCGAGACCCTTGGCCATAACGACCGGGTCCTGCTGCGCCGTTCCGGTGTCGCCTGCGAAGGCGGCGCCGTCTTTTGTCAGGGCGGTTTCATCGGCAATGGCCGTGAACAGCCGGTCCAGCGGCGAGCCCGGCGAGGCGGCGGCCGAGAGCGTGATATATTGCGGCTTGTCCTTCAGCATCGCCTTGAATTTCAATTGGTCGAGCGCGCCGTTCCAGGCGGAGGCGAACTCCTTGCCGTAGCGATCGATGAGTTCGGGGCCGAGCCTGGGCAGGTCCTGATCGATGCCGCCCTGCTCGCCGCCGCCGCCGAGAACCCACTGGTCATCGACCAGCATTTGCGCGATGCGCGAGAGCTGCGGCAGGTAGAAACCGTTGAACCCCGCCTTGGTGTAGAGGCCGGGAACGCCAAGGTCGGCGAGCTCTGCGCCGTCCATGCGTTCGAACAGCAGCTGCGCCTCCGGACCGGCTTTGGCGGCAACGGAAAAATCCTGGAGCCTTGCCGCATAGACCGCCGATCTGATCAGCGCCGACGCGCGGTCGGCAAGGCTCATGCGTCCGAGCGAGCGTTGCGCGGCCTCGACCAGCGGCTGGTTGAGCTCGAACACCGGGTCGTAGGCATCGTCGAGCGCCAGCATGGCGCGCAGATGCTTTTCGAGCTGCGCGCGGCCTTCGCGGTTGTTCTCGCCGGGGTAGCGGTTTTCCTCCCAATCCTGCTTCATCCAGGAGACGATCAACTCGTCGTCGACCTTGGGCGCCTTGCCGCCCAGCATCAGATAGATCTTCAACGGTTCGTAGAGCGCGATCGGGTCGGCCATCTTGGCCTGGATCGTGCGCTCCGCCTGAACCAGCAGACGCGAGCGGAAGCTACGCTCCAGCGCCTGCCGATAGGCGGATTTGGACGCCGACAGAAGCCTCTCCCGCTGGCTGAGCCCGAAACTCTCCTCGATCGGCTTCGTTTGGCCGGCGGTCTCATATCCCGCCGGCAGGTTGCGCAGTTGATCGAGCGGGCCGATGACGTTCTCGAGATCGACATCGGTGACGGTCGTGCTCCTGAGCAGCGAATCCGCGCTGTCGCGATACTGAGCCATCGCCTGTCTCGTGGAGCCGATCAGCGACTTGTTGGCAAAGTAGCTGAGGCCCAGCACACCGAGCGCCGCAAAAGCCGCCAATGCGATTGCGGCGAGGCTGCCAAACCTGGCGAGCCTGGCGCGCCGCTCTGCTGTCCTGTCGAACGAGACCCAGCCGGCCTCGGGGAAGATCACCTTCGCCAGAAGATCATGCAGGAAAAAGCTCTTGCCGGTACCGGAAAGATGCGCCTGCGAAGCGCTGCCGAAATTGCGGCCGATCGCGCCCAGCACCTGGTCGATCGGTGTTCCTTCCTGCGTGCCCGATGAGAAATAGAGGCCACGCAGGCTGACATTGACCTGCGCTCTCGAGGCATCGAACAGGCTGGTGACGAACCGCACGACGCGGGTTCGCAGCGCGGCGAACTGGGCCGGGAAGCCGAAGATCGCGATGCGCGCCACCGGATCGGCCTCGTCCTGCAGGCGGTCGGCGATCTCGTCCGCAAGCTGCTTGGCCAGCGCGTCGAACTCGGCCGAGGTTTCGCCGACCATGTTCCTGTTGCGGTCGGTGGTCTGGAACGTCGCGCCCCAGACCTTGCGTCGGCGGACTTCATCGAAATCGCCGAAATAGTCCATGAAGCCGGCAACGAGGTCCGCCTTGGTGAAGAGCAGGTAGACCGGGAACTGGATCTTCAGCGTCTCGTGCAGCTCCCGCAGCCGGCTTCGTATCTCGGTGACATGCGCATCGAGCTGCTGGTCGTCGAAGCCGATCAGATCGGCGACGCTGATGGCGAGGATCACGCCGTTGATCGGCTGCCGGGTGCGGTACTTCTTGAGCAGTCCAAGGAAGCCGAGCCAGCTCGCCTTGTCGCGCTCGGCATCCGAATCCTGCGTCGTGTAGCGGCCGGCCGTATCGATCAGCACGGCATCCTCGGTGAACCACCAGTCGCAGGACCGCGTGCCGCCGACTCCGGCCAGCGGCTGGGCATTGCCGGAGCCGGCAAGCGGAAATTTCAGCCCCGAATTGACCAGCGCCGTCGTTTTGCCGGCGCCCGGCGGGCCGATGATGATGTACCAGGGGATCTCATAGAGGAAGTTGCGCCTGCCGCTCGACTGCTTCAGGGTCGCGATGGCCTCGCTCATACGCGCTTCGAGCACCCCTGAATCGTCGTTGCGGTCGCCGCTGCGAACGATGCCCGTCTCAATCGCCTTCTGCGCCTTGCGCGCTTGCCAGAAGCGGATGCCGTAGAAGAGCGCGAGCAGCGCGACGGCCACGCCGATGATCGTTGTCCGGAGCCAGACCGGTCCGAGCGGACGTGTATCGGCATACCGGATCAGCGGCCCGGCATACCAGACCGCAGCCGAGAAGCCGGCAAGCGCGAGCAGGCTGAACAGCCGCAGCACCCAGCGCATCAGTGCCGCTCCACGCCGCGCGCGCTCACAACGTCTCCTCCTTCGGGATCATCACGTCGATGCGGCGGTTTCTGGCGCGGCCATCAGCCGTCGCATTGTCGGCGATCGGTTCGTCCTCGCCCTTGCCGTCGACCGCGACCCGCGACGGGTCCTTGAGCTCGTTCGCCACCATCGCCTGGACGGCTTTGGCGCGCGCGACGGAAAGATCGAAGTTCGATTTGAACTGGCTCGACTTTTTCGGCTTCACATTGTCGGTGTGGCCGACGATCCATATCGGTCCGGGCTCGGCATTGAGAGCCGTGGCGATGTCCGCGGCGATGGGCTGGAACTCCGGCTTCAGCTCGGCTTGCCCGGGCGTGAACAAGAGCTGGTTGCTGATTTCGACCACGATGAAGTTGCCCTTCGTGCCGACCGTCAGCCCGCCGCCGGCGATTTCGCTGGCGAGCGCGGCGCGTATGCGGTCGATCTGGGTGACGGTGGGAACGGCAGGAGGCGGCGGGGTGGCTTCCGGCGGAGCGGCTACAGCCGGCTCGGCAACCGGAGCGACGCTCGCGCGCTCGATGGTGACCGGCGTCGAGGGATTGAGCGCCAGCAATTCGCCGGCTGTTGCGTCGCCCTCGTCGGTGATCAGGATCCGTAGCCCGAAGAAGGCCGCCGTGACCAGGGTCGCGGCGGCGGCCGCGACCGCCCATAGCGGCAACCGCGCCCGGGGCTTTGACAGCGCCGCCGCCATGCCTTGCCAATGGGGCGAGATGTCGTCCTCGGCGCGCGGTTGAAAATAGCGGATCGTGTCGTAGACGTCGCGCCGGACGCGTTCGAGCGCGTCCCGTTCGCCGACCCTCCCACGATACTGGCCCTCGAACCCGAGCGACAGGCACGCATGCATCAGTTCGAGCAGGTCGTGATGACCCTCCGGCCGGCCCAGGATATTGTTCAGCGCCTCGTAGAAACCGGCTCCCCCGGTGGGCTTTGTGTGGAAGAACCGCGCCACCAGGCTGTGCCCGATCCAGCCGTCGTCCTTCGGCCAGGGCAGGTTGCCGACCAGATCGTCGGCGGTCTCGCATAGAGCAAATTTAGCAATCCGCGAGTCTTCCTCGGCGATGCCGGCTTTCGCCATCTCCCGCTCGAATGTCTCGATCGCTTCGGCGACGTGCTCTGCCAAAGGGGCCGCCTGCCGCTCGACCGGCATCAGCCGCAACTGGCCGAAGAGCACCAGCAGGGGCGCCGCGGCCGCGAGGATTGGATTTGCCGCGGCGTATTTCACGCCATCCGCGGCGTTGAGCAGGATTTCCTGTTGCAACGCGGGCGCCGCCGCTGCAGCGGCAGCCCCTGGAACCGCGTTTTGAACGACCACGGTTCCGGAGGACCAGCCTGTCGGCATCCGCCGGCCGACGCCGGGGTCGAAAACCGTCGATTCCCTGGCGGGTGTCGCAGCGGGCTCAGCGCCAGTCGACGAGGAACTCGCGGGAGCCGCGGGCGAGCGTTGTCTAGGCCGTGGCGCTCGGATGACGGTCTTGTCCGCCGGCCGGGAGGGATCGTCCTTCGAACTCATCGGCGATCCACCGTCGCGGCGCGGCGAAGATTTCCTTGCCGGGAAATGAGGTCGGCTTCCGGCTTTTCATGCCGAGCTTTGGGGGCGGGCCGGATGGAAAGGCTCATCTCGCCGAAACATGACATTGCTGCACACGCCCCAAGCCACGCCGCCTTGCCCGCCAGGCAAGCTTCCGTACGTTATCCTAACCGTACATGCAGCTGATTGAAATCGGAAAGCAGGATGCTCGAAGCAGCGCTTTCTTCTGTGAGACCCGTCACATAGCCCCCGGGTCCACTACTTCTGCTTGCTGGCCTTGGCATAGGCTTCGCTGAAATAGGCCAGGAAGATGTCGAGCATGCCGTTTTCATGCTTCTCCTCCATCGTCCGCCAGGTGGCGACGAGGGCATCCCACGCCTGGCTCTTCTTGGATGAGAAGGAGGCCGGCGGCAGCTTCCTGGCGATGGCCTCCGGCGACAGGTCGTCAAGCAGCCTGGAAAGCGCTGCCTGCATGGCGGCGTAAGTTGCCAATTCATGCGTCTTGAGGTCCCGGAAGGCGTCCTCGACGCTGTGCGCGGCGTCGAGATAGCCGGTCCGGCGTTTGGCGAACATGATCTCCAGTATGTCGTCGGTGCCGGGAACGAATTTCAGCGGGTTGTTGTTTTCGGCGCCGATCATCGTGCGGTTGGCGCTCTTGGCCAGCACCTTGGCCGCCGCGCGCGCCTTGAGCAGCAGCGACAGTTGCTCGACCGTGATTCTGAGCACGCTGCCGATCTCGGCGGCCACCTCATGCGGATCGCGCGATTGAAGCAGGTCGGGCGAAATGCCGGCCGCCTTCGCGATATCCTGCAGCAGCATATCGGTTCCCGCGGGCTGGCTACCCGGCTTCGCCGGCGCGGGGGGCGGCCGCAGCGCCGAAGATGTCGATGCCGCTCCCGTCCCGGGCCGCTGTTCCGTCCGACTGAAGAAGGGCTCTTTGCCGAGCTCCAGCGGTCTGCCCGTCGATGGCGGCAGCTCGCGTTGCGTCGACGCTGGCCGGGTTCGCGGGTGGCCAGCGGCGGCGCCTTCCTCGTCAATTGATACCGCAACGACATAGCGGCCGATCAGCATCCGATCGCCATGCGCCAGCCGGTGCGGACCGGCCATGCGCTGGCTGGAGCCGTTGACGAAAGTGCCGTTGCGCGAGATGTCGTAGAGCCAGAAGCCGCCCGCCTGGAAGCGGACTTCGCAATGCCGGCCCGAGATGATCTTGTCCGGATCGGAAAGCGTCCAGTCGCAATTCTCGCGCCCGATCTCGAAACTGCGGTCGCGGGCGGCGTAGCTCGCGGCGGCGCCGGATGGCAGCCTGTCGACATTGCTGATCTGGAGCGAGATGAACATCCGGAAGCGTCGCCGAACTTGGTCAACAAATGCTTATTCTTCACGCAACTCCGAACGGAAAATCGCTATGCGGTGTTCCGGGAATTGCCCTGGCATTCTAGCAGCTTGCGAGCGCGGCGGGAGAGGAGCGTTTCACACCGGCGCTTGGCGGGTTTAGCCACAGCTGTTGTTTGGCCGCCACCAAACATGTGCTAGGCTGAAAAAGGTCCAGTGCGGTGGGTGCGAAAAGTTCCCGAACGTGATGCGGTTAACATAGCGGGGGCTTCAATCCATCATACTGGCGGCCGCGTCCAGGAGGGGCACGACCCATGCCGAACGAACGCGCCACGGTTGTGCAGACACCCGTCGGCGGCGATGTGCTGACCTTCACCCATCTCGTCGGGCGCGACGAGATCAGCCGTTGTTTCGCCTATACGGTCGGTTTCGTCTCCAAGAGCCAGGACGTCGATCCGCTGAAGATGCTGGGCGGCGTCGTTTCGGTCGAGGGCGAATCCGATCCGAAACGCTGGTTCAGCGGCCTTGTGTCGGAATTCAAGCTCATCCGCATCGAGGACAGGCTCGCCTTTTACGAGGCGATGGTCAGGCCATGGCTCTGGTTCCTCGGCAACACCACCGATTGCCGCATCTTTCAGAATATGACGGCGGTCGAGATCGTCGAGAAAATCTTCTCGAAATACGGCATCGCGAAATTCGAGAAGCGGCTGCAAGGGTCTTATCCGCAGCGCGAATATTGCGTCCAGTATGACGAGAGCGATCTGGATTTCGTGCAGCGGCTGCTCGAGCACGAGGGCATCTTCTATTTCTTCGAGCATGACGAGGGCAAGCATACCCTGGTGCTCTGCGACGCGATGAGCAAGCTGAAGCCGGCACCCGGCTACGAGAAGGTGCTCTACAATTTCGAGGGCCAGGGCTCGCGGCGCGACGTCGAGTACATTACCGAATGGATTCCAGGCAGCGCGGTGCGGCCGGGGGCCTATGCCCACACCGACTTTGATTTCGAGAAGCCCGGCGCGGATTTGATGGCGAAGTCCGCCCAGCCGTTCAGCCACAAGGAGGCCGCGGGCGAGAACTATCGCCAGCCCGGCGCGCATCTCGATGTCGGGCGAGGCGACACGATTGCGGGAATTCGCCGCGAGGAGCTTCAGGCCGTGCACCAGCGCAGCACGGCGGTGGGCACCGTGCGCGGCCTCTTCTCTGGCTGCAAGTTCAAGCTGGAAAGCTTTCCGCGCGACGACCAGAACCAGGACTATCTGGTGATCAGCGCCGAGTACCGGCTGTTCGATCCGGGCTACCGGACCCAGAACGAGGCCCATAGCGAGAATTTCAAGGTGGTGCTCGGCGTTGCGCCCACCAAGTTGCCCTACCGGCCGCCGCGCATCACCCCGCGGCCGATCATGCGCGGCCCACAGACAGCGACGGTGGTGGGCCCCTCGGGCGAGGAAATCTTCACCGACAAATATGCGCGCGTGAAGGTGCAGTTCCACTGGGACCGCCTCGGCAAGAAGGACCAGAACTCTTCCTGCTTCGTGCGGGTGTCGCAAACCTGGGCCGGCAGCGGCTGGGGTTTTATTCAGATCCCGCGCATCGGCCAGGAGGTGATCGTCGACTTCATCGAAGGCGACCCGGACCTGCCGATCATCACCGGCCGGGTCTACAACGCGTCGCAGATGCCGCCCTACGGGTTGCCGGGCAATGCGACGCAATCGGGCTGGAAGTCCAATTCCTCAAAGGGCGGCGGCGGTTACAACGAGCTGATGTTCGAGGACAAGGCGGGCTCCGAACTGGTCAATTTCCAGGCGCAGAAAGACCACCACCTGCTGATCAAGCACGACCGCAACAAGCTGGTGCAGCACGACCAGTCCGACCGCATCGACCACGACGCCAAGCACTCCGTCGGCCACAACCTCGACGAGGACGTCGGCAACAACAAGACGGTCAAGATCGGCGTCGACCAGACGACGAATATCGGGTCGAACGACACCGAAACGGTGGGGGCGAACCGCTCGCTGACGGTCCATGCGAATGAGACCATCCACATTGTTGCGAATTCGACGGAGAATATCGACGCCAACCACTCGCAGACGGTGGGGCTGGTGCAGACGGTGACGGTGGGAGCCGCGCGTGTGGATACAGTTGGGGCGGCTGAGGCGAGGACGGTAGGCGCGGCGCAAATGAACACGATCGGGGCGACACGCTCGGTCAGCGTCGGCATTAGCCAGAGCCACAGCATCGGCGCTAGCGACTCCTGGACCATCGGCGCGGGACAAGACATTAGCATCGGTGCCGGACAGACAGTTGCCATCGCGGCGTCCCAGGTGACCGACGTAGGCGCCTCACGCGCTGCCAACATCAAGTCGAACGACAGCACCGACGTCGGCGGCGGTTACATCCTGAAGGTAGCGAAGGGCAGCCTTACCGACGTGAAGGAGAATACCGGCATCAAGGTCGGTAAAAGCCTGTCAGTGGAAGCAGCCGACGACATTACCCTCAAGTGCGGCAGCTCCAAGATCGTGATGAAGAAGGACGGTACCATCATCATCGACGGCAAGGACATCACGGTGAAGGGTTCAGGGAAAATCAACGTCAAGGCATCGAGCGATGTCATCATCAAAGGCTCGAAGATCAACGAGAATTGAGGGACGTGATGGGCAGAGTCAAGAGCACGATCGATGGCGTTGTGATCGGAGTCTTCATGGGGTTCGGCGAAGAAGGCGTACCTCTCGTGGTCTTTGCCGGCAATCCTGAGGAAACGGCGCAGCCTGCGCGTAGCCTCAGTGAATTGTCTTCCGATATGGTCGGCAAGGCAGTGGCTTTGCTTTTCCAGGAGGGCGATCCGCGCAAGCCGCTGATCGTCGGCCGCATCGTCGAGCCAGTGCGCAGGCCTGGCGTCGAGGTTATCAGCGACGGCAAGCGTGTACGCATCCGAGCCAATGACCGGCTCGAACTGCGTTGCGGCAAGGCATCTATCGTGATGGATAGTGATGGGCAGATCGTCATCCGCGGTTCATACTTGGTCAGCCACTCCAGCGGGCCGAATCATATCCGTGGCGGCTCGATCAATCTGAACTGATGTCGCCGGTCGAAAGCTTCCATCGCCCCCGCATCGCTGGCCTTGTGGTCAGACAGCACGCGGAACAGGTAGCCTTTCTTTGGGTGCAGCGCGAGAGCCTTCTTGCGCAAGAGCCGCCCGTGGCGGTGGCAGCTAAGGATATCGGCGACCGTATCGAAGCCAACATGGACGGACTGCGTATCGCAGGCCAGGCCGCGTGGCCGAGCCTGCACCAGCAACTGCAAGACTATCCTGACAGTGGGGAACTGTTTGCCTTTGCTTGGACCGCGATCGAGTTCAACGATCCATTCAGGCTTTCAGAAGCGGTGGGGCATGCCCGCGAGCTGACACCGAGCCCGTCCGGGTTCATCGGCGCGCTGCGGTGGCATGCGGCCGACCGAATCGGACCGCATGTGAGGGACTGGATCACCGATGCCGACGCCTTCAAGCGCTTTCTCGGCGTTTCTGCATGTCTGGCGCATTCGGTCGATCCAAAGAACCTGCTGCCGCGGTTAGCCCGCGATCCCGATCCCCGCGTTCGTGCGGCGGGCTTACGGCTGGTGGGCGTCCTCAAACGAGCCGATCTCGCCGGCGCGGCGAACGCTGCG
Organism: Mesorhizobium sp. WSM3873; assembly: GCF_001672445.1. Taxonomy (NCBI): domain Bacteria; kingdom Pseudomonadati; phylum Pseudomonadota; class Alphaproteobacteria; order Hyphomicrobiales; family Phyllobacteriaceae; genus Mesorhizobium; species Mesorhizobium sp. WSM3873. The sequence continues at coordinate 146,874 of NZ_LYTM01000001.1, read as the reverse complement.
CTCAACGATTCCGACGAAGGTGCGCGATTCTGGTCGGCATGGTCGCTGGTTGAACTGGGTCATGCCCGGTTGGCGCAAAACGCATTGAGGGCAGCGGTTGAAACGCCGGGAAAGGACAGGCTGATAGCGCTCCGCGCCGCGATCAAGGGCGGGCCTGAAACGGAAGTTCGGGCATGGCTCGGCGGATTAATGCAGTCGCCGCAGACCGCCTCAATCGCGGTTCGCAGCATCGGCATGTTGGGCGATCGCGGCCGGCTTGCCTGGCTTGTCGAGAGGATGCGCGAGCCGCCGGTATCGATCGCAGCGGGCGCATCATTTGCGGAGTTATTTCCAGAAGCTCCTTGGGATGAGCTGTCCTCCGCCGACATGGAAGAGGTTGGCCCGGACTTCATCGACTACTTCAGCGACAGCATCGTACGGGTGCCGCTCGCCGATAAGGTTGCTGAATGGGGCAGAGCGGCCGGCGCCCTACGGAACTGAAACGACGTTACAGCTCTCAATTTCCAGTCGGATCAGGCGCCGATGGGATGGCCAAAAAAATACCTTTGTCCCGGGACAAATCTTCTGACGTCATCGCTATCGAGGAATGTCTCCAGTATTGCCGTCGCCTGAAGCGAATTGAGTTTGACCGGGCTGTCAAAGAAGGCGGCACAGTTCACGCCGGTGGCGGCCTCGAAGATGAGACGGTGCCGATGAACGCGGCCTATTTCCGGCGCCGCGCCGCCCACCCGTTCAAGCAGCTGCCTTGCGAGCTTGACCACGTCGAAAATCTTGCCACCGAGGACGGGGGTATTGGGACCCGGAAGCTGGCCCCGCATCAGCGACAACGCGTCCCCTACCTTGGGAAAGTACTTCTGCCGATTGACGATGTGAACGGTATCTTCATCCTCGGATTCGATGGACTCGTCGGCGCCCCTGCTTATGGGTCCGTTGGTGTCCTCGAGCAGATACGACAATTCTCTCTCGATCTGATAGCGGGTTTCTTCGTCCGCTGCGTCATTGTGCAGGGTCAGCAGCAGCCCGATCGCGTCAGGGTCTAGCGTCAGGCCCAACGCCGTTGCCATGAAGTACTCCGATCCGGAGCCATCCTTCTCGAACGGCTTGAAGACGTTCTTCACAAAGCCAAGGGTGCTGGCCAAGCCAGCCAAATTGGTGACCGCTCGCCAGACGAGATAGGCATCGCTGCCCTTCATGATTGCGGGAATGCGGCGCAACGCGGAAGAATCGCCCAACTCACAGGCCAGAAAGAGGCCTGCTATCTGTTCCCAGGTTTCATCGCTTCCAAGCAACCGGAATGGATCATAAGAACGCAAATCGACTCCAGGAACATGGAATCCTATCGAAAGGGTCTTGAGAGTGGATTCTGGAACTTGAATGTATTTCGACATTGTAAAGCCTATGGAATGCAATCGTTTACGTTCTCAAGAATAGTCTGTGCGTCCTCAATCTCCTGGCATTCACCCGTATCCATCACATCCTGTGGACATACGTTTGATGGCTCGTTGCATCCGCCGGCCATGTGAGGTGTTAAGTGGTTCAAGGAATGGTAGGACTTCTTCCCGGCGACAGCATTCGGCCCTCTTCTAATGGGTGAGCCTTTCCCCGTTTCCCAGGCAAGAATGCAGCCATCCTTCACTCCGGTCGCTTCAAAGGCAATCTTGGCTTCCTGCGCCGGTGTATTGACCCCCCCAGAGGTTCTCGCGCCCTTCGGAATGTCGAAATACATGGCGCAGCCCTGATTGTCATTGTTGTGGACATTCGGACAAGCCGGTTTGCCGGCTTTCCGCAGCCGGCGATGCTTTGCTTTAAGTTGCAACATCCTCTTTAGCGAGGCTTCGTAGAGAGCCTTATTAGCAATCTGCGCGGCGTTCCCAGTCCTCATCTTCTTGATCTTGTTCGTCCAGAACGTCTTTTCCTTAACCACGGGATAGGCCTTGCCGGTGGAAGGGTCCTTCTGCCATTCGTGCAGCGGGCCACCGCAGCACGGGCAGTTCCCGGCCTTCGCGGCCGCCTTGGCATCCTTTGCATTGAGGGACTCGAGCGGCGGCGCCGGCGGCGTCGCGCCAACATAGGACGCATGGTTGCTCGTCGTGATGTCAAAATGGCGGCAGACGTTCTTGCCTTCGAACTTCACCGACATGCACCAAGCCTGAAAGTAGGTTTTGCCGGTGATCTGGTGGGTCACGACCGAAGATCCGAACGTGCGGGTTGCGGCCTCGTTTCCGAGCATCGGCTCCTTGTAGTAGGATTTCTGCGCCAGCGCGGCGGGCTTACCGCCGATCAGCACGGTCTCGGAGCCTTCCTTCAGATTGTTAGAGAACGACGTGTCCGGGTAGGGAATTGGGATGGGCCCAGCCGGTGGGGATGGCGGCGACAGGCAGACATCCGGAAACCGCGCGATCGACTTGTTCATGCCGTTCTTTCCGGCAATCTCCCATTTTTCCGCGAAGACGTTCTTGGTCATCTCTCTCAACCCTATGCGGTAACGATCGCCGCTGCGCGGCTACCAAACGTCGAACTGCCGTAGAGCACCGCGGAAGGCCCGGGTGCATAGCCGCGCCGGAAGGCTTGCTCGGCCCATGCGAACTGGATGGAACCCGCAGCCGCTCCGCAGTCGCCGATGCAACTCGCCGCCAGCCAGACCAGTTGTTGCGGCCTGACTGTGCGCATCACCCGCATTTGCGCCACCACCAATTCCTCGAAAGCGTAGGATTCTCCGGCGACGTCGGACAGGCGGAAGGCAACATCGTGAATCTCCACCCTGGCTTCCGCCAGGGCCGTCCGCAGCGCAGAGGCTAGGCCGTCCGCGCGTAACGGCTCCTCGTTGACCACTGTCGCGGTCTCGCGCGCCAAGCCGAGGCCATGCACCGTCACATGTGATTCGAGCAGCGGACGAGCGCTGACGACGGAGATGCTCGCCGCCTCGCCAGGAATGAGGCCATCCGTGACGATGCTCGTTTTGAGACGGCCCGCCTTGTCGAGCCAGCCGAGGGTGCGCGAATCGATGAGCGTATCCACGGCCAGGATGATACAGGCGGGAACTTTGCGTTCGGCGAGCAGCTTGCGCGCGTGCCAGACGCCGACAAAGGTGGACACGGCCCCTTCCGTCACATGCACGGAATGCGGTCCGACAAGAGATGCGCCATTGGGCAGCGCCAGCCCGCCCGCAATACCGTTGAGGCGCGGGCCTGGAACCTGCGGTTCACGCGTGCACAAGATGATCGGCATCTCGCCCCAAGGCAGCCGGTCCGCCTGTTTTGGGTCGACCTGATCGACGGCCAGACGCGTCAGGGCAGCAACGCGATCGCGGCCGCGCATCGTCGCCGGCAGGGCATCCACTGACGCGCCACGTATTGGCTCGCCGTCGGCATCGCGATAGGAAAGTTCGGCGAACGCTGCTATGTTTGCCCGCATAGCGGCCGCCGTACTCCCCGCCGAATAGCCGACCGGCGACACGAGGCTAAGGCAGGAAATGACCGTCATTTTAGGCGCCTTATCTCCTTCAGAGCGGCAACTGCGACTCCCAGCCCCGCATAGTGCGGTTTCTCGCCCTCGCGGGGGATGAGGTCGTTGCCGACTTGAACCTCCTCAAGTCTCACGAACTTGCGCGGCAGCTTCGTGCCTAACCGGCCCACCAGTACGATTCTGCTTTCGTGCGGAACGATGATGAGCGTATCAGGCACCATCGTCTTCCGTTCCAAATGGTCGTCGAACACGAAGCGCACCGGCACTGACAGTCTCGGCAGTTTTACCCCGAACCGACCTCTCTCGTTCATCCCGATGCAGCCGAAGACCATTCCCTCGCCCAATCTGTCGAGCCACTGGTCTTCCGGCGCCGCCTGAAAATAGCGGTCATCGAAATCCTGCGGCAGGAATGGCAGCACGTTCTCCATCCAGTTTTTGTCGTAGGTGCCGGCATAGCGAGCGCGTTCCTTCGCAAAGCGCGGTACAGGGCCGAACCCGACGGGATGCGGCCGATCGTTCCAGATGCGCATCCGCGATTGCGGGTGCTCGACACATGGCAGCGGGGTGCCGTCGATATTGCCCTGACCGGCAAGGTAGCCGCTGCCGATCGGGTTGACGGCGTCGCTGCGATGCTTCGCTGGGTCGGAATCCGTGCGATCGGTGCCGCCGAAGGCAAGGTGCCATGCCAACGGCATTGAGGTGAAAGGGGTCGGCCGCGAAGCCTGGATACCCAGCCCGCCTCTGAACCAGCGCCGTTGGCCGGTAACCACCGCGCGCTTGTCTAATCCGGGGCCGACCAGGCGTACTTCGACCGATTCGGCCTGCCGCCCCTGTGGGGCCATCGCCACCGCGTCGAGTAGGACCTCGCATTTGGGTTTGACGGGAGCGAAATCGGTTTCGACGCGGATCGAGGTGAATTCCGGATCGCCGTAATGGGTATCAGCGTAGACGAAGGGCGACTGCTGCTTGCTCGGTGTGCAGTTGCCTTGCTCGTCGACGTCGTATGTCGCTCGCACGACGAGAACGCAGAACTTCGCGCAATGCTTGTCCTGATAGGGAAAAGTCTCCGCGAGAAACGGCGTCGTGTTTTGACTGACGAACATCAGACTTGTCCCTGCATCAGCTGGTCTCCCAGCTAGCGGCGAAGATCCTCTCCACCGTCTTTTGCGGCGCCTTCGGATCGACGTCGAAGATATCCGTGCGCGCGGTCCACATGACGAGGTCGTCAATGACATCGCCATCCTCATCGACCGCCGGGGCAGGCAGGGCGCCCAGCGCGGCATCCAGTTCGTCGGGCGTCAGATCGCCCCGTTGCGCGGCGAAGGCCGCTTCCTCGATGCGGTCGAACCAGGCATCCGAATAGGCCAGCTTGAGCGGCGCCTCAGCAAGCCGTGCGACGACGCTGAGCGGGAACTGTCGGCCGACCTTGTCGGCGCTCTGCACGATGACGCCGGCCGAGGCGCCGAACGAGGCGGGGCCGGCGAGGAAGCGCAAGGCAGTGTCCGTCTGCCAGGCATCGTGGCCAAACAGCGGGACGATCTGCTGCGCCAGCCAGCGATCCCAGCCGCGCACGAAATCTCCCGGCAGCCGCCGCGTCACGAAATCGCCGGTGGCGGGTATCTTGCCGTAGAAGCCGGTGCTCATATCTGCGGCGGACATGTGAACTTCTTGAACATCTCGAGTGTGTAGGGGTTCTCGACGCTGGCCGCCTTGAGCTCGAAATCGGCATACATGCCTTTCGTGCCGAGGCGCAGGCTATAGACGTCGGATAGGTTGGTTCCGGCGAACTTGCCGCCGCGCAGCATCCTCAGCCACGCCCAGCTGCCGGTCTCGTTGAGCATCACCTCGGGCGAGCCGTCGACCGGTTGGAACGCAAGCGAGATCACGCCGGTGCCGTCCTTGCCGGGCCACGTCATCGGCTGCGGCCGGGTCGCGTTGTTGTAGTAGACGAGGTTCTGGCCATCGAGGTTGAGCGTCACCCGCGCCACGTTGGGCGACAGGTCCTTTGGCTCCAGCGTGAAGTTCATCACCGGGCCGGTGCCGCCGGGAAACAGGTCGTCGCGGATGTGCCGCGCCTGCTCGAACGCCGCCAGCGCGGCCGCGTCGAGGCCGAAATCGGCGCGCCATTTCCACGGCTGGCTGGCGGTGTCGACATAGTTGATCAGATGGTCGTTGATGAAGGCGTCGATCAGGCCGGCGGGGCCGAAGAGGCGCTGGAAGTCGCGCACATTGACGTCGACCGCGCTCTCAGGGCTGAACGGATAGCGGTTGTTGAGCGCCGCCTGGCAGAAGGGCAGGATATCGGCGCGCCAGATGGCATTGAGCTCGTTGGTGACCGCCTTCTGCGACAGGCCGCTGGTGTCGCCGGCAATCCCGGCCAGCCAGTCGTTGATCGGCGAAGGCAGGATCTGCGCCTGTCTTGCGACCGCCCCCGTCAGCTCGGCCAGGCCGCCCTGCTTCTTGATGGCGTCTTGCGGGTCGGGGTTGGCCGACACCGTCTGCAGCACATTGGACAGCGCCGTCAGCGCCACCACAGCTGCGTCGAGCGCTGGCGGCTGGCCGTCCACCTCGGCGATCGTGCCCTTGAGCGGCTTGAAATGTTCGGCCACCAGGCTGCCGGTCATGTCGACCTGCTCGGCCGAGCCCGCGCGTGGCAGTAATTTCGCTCCCGTCTTCACGACCTTGCCGAGTTTGCCGAGCTTGGAGAGCAGCTTCGAGCCGCTCTTGGCGGCGGCGCCGTTCTTGTCATCAGCCGGCGCCTCGTCGGAACGGGTGAGATCGAGTTCCTGCACGACCGCGGTGAGGAGGCGTTTCAACGCGGAATCGGCGCTCGAAAGGTCCTTGAGATTTTCGCTGGCGACGTTGAGGTCGGTCAGCGGCGCCAGCCGCATGTCGCGCAGGAAGCTGTCCCACTGCGAAATGTAGTCGTCGTAGTAGAGCTTCAGAATGTCTTCGGACAGCGCCGACACCGAGGTCTCGGCATTCTCCGAGCAGCCGCCGGCAAATACCGCGCGATCGAGCGCCGCCTGCGCCGCCACATCCTCGACGCGATCGAGAACGGCGTCGTGGAAGCCGGCATATGTGTAGGCGCCGGGAACGCCGACGCGCAGCGTCTTGGCGGAGCGGCGCGCGAACACTTTGGCGCCGTTCGGGCCGGCGAAATTGGCCGGCACCCATTCCTTGACGGCTGCTACTTCCGGATCCGCAAGCAACTGCTTGTAGGCGCGCTCCGGCAGCGAGATGGTACACACCGTCTTCAGCGCCTCGGCCACCAGCTCCTTGTCCGGGGCGATGTAGCTGTCGTCAACCGCCATGCGGCGGATCGCGGCGAGCTGGTGCTGTTCGGCGTCGGCGGTCGGGAAGGGCGGCGCGGGCGCGAATTCCGGCAGACTGTTCACCCACCAGTTCTGCACGAAGTCGGTGTCCATCTGCGACAGGCCGGTCATCATGCGATAGGTCTTCAGCGCGCCGAGCATGAAATCCGGATCGCGGATCTGCCGCCACATCGTGGCTTCGAGCAGCGCCACCATATGCGGCTCGAGCACGTTGCGCAGCGCGTGGTCGTAAGTGTCGGTCTGGGCGCGCACGAGCTCGGCCGAAGCGGTCGGGCCGAGCAAATTGTGGACAGCATCCGGCGGTGCGGTGCGCGCCGTCGCCACCGCGTCCATCGCGGCCAGCGCCCCGTCCATCGTCGGCTGCTCCACCGAAGCCGGCGTGGCGGAGACGTCGGTCAGCGGCGCCTGCAGCGCCTCGAACTGGCCGGCCTGCTCGGTGATCGCATTGCGGTTGTCGAGATAGGACCAGGTGAACAGCCCGCCCGCCAGCAGGGCGGCAAGCGCGCAAGCCGCGGCCGCGCCGCGCCAAATCCAGGCGCGGCGGCGCTGCGCCAGCGGATCGAACGTGCCGAGACCCGCTTCCTTGAAGATGACCTCGGTCAGGAGATTGCGCAGGAAGAAGCTGCGCTTCTCGACGCGCGGCGTCAGCATCGCGCGACGCGGCGGCAGCCCGAAGGAGGAGGACAGCGCCGCCGTCAGCCGGTCGATCGGCGCGCCTTCCTGTGTCGCCGAGGTCAGATAGAGGCCGCGCAGCCAGGCGGCTTCCTCGTAGCGGCTTTCGCCGAACATCGCCTCGATCAGCACCTGGATCGGCTCGGAGAGGCTGGCGAGCTGGGCCGGGAAACGGAAGATTTCCGCGCGCGATCCGAACTTGTCCTCGTCCTCCAGACGCGGCACCAGCCGCCGCTCCAGCTCCGTGGCAAGCGCGGCAAGCTCTCTTTCGACGGTCTTGGCGTCGATGCGGGCATCGAGCGGAAAGGTCGTCCCCCATACCTGCTCGCGGGCGGCGGTCGAGAGACCGCCGAAGAAGGCCTCGAAGCCCTTGATCAGGTCGGCCTTGGTCAGCATCAGATAGACGGGAAGGCGGATTTCGAGGCGGTCGTTCAGCTCCGCCAGCCGGCGGCGGATCTTGCGGCCATGCGCCTTGATGGCTTCGTCGCCTTCCGAAAGCGCATCGATCGACAGCGCGACGATGACGCCGTTGAGTGCGCGGCGGCCGCGATGCTTCTTGAGAAGATCGAGGAAACCCAGCCATTCCGTCGCGTCGACATCCGGCTGGCTTTCCTGCTGGACGTAACGGCCGGCGGTGTCGATCAGCACCGCGTTCTCCGAGAAGAACCAGTCGCAATTGCGCGTGCCGCCGACGCCCTGCAGATCGTCGGTGAGATCGATCGGGAAGTTGAGGCCTGACTGTCGCAGCGCCGTGGTCTTGCCCGTGGCCGGCGGTCCGACGATGACATACCAAGGCATCTCGCGCAGGAATTTGCGGCCGCCGAGCTTGCGTCGCTTGAGCTCCGCCATCACCTCGCCGAATTTGGCGCCGACCGCGGCAACGCTTTCCTCGCCAGGAGTGAGCTGCTTTTCCGCCACGGGCGCGGCGATCTCGGCGACGAACATGCGGTTGGCGCGGATCGCGCGGCGCTGCGCGATGATCAGCCAGATCAGCCACAGGATGATAAGCCCGGCGATGATGGCGATGCGCACATTGTCGGAATCGAACGGCGCATACGGGCCGACCTGGACGATCGGGCCGAACACCCAGATCAGCAGGGAAAGCAGCGCGATGCCGATCAGCGTCCAAAGGAAGCGCGAAGTGAGAACCGCCCAGAGGAAGCGCAGGATGAACATCAGAGCCTCTTCTCGACCAGGACCTCAACGCGGCGGTTGAGCGCGCGGCCCTCGCGCGTCGAGTTGTCGGCCACCGGATCGGTCTCGGCGCGGCCTTCCGAATGAATGCGCTCCTGCGGCACGCCGGCCTGCACCAGAAGGTTGGCTATGGTCTCGGCGCGCGCTTCCGACAGCCGCTGGTTCGACGAAAGCGGGTTGGATTTCTGCAGGCGCACATTGTCGGTGTGGCCGACAACCGTGACGTTCCCGATCAGTTCCTGATTGGCGAGGATCACCTTGGCGATCGATTCGATCAGCGGCTCATAGCCCCGTGTGAGTGTCGGCCGCGCCGACTGGAACAGTTCGGGATTGGAAGACTGGATGACGAGCTTGGCCAGCGACACGCTCTCGGTCCCGCTCAGCGCCGGCTTGAGACCATCCGGTGCCTCGGCCTTGAATTCAGGCAGCAGCGCAAAATCGACCGGTTCCGGTTGCGGCGCCTCGGGTTCGGGCGCGTCGACCTTGGGCGCGGCGCGGGTGACCTCGCCCCGCGAGGGCGGCGGCAAAGCACGGACCAGGGCGGAGAGCTCGACCGCCTGGCTGCTCAGCCCCATCGACAGGCCGACATAAGCGGCGGCGGCGATGACCACGGCCGCCAGCGCCATGACCCAGATCGGCACGATGAAGCGCTGCGGCTCGTCCGAGGCGATCACGCCCTTCCAGTTCGGCGACAGCGGCGCATCTTCGGCATCGGCATTGCGCAGGAAGCGCGCCGCCGCCACGCGAACGGCATTGAGCGAGCGGTCGCCGGCGCGGCCAGGCACGCGATATTTGCCGCGGAAGCCGAGCGCCAGGCAATAATATTGCAGCTCCAGCATTTCGCGGTCGCGGTTCGGATGCCGCTCCAGTTCGTCGAGCCGCGAGAAGAACTGCGTGCCGGCATCGACGTCGCCGCGCAGCATCACTACCAGCGGCTGGCGTGGCCAGGCGCTGGCGCCGCCCCAGGGCGTGTTGAGCGCGAGGTCGTCGAGCAGGGCCGCCACCGCCCAGGCGGCCTGATCGGCCCGCTCCAGCGACGAGCCCGCGGCCATCGCGGCATCGCGTGCGCGCACGAGCTCCTCGAGCAGGCGCGTGCGCAGCACTTCCGGGTTCTCCGGCGCCAGCGCGCTTTCCAGCTCCGGCGCGAATTCGAGCAGCGGCGCGAAGCTATTGATCAGCACATTGGGATGGGCGCGCGCGCGCTTCACCGGCGCGCCCGGCGCCAGCGGCGCCATCGGCCGGGGCGAAGCGCCCGTCAGCCTGATGCGCGTGCGTTCGCGATCCTCCGACAGTCCGAAAGGATCATCCCGGCTCATGGCCTCACCTGTTCACCGAATAGCAGTCGACCTGCGGCTCGCTTGGCAGCACACCGGAAACGCCGATGACGAAACCGGGGGCGTCGAGCAGCGAGGCCCAATGCTCGCTCTTCTGGTCCAACTCCAGGCACAGCCGGTCGCCGTCATAAGGGATCTCGCGCGGCTGCGAATGCAGCGGCTTCAGCGGAATGCCGGGCAGGCGCGACTTCCACAGCCCCTCGAACTGGTCGGCGGACCCGACGGTCGCCTGGTTGACGAAGATCTTGCGCAGCGCGTCTTCCGACAGTTCGGAGCCGACGCGGATGACGATGCGGCTGGCCACCAGAAGCTTCGGGTTGTCGATGCGCACCTTCCAGACATTGGTGGCATGCCGCATGACCGGCAGCGCGCGCGATTTCGGCTCGATATACCGCAGGCTGAGGATCAGCGAGCGCAAGGCGTCCGCCAGGGCCATATAGGCAGGGCCGGGCGCCATGTGGTCATAGGCCGGCAGCTCGCCGAGCCGGCGCGAGCTGGAGCCATAAGTCGCCATTTCGCCGGCGAGGCCGGCGAGCTCGAGATAGAGCTCGGCCGGATGGAAGACATCTTGCGCCAGCATGTGGGCGAGCCGCGGCTTGGCCGCATTGGCAAGGTGGAGCATCAGCAGGTCCTCGACGCTGCGGCCGGGCCCGCCCATCACCATCTTGCCATGCGCTTCGGCGATCTGGTCGAGACCGGTGACGACCTCCTGCAGCAATTGCCGGTACCAGGCGACCGCGCCCGTGATCAGCGTCGGCGGCAGGAAGCTCTCGTCGAGCGAGACGCCCCCGTCGGCCCGCACGCCCTTGATGTCGGCGACCGGCAGCGCGGTGTAGCCGCCGACCGATTTGCCGGGCGCAAGCAGCATCGCCTGCGGGCGGGCGATCTCGATCTCTTCCGGGTCGGCGCCGCCCTGCACGGAATCGCGCACCGACACGATCCTGCCGTGATAGCGCGCTCCGGTCGACGCGGCATGCGCCGGGTCGAAACCGACGCCGCCGGGCGGCTCGAGCGGCAGCGCGACCAGCACCGGCCCGGCGCCGGTATCGGCCGTGACCGGCAGCGGTTTCGGCGCGTCCATCATTTCCGGGATGGAGAAGGGCGTGCCGTCGGGGAAAATACCCCGGGCGGACACGATAGAAACCTGGCCTGCATCGAGCAGCGATTGATCGAGCGTCAGCTGCTGGAAGCCGAACGTATGGAGCTGACCGGCCTGCAGCGCGCCCCGCACCATCGCCTCGAAGAACCGGTCCTGCTGCTGGAAATGCTGGGTTCTCAGGAAGAGCCCCTCGGACCATAGCACCCTGTTTGCGTCGCTCATGCCGCTGCTCTCTGCACTGCCAACTTCTGTCTCGCCGTCAGGCGGAAATACCGCCGCCGCCTAGCGTGACGTTGATGGTGAATTTCGATCCCGCCGACACCGACTTGGTCGTGCGCCAGTTGCGTCCGCCGGGTTCGCGGATCAGCGCGACGAAGCCGAGCGCCGTCGCGTTCGGTTCGACCGTGATGGTCTTGGCCGCCGTCTTGCCCGGTGCGACGGAGATCGAATCGGATCCGATAAGGTCGGCTCCAAGTGCGGACCCCGCATCGCCCTGCAGCGCAAAATAATCGGCCGAATTGAACTTGCCGGTGCTGGCAAGCCGCATCACCAGCACAGTCACCGGTCGATCGCCGCCGCCGGGCCCCGGATTCATGCCGGCGCCACCGGTCACGTTGACCGAGATAACCGATGGTTTCGGCGGGCCGCTCTGGCAAGCCGCAAGCAGCCCCGTCGCGCCGAGGGCAACGATGAATTCGCGTCGATCGATCATGTCCTACTCCTCTTCGTATGCATCCCTGAAGTCTGCGCCGATCTCGCCCAGGAAACTCGATTCCGCGCTTTGGGCGATGTCGCGATGGCGTTTCTGGTAAAGCTCCCACAGCTTGGCGTTGCGGCCGCCCGCAAGCAGGTTGCCGATCGCGGAATTGGATTTCAGCTCTTCCTCGATCGTCGCCGGATCGAACCGGTCGATCATGCGCCGCAGCGCTGCCTGAACGCCGCGCCAAGCGCGCACGTGGTGCTGCGCGAGATCCTTCACCGCATCGCCGATCGCCGCCTCGCCGGAGAGGAAGCCGGGGCTGCGCTCCGAGATTATGGTGACGATGACATCCTCGACCGTCGGCAGGAATTTGAGCGGGTTGACCTCGGAGGCGCCGACCACCGTCTGGGCAACGCGCGCGCTGCCCTTTTCCTCGGCGCGCTTGCGCAGAAGCTGCATCAGGCCGTCCAGCATCAGCCGGTACTCGCGCCCGAATTTTTCCATCTCGGCGATCGCGTCGCGCCCGAGAAAATCGGCCTCCTCGACCCCCATGCCGCGCAGGAAGGCGGCGCGCAGCGCCATATCGCCGGGCACAGGCTGAGCTGCACGGGACAGCCTGGGCGCGGGAGCCGGGCGCGGCGGAGGAGGCGGCTCGGGCGTGCGCGCCGGCAAGTCCCGCGGAGGAGCGACCTGCGGCTTTTCGGCCGGCTGCTCGCTGCGACGGGCCGTATGCGCGCCGTTGGCGGAGGCAGGCGTCGCGGCTGGGCCGAAGCCGAAGTCGTCGAAGCCGGTCGGTTTCGGCGCCGGCTGCGCCGTATCGCCGCGCGCGGGCATGTCGCCGAAGCCGAACGGATCGGACCGGCCAGTTGCCGAGTCGTCGTCCGAGGCCGGTGTCGCCACCGGGTCGAGGCTGAATGGGTCGTCGAAGGCGGGCGAACTGCGCTGGTTCGAGGCGCGGTCATACGCGCCGGGCACAGGCTGCTCGAACGGGTCCGGCAGATCGGCCGGCCGCGGCCGCCGCGGCTCCTCCTCGACCTTGGCCGAAAAGAAATCGTCGCCGCCGATGCTGGGCGAAGATCGCGGCTGAGGCGCCGACCAGGCGGCGGCGGAATGGTTGGCGACCTCACCGACCGAAGTCTGGCTCGCGCTTGGCTGGACCTCGACATAGAGCACGTAGTCGCCCAGTCTCAAACGCATGCCGCTTTGCAGCCGTGCCGACCTGCCGGTGCCGAGCGGGCTGTCGGAATCGTCGATGAACAGCCCGCTGCTCGACGTGTCGGTGACGAAGTAGCCGTCGCGGCCGCCGCTGATCTTGCAATGGGCGCGCGACACGAACATGTCCGGATCATCGATCTGCCAGCCGGCATCGGCGCTGCGCCCGATCACCAGTTCGCCTTCGTCCAGCCGGGTCTGCCTGACCACCTGGGAGCGCGGGCCTTGTTCCAGCGTCAGCAGCAGGCTCATGCGGCCGCCTCCGCCATTTCCGGCCGCCAGCCGACGATCGTGCGCAGCTTGAGATCGTCGGCGTCTCCCTTCTCGGCGGGGCGCGCAAGCCAGGAGGTTCGGCCGAGCTGGACGGTTCCGATCTTCGGCGGCGGCACGGCGTCGCGCGCAAGCACGATGCGCAAATCGATGTCCAGCGCTTCGCCGATCATGTCGCGCACCGCTTTCTTGAAGAGGGCGAGGCGCCGCTCTCCGGGCAGGAACGACTTGAAGGCGTCGAGATCGAGCGGGCCGACGCGCAACTCGATCCGGCTCTGGCGGCTGAAGACGCGCGGGCCGATCGTCGCCCCGCGCCCGAGCGCCGCATAGGCCTTGCCGACGCGGCTCTGCAGTGCCGCCGGTATGGTGATCCAGGAAGCGACGAATTCCTTGATCTCGACCGGCACCTTGAAGGCCGTGGCAAGAAACAAGGTCAGCCGTTCCGGACCGTCGACCTGGCGGGCCAGCGAGCCGGCCTGGCGCAGCCGCACCGCGTCGAGTTCGGCATCCTGGGTGCCGGGAAGGCCGATCCCCGACATTGCTTCCAGCATGGCGCGGACGCGCCCGCCGACCGAGCGCTCGACCTGCACCGCCGGATGAGCGTCGGCCCAGGCGCGGTAGTAAAGCGCGATCATCCGATGCTGCAGGATGTTGACGAAGTCGACGAAGGTTGTGTCGCTGGTCTGCTCCGCTTGCGTGCCGGTGAACCAGCGCTGCGACAGCCGGTCCAGCACCCAGCGCGTCAGATGCAGCGGCATCGGCCCTTCGGGCCCGAGCAGTCCCAGATTGGCGACGGTCACCCGCGCCGGAGCCTTTTCGCCCGCCTCCTGGAATTTCATCACGTCCCTGGCCGAGAAGCTCAGGCGCACATGCTGGCCGAGCCGCGCCGGCTCGCGATTGGCCTGGCCGGAATAGCCGAACAGCCCGCCCCTCTGCTCCAGCCGGCGCAGCAGCTCGAAGAAGTCGAAGCTTTCCGACAACGCCCCGATTCCGTCTGGGGCGGCTTGGCTCGGGGCGGGTCGTGCTAGATCAGGTAGCGATTGCCGGGCGTCATCGGCCATGGCACATCCTCCTGCTTCTGCAGCAGCCGCGTGCGTGTCCGCACGAACCCGTTTATCCCGGCATGGCGGGCAAACAGCCGCGCCAGCAGGGCCGAAAGCAAAAGCGTGCTTTGCCCCGCCAGCACCGACTGGTCGACATGCAGCGTCACTTCCGTGCCCCGCCCGAAGCACATCGGCCCGTCGATCTTGAGCCGCTCTATCACTGGGCGCGAGTCGATGCGGGTGATCGAATGCACGTTGCGGGCGAGGCTCGGGTCGCCGCGGTCGGCATAGAGATCGAGCAGCGCGTGCAGCGGATCGACGCCGCGGCCTTCCTTGGCGAGACTCAAGAAGTTGAGCGAGAGCTGCGCCACCAGCCGCCAGGCGAGATTGTCGGCGCGGGATTCGCCTTCGGCGCCCGCCGGCAGCGACGCCGGGATCGAAGGCTGGGGCGGCCGCAGCGCGCCGAGCAGCCTGACGGCCTCCACGGGGTCCGCCGTCTCCAGCGTCAGTGTCGGTGTGTCGTCGAGGATCGGCAGGTCGCGATTGGTGCAAAGCGCAATGACGTCGAGGCGCTTGAGCGGCCGGTTGGCCGGGCTGCCGGCCGGGCGCGACACCGAGAGGAAAACATCGTCTCCCGTGTAGGAGGTGCGGGTCAGGCCGTCGCGACGCTCATCTTCGGTGGCCCTGCGAGGGCGCCGCTCGGTCGAATACACCCAGCCGCTGCCGCGGTTCTGCCCCAGGCTGAAAAGCTCGGGAATCTCGGCCTCGCTGCCCTCCGCGTCGGCATCCTCCACTCGGGTGACGCGGAAGATCTCGAAATCGCGCGCTCTAGTTCGATCGGCATGCAGCACTTGCCGTGTCCTGCGCGGATCGATCTCGATGACGTTGCATTCGCGCTCGAAGAGATTGATCAGCGGCGTCACGAAGAGCTCGAAATCGGCCGGCGCAACGTCGGCGAGCTCGGGCACCGGGCGGCGGAACAGGAAGATGACCTCTATACCCGCCTCGCATTTGCGCACCACCGGCTGCAGGCCGGCGACCCGCACATAGTGGAAGCGTTCGGGGATCATGAAATATTCGCGCAGCAGCCGGTAGCCCTCGAAGGTCGGGCGGGTGCGCGGCATCAGCGCCTCGTCGTCGCGGATGCCGACCATTTCGGGCTCGGGCAGCGCCGATAGCGGATTGGTCTTTCCTTCCGCCCGCGCGCCGACGGCCGAGCAGGCCCCGAAGATCGCGTCGAACAGGAGCGGCGCCTTGGTGCGCCCGGCGAAATAGAGATCGAGACGGTCGAGCGACAGCTCGCTGAGCTTGCCCTTTCCGGTGCGCGCAAGCGCGACGCGCAGCGCTGCCTCGCCGCGCGCGCCGCCGACTGGGCCGATGCCGGCGGCAGCCAGCGCGCTGCGATCCTGGAAATAGCTGACAGAGGTGATCGCGATCGGCCATAGCGTGATCTCTTGCGCGGTGCTGAAGGTTGACCGCGTCGACAGTCCCGGATGCAGGCTGGAGACCAGTCGTGTGCCGCGCGCGACTGTATGGCCGGCGATCATCGACTGCACCTGCTGGCCGGGTTTCAGCACCGCCATCGCCGTTGCCGGCGCCGGCGTGACCAGGTCCGGGTAAAGCACGTCGAGCACGGCGCGAGAGAAGCGCGAGCGCTCGGCGTCGACCTTCAGCCGCGTGCGCGCGGCAAGGAAGGCCACGCCGTCGAGCAGCCGTTCGACATAGGGGTCCGGGCAGGGGACGGTGTCGAGGGAAAGATTGCGGGCGACTGCCGGATGCATATCGGCGAACTCGGCCGCGAGCGCCCGGATATGGGTCAGTTCTTCTTCGTAATATTCGACGAAGACCCGATCCATCTCAGGTCTCCCGGAATTCGGTTCGCGCCAGGCCGTTGTCGAGATTGATCGTGGTGCGCAGCCGCATGCGCTCCGGCGTCGGCGTCATGATCAGCACGGCGTCGATCTCGATCTTCAGGCCGACGCTCTTGTCGCCGAGGGTGACATTGACCGTCGTGGCGCTTTCCTTGAGCCGCGGCTCGAAGGTGGCGAGCACCGCGCGGATCTCGCGCGCCAGGGTATCGCGGTCGAAGTCCCGCGAGGAGCGGCCGGAGAAGGACGGCACGCCGTAGTTCACGACGCTGCGGCGCACCTCCGGAAAGTCGGCAAGCGACGGCAGCTCGTCCAGGGGCTGTTCGTGCTCGGCATCGGAAAGCATCGGAACGGACTCGAAGCGCTCGGTGTTGAACAAGGCTTCGATGTCGCGCCGGACGGCTTCCCTGAGCACCCGCGCCGACACCACCACGCCGCGGCTTTCGATCTCGGCGCGATGTTCGGCCTGGAACACCAGACGGTGCAGGCGCCGCTTTTGGTCGGGGGTGAGTTCCGCATCGGCATCGATGGTGCGTGCGCTGCCGGCAAGAAGAGCCTCGACGCGCTCGGCGCCGAGTTCTTCTTCCAGCAGGCGACGCAGCCCCTCGATCTCCGACGTCAGCCCGGGCAGGTCGTTGATGAGGCGGTCCCAGAGGGAGGGCTGGACCGCCTCGCGCTTTGCTCGCGAACTGCCGGCGAGCTGCGCCCTTGCGCCGGGCTTTTTGGCCTCACTTGCCGACATAGACATCCATTTCGATCTCGTCGTCCTTGTCGTAGACGAATTTGATCTTCTTGTAGGCGAAGCTCACTTCTTCCTCGATCAGGTCGGCCTCGTCATCGGCCTGCTTCATGTCGTATTCCATGATCGAAGCGTCGGTGAGCGTCACCACCAGATAATCGCTGGTCTCGCCGTCGATGGTGCGGCGCGCCGAAAACACCACTTCGTCGAGCGCCTTGTTGTCGAACAGCGCCTTCTTCAGGTAAGGCGACGCCTTGTCGTAATGCTTGGTGAACTTGATCATCCCCAAGGATACGCGCCCGCGGCGCGAGAGCGAATTGGGATCGTAAGGCGCGATCATCTTGTAGTCGACGCCATGGACTTCGATCTCATCTTCGTGGCCGTCGCGCACGCTGGGACCCTTGATGTCCGGAACTTTCAGAAAACCATCGATCTTCATTGAAGGCATTGTCTTTCTCCACCGCTCTCAAACCAAACAAGATGACTATGCTTGCGATTTCACCCCTTCACTGACGGCAGTTCGGACACCAGCCGGAGCGAGGCATTGATGCCTTCCAGCTGGTAGTGCGGACGCAGATAGAAACGGGCGTTGTAGTAACCGGGCCGGCCTTCGACACTGTCGACCTGGACCTCGGCCGCGGCGAGCGGGCGCTTGGCGCGCGCCTTGTCGTCGGCAAAGGCTGGATTGGCCAGCACGTACCGGTTGATCCATTCGGTCAACCAGATCTGCATGTCGGTGCGTTCCTTGAACGAGCCGATCTTGTCGCGCGCGATCGCCTTGAGGTAGTGGGCGAAGCGCGAGACCGGGAACAGGTAGGGCAGGTTGGCGCTGAGCCGCTCGTTGGCCTGCGCGTCGGGATCGACCAGACGCCCGGCTCGGGTCTCGTCGTCCTGCAGCGAATGGGCGCCGATGAAGGCCGCAAGGTCGGTGTTCTTCCGGTGCAGGATCGGCATCAGGCCGAGTTTGGCGAGCTCCGCTTCGCGCCGGTCGTCGATAGCGACTTCCGTCGGGCATTTCATCGCGATCGATCCGTCGTCGGTCGGAAACGCGTGCACCGGCAGGTTGAGCACCGTGCCGCCGTTTTCGACGCCGCGGATCTGTGTGCCCCAGCCAAAAAGCTTGTGGCTGCGGTTGATGTTGACGCCCATCGGGAAGGCGGCGTTCATCCAGACATATTTGTTGTGGTCGCCTCCCACCTCTTCCTCGAAGGTGAAACCCTTCACCGGAACGGTTTCCGAGCCGTAAGGCAGGCGCGCCAGCACCCGCGGCATGGTGAGGCCGATATAGCGGGCGTCCTCGCTCTCGCGCAGCGACTGCCACGAGGCATAGGCCGGGTTGTTGACGATCATCTGCAGGTCCTGCGGGTTGGGCAGTTCCTGCCAGCTGTCCATGCGGAACAGGCGCGGCGAGGCGGCGGCGATGAAGGGCGTGTGCGCCGAGGCGCAGACGCCGGAGATGTTGCGCAGCAGGCCGACGTCGCGCGGATGGTTCGAGAATTCGTAGGCGCCGAGAATGCAGCCGATCGGCTCGCCGCCCAGCATCGAATACTCGTCCGTATAGACCTTCTTGAAGATCGGGCTCTGGTCCCACATCTGGCCTTCATAGTCTTCCAGCGTGTCGGCCAGCTGTTCCTTGGAGATGTTCATCACCCGGATTTTGAGCTTTGTATCCGTCTCGGTGTTGTTGACGAGATACCAGAGGCCGCGCCAGGTGCCTTCCATCTCGCGCACTTCCGGCGCGTGCAGGATCTCGTTGACCTGCGTCGTCAGCATCTTGTCGATGCCGGCGATCAGCGACTTGATCGACTTGATCGCATTGGACGAGATGGTGGTGGTTTCGGAGCGCGACTGCGCCGCCAGCGCCAGGTTGCGCACCAGCTGCTGCAACTTCTCGCTGTCGTCCTTCTTGACCTTGAAATCCTTTTCCAGGAGGCCGCTGAATTCGCCGAGGTCAATCGCTTCCGCCTCGGCGGTGGCGGCTGCGGTTTTTTGCTGTTCAGCCATGACTTACTCCTCGCCCTTGCCCTCAGAAATCGCCTGGCCGGCGATCTTGCTCAGCAGCGGTTCGTTGTTCAGAAGCTGCGCGATGCGCTTTTCGGCGTCGACGCGGCCATCCATGAAGCCGAGCAACTCTTCGAGCTGCCGGCGCATCTTGAGAATCTCGGCCAACTGCGGGACCTGCTCGGCGATCTTGTCGGGCGCGAAATCGCCCATCTTGGAGAAGGTGAGATCGATCGCGAGCTCTTCGTCCCGCTCGGCGCCCTCGGCTTGCGGGAGTGTGTTCTTTACCCGCGCCTTCACCCGCGGCCCCATGGCCTCCATGAACTTCGGGAAGCGGTTGGCGTCGGTTTCGACGAAGTTGCGGTCGAGCACCGACTTCACCGCTTCCTTGGTCTGTGAAGCGCCGGAAAGATCGGCCATCACGGCCATGACGAACGGCAGTTCGATCGTTGTCGGGCTGCCGTAGGTCTCGACGTCATAGGCGATCTGCACGCGCGGGGCGCGGTTTCTTTCGATGACCTTCGCTTTGCTCTCTGCTGGCATGCTTGTTACCTTTCATCCTTCTGGGCCGGCTTCTTCGGATCGGGGACACCGGCAAGCAGCCGGAACTCCTTCAGCCCCGACGGGGCAAGATCTTCCATCAGTTCCACGAAATCCATGTGCACCATGCGGCGCACGCGGCGGGCGAGATGCGGGATCGGGCTCGACGGCTCGGTGCGGTCATAAAAGGCGACGACGAGATCCAGGCATTTGACGACGTCGTCGCGCGAGGTGATCCGGTCGGGCAGCCCGGCGCCCGGTTCCGCATAGCTTGCGACACTTGCCATCGATTCGGCTCCCCTCGCTTCGGCGCCCATCCTTTCGCCACCATGGCCGTTTGGGCCGGGCGCTGCCGGTTCCGCCGGCTGCGGGATTGGCTTTGCGGCGCCGTTCGCCCCGGCACCGGCGGCGGAATTCCGCTCCAGCGTCGTCAGCAAACGCTGCAGGAAGCGTCTCAATTCCGGAATGGCGGGGCCACTGCCGTCGATGCGCTTGTTGAGGGCGGCGTCGACCTCGTCGAGAGCGGCGATCACCGCGCGGGCGTCGGCGAGCAGCGAGGTCATCGCCTCGCCGGCCTGATCGACGTGCGCCTTGCACCCGGTGCGCACCCGGTTCACCAGCTGGTTGTGGCCGCTTACCAGCGCCGCCTTTTCCGCCGCGCCCAGTCCCGAAGCAGCCTCCTGCAGCATGACGTGTTCGTCGAGGCTGCCCTTCTCCAGGTCCTCTCCCTTGATCGGGCCGACCGTGCGCGGCGCAAAGAAGACCATGCCGCGCAGATCCTTGAGCAGCCCGTCCTGGCTGTTTTGCAGGTCGATCAGCGCATTGATGCGCCGCAAGGCAGCCTCGCGCGCCGTGGCGCCAGAGCGCAGTGCCGGATGCATCGTTTCCCAATGCCTGTCGAAGGTTTGGGCGATCAGTGTCAGGCCTTCGGCGAGCCCGCCCAGCTGTTCTTCGTTGGCAAGGGCACGCACAACCAGGACGAGAAGGCGCAGGTCCCGCCCGTGCGACCGCAACTCCTCCGCCTTGGTGAGTACGACGGACCAGTCGACCGGAACATCGACTTCCGATTTGTTGTTTCCTTCGTATTCGACCTTTTTCTGCTGTTCGGTCAGGCGCTCCAGCTCATGAAAGGCCGGGTCGTTACGCAAGTCCTCTCCCGACGGATTTTCACCGTTCAGAGGATTCAGCCAGAGTGCGAGATCAATCACACTAACCCCCAGCCAGCGGCCCTGAGACCCTATGTGACGCAACGTTACCACCGGCCTCGCGTCACGACAATTGAGCAGCTGCTCAAAAACTAACGGATGCTAAACGCGACCGTTTCTTTCAGCAAAACCCATTGCGCGATTACCGGGCCGGGTATGTGAAATGGCTCGCATAGCCCGGACCGCAATTCGGTGTTTCTTGCACGACATTGCAGAGCTTGTGTAACCGGGCAGTGCCGCCCGGATAGATCCAAACGCCTTATCCGTCACGCGGCTTTGTCAAGCCGCCGCTTATATGGCAGGGTACGGTTGGCAGATTGCGGGAGCAAGTTCGAATGGAACAGCGCCGGTCATCGCAGAGCTTCAAGCGTAAGGAACTGGTCGCCAAGCTCAACGCCACGGGGGTGCGCGCCTTCAAGGCCGCGGCCGATACGGCCAAGCTGCGCGGCAATCCTTATGTGGAGCTCGTCCACTTCATCCAGCAACTGGTGCTGTCCGAGCGCTCGGACGTGCAGATGATCATCGCCGATGCCGGGTTGGACGTCAGCCGGCTGACGGCTGACATGACCCGAGCCATCGACAAGCTGCCTTACGGCGCGACCTCCGTCGAGGAATTCTCCGATCACATCTTCCACGCCATCCAGGAAGGCTGGAACCTGGCGACGCTGGAGTTCGGCGTGGAGGAGGTGCGCAGCGCCCATATCCTGCTGGCCTGCCTGAGGACGCCGGTGCTGGAAGGCCTGGTCTCGAAAATCAGCGCCGAATTCGACAAGATCGATGCCGACGGCGTCGTTTCCCGTTTCGCCGACGTGACCGAAGGCTCGCTCGAAGCCGGCACACCTCCCGCCTCTGCCGCCGCCGAACAGCCGATGAAGCGCGGTCCGGGCGGAGATTCGGCGCTGGCCAAATACGCGACCGACCTCACGCTGCGCGCCCGCGACGGCAAGATCGATCCGGTCGTCGGCCGCGACCCGGAAATCCGGCAGATCGTCGACATCCTCATGCGTCGCCGCCAAAACAACCCGATCCTGACCGGCGAGGCCGGCGTCGGCAAGACGGCGGTGGTCGAAGGATTTGCGCTCCGCATCGCCCAGGGCGACGTGCCGCCGACGCTTGAGAATGTCAGCGTGCGCATGCTCGATGTCGGGCTGATGCAGGCGGGCGCCAGCGTCAAGGGCGAGTTCGAGAAGCGGCTGAAGGCGGTCATCGACGAGGTTCAGGCCTCCGAGGTGCCGATTATCCTGTTCATCGACGAGGCGCATACGCTGATCGGCGCCGGCGGTGCCGCAGGCACCGGCGATGCCGCCAATCTTTTGAAGCCGGCGCTGGCGCGCGGCGAGCTGCGCACCATAGCCGCCACGACCTGGGCCGAATACAAGCAGCATATCGAGAAGGACCCGGCGCTGACGCGCCGCTTCCAGGTGGTCAAGATCGAGGAGCCGTCGGAAGCTGTGGCCGTGCTGATGCTGCGCGGCGTCGCCGGCGTCCTGGAGCAGCACCACAAGGTCCAGATACTGGACGAGGCGATCGAGGCGGCGGTCGCGCTCTCGCACCGCTACATTCCGGCCAGGCAACTGCCGGACAAGGCCGTCAGCCTGCTCGACACGGCTTGCGCGCGCGTTGCGGTCTCGCAGCATGCGACGCCGGCCGAGGTCGAGGACATTCTGCGCCGCCGCCAGGCGCTGGAGGTCGAGAGCGGCATCATCGGCCGCGAGGCGGCGATCGGCATCGAGGTCGCCGACCGTCAGGCTCGCGTCGATGCCGGGCTGGCGGAAACCGAGACCACCTTAGCCGCCGCCCAGGCGCGCTGGGATCGCGAGAAAGCACTGGTCGCCGAGATTCTTGACCTGCGCGCTAAACTGCGCGGTGAAGGCGTGCCGCTCGATGCGGCGGGGGGGGAGGCCGGGGAGGAAACCGTAGCGGCTGAGCCGGCTGCGTCCGAAACTCCCGAAGCAAAGGCGCCCGAGAGCAAGGCGGCTGAAACCAAGCCCGCGAAATCCAAGGGCTCGAAAGCCAAGGCGGCGAAGGGCGAGGCGGTCGAACCCGAGGCGGTCGTCGGAGAGACGATCGCCGAGGGATCGGCCGGTTCGTCTGCCGATCTCGCGCGGCTGCGCGAGCTGATGGCGGAGCTTGCCGCGGCGCAGGGCGAGACGCCGCTGATCCTGCCTTCGGTCGATCGCAATGCGGTCGCCGCCGTGGTGCAGGATTGGACCGGCATCCCGACCGGACGGATGCTGTCCAGCCAGACCGAGAAAGCGCTCAGGCTGGCCGCGACCCTTTCGGAACGCGTGGTCGGCCAGGATCACGCGATGGAGATGATCGCCAAACGTGTCCAGACCAGCCGCGCCGGCCTCGGCGCGCCGGAAAAGCCGGTCGGCGTATTCCTGCTCTGCGGCCCCTCCGGCGTCGGCAAGACCGAGACCGCGCTGGCGCTTGCCGAGACGCTTTATGGCGGCGAGCAGAACCTGATCTCGATCAACATGTCCGAGTTCCAGGAAGCGCATACCGTCTCGACGCTCAAGGGCGCGCCGCCCGGCTATGTCGGTTACGGCAAGGGCGGCATCCTGACCGAGGCGGTGCGGCGCAAACCCTATTCGGTGATCCTGCTCGACGAGGTCGAGAAGGCGCATCCGGACGTCCACGAAATCTTCTTCCAGGTCTTCGACAAGGGCATGATGGACGACAGCGAGGGCCGGCGCATCGATTTCAAGAACACGCTGATCCTGCTCACCTCGAATGTCGGCTCCGACGTCATCATGGACCGCACCAAGAACGGCACCGTGCGGACCGGCATTGACGATCTCGACGCGGCCCTGCGCACTCCGCTGCTGAAAGTTTTCCCGGCCGCCTTCCTCGGTCGGGTGGTCACCATACCCTATTATCCACTGTCGGATTCGATGATCGAGGCGATCGCCCGCCATCAGTTCGGCAAGATCGCGCGGCGGCTTAAAGCAACCAACGATGCCGAACTGGTCATCGGCGACGGCGTCATGGATCTGGTCAAGGCGCGCTGCACCGAGATCGAGTCCGGCGGCCGCATGATCGACGCCATCCTCACCAACACGCTGCTGCCGGAGCTCAGCCGCGGCGTGCTCAACCGCTCGCTGGAGGGCGCGAAGATGACGAAGGTCACCGTCGGCGCGTCCAAGGAAGGTTTTACCTACTCCTTCGAGTAGCCGCAGCAACTCCGGGGAAGGAGTGTAGCGCCCAATCGGGCCAAGCTATTTTGAAGATAGAGACTGGGAACTTTTGCTCCGCTGGCGATTTTGGATATGCTGCTGACCCGAAATGGCCGGAAAGGTGCCGCCGATGACGAAAAACCTTGCGATCTCCGCTCTCGTTCTGGCCACGGCCATTGGCGTGTCCGGCGCGGCGTTCGCCGGCGACCGGCATCTTAAGCGCCCGGT
Organism: Mesorhizobium sp. WSM3873; assembly: GCF_001672445.1. Classification (NCBI taxonomy): domain Bacteria; kingdom Pseudomonadati; phylum Pseudomonadota; class Alphaproteobacteria; order Hyphomicrobiales; family Phyllobacteriaceae; genus Mesorhizobium; species Mesorhizobium sp. WSM3873. Next base: position 122,790 of record NZ_LYTM01000001.1, on the reverse strand, counting down.
CGAGCAGGAGCGCTACGTTCCGACCGAAGGCGACCTCATCGACATCCTGTTCGGCGGGCCGCGCTACTATGACGCCATGCTGGTCACCACGGCGGCGGGCGCGTGTTCATACCACCGGACGGGGCCGGACGCGAATGCGCTGAACAAAATCAACGACCATCATTGCGGAAAATAAGGTCTGCCCCGCGCCATTCGTACGGGCCGGCCGTCGGTAAGCCGCGACCGCCTCCATTTTATCATGCCGCGCACTGATCGTTCGCCGAGGTGGCTGGCCGTTCGGGCAGCCAGTCCTCAGCCTGCGCCGCGGTTGGGCCGCTCTGCCGTCGCACACATTCAGCCCAAACATTGTATACAATAACAAAGAAATCTGTTGACAATCTCTCGCAGGCGGCTTCCCATAGGCTATCCGCGCAGCCGATGAGCAAAAACAAAAGCGCGATAACCAGAAGGGAACCGATATGATCAACCGACGCTCGACTTTGAAATCGCTGGTGCTTGGCGCCGCCTCGACCCTGGCCATGGCCGCCATAGGCATCCCGTCCGCGCAGGCTGAAAACAAGGAACTGAAGATCGGCTTTGTTGGTGTCACCAGCGGTCCCGCCGCCGCCTGGGGCACGTCCAATGTGCGCTCGATGCAGACGCGCGCCGCCTGGCTCAACGAAAAAGGCGGCGTCAAGATCGGCGACGACACCTACAACATCAACATCGTCACCTTCGACGACCAGAAAGATCCCAAGCGCGCCATCGCCGGCATGGAGAAGATGGCGCAGGAGGGCATCCACTATGTCGTCGGACCCAATGTCGATGACGGCGCTGCTGCGGTGCGCCCTGTAGCCGAGGCCAACGGCATCATCTATTTCCCCTACGCCTTCCCGAAGGCGCTCTACCAGAAGCCGGCCTCGAACGCCGTGCTCGGCATGATCGCCAACTACCAGTCGGGCCCGGCGATCTATAAATACCTCAAGGAAAACAAGGGCGTGAAGACGATCGCCTTTGTCGCCGCGAACGAATCCGACCCGCTCAGCCAGCGTGACAGCGGCGTCGAGGCGGCCAAGGCGCTCGGGCTCGACGTCGTCGCGCAGAACGACACGTACCAGAACGACACCCGCGACTTCACGCCGGTGCTGACCCCGATCGTCGCGCTGAAGCCCGATCTGCTGGTGCTGTCCGGCGTGGCGCCGGCCAACGCGCCGCTGCTCATCCGCGCCGCCCGCGAGCTCGGCTTCGAGGGCTTGATCTCGACCGAGACGGCGCAGGACGCCAAGGTTCTGGAGGAGGGCGCCGGCGAATACGCCAACGGCTTCATCTCCGTCGGCGGTGCCTCGACGCCGGAAATCGCGTCCGACGAGATGAAGGAGTTCGTCGCCCGCTATACCAAGATGTTCGGCGAGTATAACGACGAGTCCAATACCAAGGTCTACGCGTTGGAGTACATCATCGAGACGATGAAGGCCAATCCGGCCGCCATCAACAATGTCGACGAATTCAAGAAGACCATGGACACCTTCTCGGCGCCCAACCCTTTCCTCAAGGGCGACGCCAAGCTGAGCTATGTCGGCGCGACCTCCTTCGGCCAGAAGCGTCAGCTAGCCGTGCCGATGGTGGTCAACGAATACAAGGACGGCGCTTTCCAGACCCTGTTCGTCGGCTCCGTCGACTAGGTTTGGGTTCCTAAGGTTACTTCCTCCCGAATGCCGGGGGTCCGGGCGATGCTCGGACCCCGCGGAAGATCGAAGGATCCATGGAACAGGTCATCGCCAACGGATTGTATCTCGGCGCCCAGTACGCGCTGATCGCGCTCGGGCTAACCCTGATCTTCGCCCTGATGAACGTGCTGAATTTCGCCCACGGGCAGATGTACGTTCTGGGCGGGTTCATCACCTATACCGTCTACGGCCAACTCGGCCTCCCTTTCGTGGTGGCGCTGCTGGCCTCCGGCGTGACGCTCGCCGTCATCGGCGCGCTGATGGAGAGATTCCTCTTTCGAACGGTTATCCGCCGCAGTCACCGCGAGGAGAGCACCATGCTGCTCGCCGCCGCGACGGCCTTCTTCTTCGACGCCGTCATCCTGCTCATGTTCGGTGAGAAGCAGCGCGGCGTTCCCAAGATCGTCAAAGGCGTCTTCAACGAGGCCGGCATCATCATGCCCTATGACCGCCTGGTTGTCGGCGCTCTGGCCATCGTCTTCATCGCCGCCTTTGTCCTTTACATGCAGTACAGCCGGGTCGGCCGCGCCATGCGCGCGCTCGCTCAGGACCGTGTCGCGGCCCAGCTGATGGGTGTCAGGGTCGACCGCTATTCCATGATCGGCTTCGCGCTCGGTGCCATGCTGGCGGGCGTTGTCGGCGGCCTGCTGGTCACCATCACCGGCGTCAATTCCGGCATTGGCGGCCCGATCTCGATCAAGGCCTTCCTGATGGTGATGATCGGCGGCGCCGGCGTCGTCGGCGGCGCGATCGCCGGCGGCTTCATCCTCGGCATGATGGAATCGGTCGGCCTGACCGCGCTGCGCGAATATGGCGACGTCACCTACCTCGTCATCTTCGCCGCCCTGATGGTGTTTCTGTCGATCCGCCCCAACGGGCTGATGGGCAAGCCGTGGGGTTGATCGCGCCATGACCCGCAATCGCAACATGAAGATCGCTTCGGTCGCAGCCTTCCTGGCGATCGTCTTCATCGCCGTGCCGGCCGCGATCTCGGCCAGCGGCCGCATCGACCTCTACTACACGCTGACTTCGGTGGCGCTGCTCAGCATCGCCAGCGCCGGCGTGTGGCTCACCTTCTACATCGGCCGCATCAATATCGGCCAGGGCGCCTATGCGCTGATGGGCGGCTATGTCTCGGCCATACTGGTTATGAACCACGGCTGGTCGTTCTGGCTGACGCTGCCTGTCGCCGGTCTCTTCTGCGCCGCCGCGAGCGTGCTGATCGGTCTGCCGATCCTGCGGTTGCGCGGCGTCTATTTCGCCATGGTGACGCTGGTTCTGACCGAGGTCGTGCGGCTCTTGGCGCTGGCGCTGCCGATCACCAACGGCGCCAAGGGCATCGTCAGCATCCCGCTGCCCGGTGCGCTCTCGGTCTTCGGGCTGACCATCATCCCCGACTTCGCCACGCTGCAGAATTCGCGGCTCGCTTTTTACCTGCTGGCGGTCACGCTGATGGTGGGCTGCTTCGCGGTGATGTATCGGCTGGTCAACTCGCGTATCGGCAAGCTCTGCCAGTCGCTGCAGCAGAACGAGGAACTCGCCTCCTCGATCGGCGTCAACATCGCCTATCTACGCGTCATCGCCTATGCGGTGTCCTCCTTCTTCGGCGGTCTCGCCGGCGCCATCTTCGCCGCCATCTCGCAGTCGATCTATCCGTCGAGCTTCACGGTCACCGATTCCGTCAACTTCATGCTGAACTGCTTCCTCGGCGGCCTCGGCTACGTGTTCGGTCCGATGCTCGGCACGCTGGTGCTCTATTTCGGCTGGGACCTCTTGTTCCAGACCGGCCAATTCCAGCTCCTGATCTATTCCGGCCTGATGATCGTTTTGATGCTGGTGCTGCCAAACGGCCTGCTCAGCCTCACGGTTCCGACCCGGAAGAAGGCTTGAGCCATGGCCGAAATGCTCGAAGTTTCCGGCATCACCAAGCGCTTCGGCGGTCTCGTCGCGGTCAACAACGTCTCCTTCTCGGTGCGCGAAAAGGAGATTCTCTCGGTTATCGGTCCGAACGGCGCCGGCAAGTCGACGCTGTTCAAGCTGATCTCGTCGTTTCTCAGGCCAACGTCCGGCGAGGTCCGCCTGAAGGGTGAACGCATCTCCGGCATGGCGCCGCATATTGCCGCGCGCAAGGGCGTCGTGCGCACCTTCCAGGAAACGACGATCTTCAAGAGCATGAGCGTGCGCGACAACGTCATCATCGCGCATCATCTGCGCTCGAAGGCGAGCCTCGTCGGTTTCTTTCTCGGCACCGGCACGGCCAAGGCAGACGAAGCGGCTTTCGGCCAGTCCGCCGACGAGATCCTGGCGCTGCTCGGCCTGGCTTCGCTTGCCAGTGAGATCGCCCGCAACCTGCCACATGGCCATTTGCGGGCGCTGGGCATCGCCATCGGCCTTGCCACCGATCCCTCGATCCTGCTGCTCGACGAGCCCTTTGCCGGCATGAATCACGAGGAGACGATGCGCATGGTGGCGATGGTGCGGCGCCTGCGCGATCTCGGCCTTACCATCCTGCTCGTCGAGCACGACATGCCGGCCGTGATGAAGATCTCGGACCGCATCGTGGTGCTCAATTTCGGGCAGAAGATCGCCGAGGGAACACCGTCGGAAATCCAGGCCAACGAGAAGGTCATCGAAGCCTATCTCGGCAGCGAAGACGAGGCGATCGGGCTATGAACCAGATCCTGAACTTCGCCGGCGTCGAACTCTATTACGATCACGTCTATGCGCTGAAGGGCGTCTCGCTCGAGGTCAATGAGGGTGAGACCGTCGCGCTGATCGGCGCCAACGGCGCCGGCAAGTCGTCGATCCTGCGCGCCATCACCGGGCTCAACCGGATAAGGTCCGGCGAGATTCACTACAGCGGCAAGCGCATCGACGGTGCCGCTCCGGATGAGATCGTCAAGATGGGCATCGCCATGGTGCCGGAAGGGCGCCGCGTCTTTCCCTATATGACGGTCAGGGACAACCTTTTGATGGGTGCCTTCACGCGCTCGAGCAAGGCCGAGATCGCGGCGACGTTGGAGATGGTGCTGGGGCGCTTTCCCCGGCTGAAGGAGCGCTTCTCCCAAGCCGCCGGCACGATGAGCGGCGGCGAACAGCAAATGCTGGTCATCGGCCGCGCGCTGATGGCCAAGCCGAAGCTTTTGCTGCTCGACGAGCCGTCGCTCGGAGTCGCGCCAAAACTTGTCCAGGACATCGCCCGCTCGATCGTCGCCATCAACCGCGACGAGAAGGTCAGCGTTCTGTTGGTCGAGCAGAATTCCCGCATGGCGCTTCGCATTTCGCAGCGCGCCTATGCGCTGACCACCGGCAGCGTCGCCCTGAGCGGCAACTCCGCCGAATTGCTGAGCGACGACCGGGTCAAACGTCTTTATCTCGGCGGCGAGATCTGAGGCTGATTTTAATGCGCATACTCGTCATCAACCCCAACACGACCGCGTCGATGACCGGCAAGATCGGCAAGGCGGCGACAAGCGTCGCGTCCTCAGGAACCGAAATCGTCGCTGTCAATCCGGCCGATGGTCCGCCGAGCATCGAGGGCTATTTCGACGAGGTGTTTGCCGTACCGGGCATCATCGCCGAGATGAGCAAGGCACCGGTGGCGGACGCCTATGTGATCGCCTGCTTCGACGATACCGGGCTCGACGCCGCGCGCTGCGCGACCGAAGCGCCGGTCATCGGCATCGGCGAGGCGGCCTTCCATCTCGCCAGCCTTGTCGCCGGCAAGTTCAGCGTCGTCACCACGCTCGCCCGCTCAGTCCCCGCCATCGAGCACAACCTTGCGAAATACGGTCTTTCCTCGCGCTGCGCCAAAGTGCGCTCGTCGGAAGTCGCCGTGCTCGAGCTTGAACGGCCAGGCTCGAACGCCAGGCATCGGATCTCGGACGAGATCGCGCGCGCCATTCGCGAGGATCACGCCGAGGCGATCGTGCTGGGCTGCGCCGGCATGGCCGACCTTGCGCACAGCCTGTCGGAAGAGCATGGCGTTCCGGTGCTTGACGGCGTCGTCTGCGCCGTCACCCTGGCCGAGAGCCTGTTCAAGGTCGGCTTGAAGACATCGAAGATCGGCGGCTATGCCGCCCCGCGCGGCAAGCGTTTCGCGGGCATCTTCGCTTCGGCGTCTCCCCCGGGCGCCGGTTCGCCTGGGTAAACGCGGCCCCGGGAGATCGGTCCCGCGGGATTGACCGGGGCGCGAGCGCCATTAGATTGGACCGGCCGCTGGCGATTTGGGGGCAGAGCGGGCCGTGTCGGGCCTGCGCATTGAAAGCATGTTGACGGTACTCAGAGAAGACGATCGCGACGACAAGCCGGCAGCGCGCTGGTCGCCGATCTACTATGGGCTGAGAGACGCCATCGTCAGCCATCGTCTCGCCCCGGGGACCAAGCTGCCGGAGGACGAACTGGCGTCGATCTATTCGGTGAGTCGCACCGTCGTCCGCGCCGCCTTGCAGGCCCTTGCGCATGACCGGCTGGCGCGGCTGGAGCCCAATCGCGGAGCCTTCGTCGCGCAGCCCTCGAAGATCGAGGCGCGCGAAGTGTTCGAGGCAAGGGCGCTGATCGAGCCCAAGGTGGCGGCGCTCGCCGCCAAGGCGGCGGTGCCCTCCGACATCGCGCAATTGCGAATGCACCTGGAGAAGGAGCATGAGGCGCTGCATGCCGGTCGCGACAGCGACGCCATCATGCTGTCGGCGCGCTTCCATGTCGGCATCGCCGAGATCGCGGCGCATTCGGTATTCACCAACTTCGTGCGCGACCTCGTCTCGCATTCCTCGCTGATCATCGCGCTCTACTGGAAACGCCGCGACGCGACCTGCGAGAAACATGCCCATCACGCACTGGTCGACGCCATTGAAGCCGGCGACAGCGCCGACGCCGCGGCGCTGATGAACAGCCATCTGGTCGATCTGCTCTCCGGGCTCGATCTCACCGACAAGGTCGAGAAGTCCGACAGCCTCGCTGATCTGCTCCGCGCCTGAAGGAGGCGTGTGCCCCGAGGCCGAGATAGGCTGACATGCCCTTGGCGCGGGTCAGCGCCACCAGCGGCGAGATCAGGCCTTGCTTCACCGTGTCATGCACCTGCGGAAGCGGCACTACCGATACTTTGACGCCGGCCTGCGCTATCGCCACCCCATCCAGTCGTGGATCGCTGCCCGATCGGCCTGATGCGCTAGACCTGGGCCTGCCGTTCCCTCGGCCGTTTTCGGGAGGTCTCGGCGCCGCCTCGATACCTGATGTGATCGATGAACGCGCGCAGCTTGGGCAGGACCTGATGTTTTTCCGGATAGTAGAGGAAGACACCCGGCGATGTCGCAGCGAAGGCCGAAAGCAGCGTTTCGAGGCGCCCGTCCGCGAGCGCCGCGGCGGCAATCGGGCTTGGCACCTGGGCAAGCCCGGCGCCCCGGATCGCAGCGCCAAGCAGCGTGGGATAGTCGTGTGCAATGAACGGCCCGGAAACGATTGCCTCGACCGCCTTGTTGCCTTTGGCGAAGCGCCACGGCGCGACCGAACCGTTCGATCGGCGCAGGCGCAGGCAGGCATGGTGGCGCAGATCCTCGATGCGCTCCGGCGTTGTTCGCTGGCGTAGATAGTCGGGACTGCCGACGACCACCATCGGGAAGGACGGCGTCAGTCGAACCGCGACCATGTCGGCCGCGATGAGGTCGCCGAGCCGGATACCGGCGTCGAATCCCTCGGCTGCGAGGTCCGCCAGCTCGCCGCTAGCGACGATCTCCAGCTCGATCTCGGGATAGGCCTGGCAGAAGGACGCGATCATCGGCTCCAGCAGCGTCGGCACCACCGCAGGCGGTACCGACAGGCGCAAAAGCCCAGCCGGCCGCTGGCCGACTTCGCGCGCGACCTCGCTTGCTGCTACCAATTCCTCGAAGGCTGGCCGGGCACGCGAGAAAAAACGCTCGCCGGCTTCGGTCAGGCCGACGCTGCGTGTCGTGCGGACGAACAGCGCGGCGCCGATGCGCGCTTCCAATGTCCGCACCGCCTGGCTGATCGCCGATGGCGTGACGCCGAGCTCCGCCGCCGCCTTGCGGAAATTGCGATGCCTGGCGACGCTCAGGAACGCCTCGACGCCGTCGAGGGCGCCATGCCGGACTGTGAAGTTTTGCTTCATGACCCATTGAGATTATCGCGGATAGTTCCCGGCACAAAGCGGTCGTATCTGTGTTGTCGATTGGAAGGCTGGAGGGAAGTGGCAATGACGGACGATTTGGATCGCGTGCGGTTGCGGGCGTCGGGGCCGCCGCCTTCGCTAAATCTCTGTTGGAAGGCCGTCTCGGTATCCTGAAGGCGGTATTCGAAGCCGTTCCAGCCAATCTCTAACGGGAGGCAAGTATGACGCCGGCGACGATCTTCAACATCCATCTCGTCCTGGGCTACGTCCCGTGGCTGCTCTGCTTCGGCGCCTATATCTGGCCGAGGCTCAGGCTCATGGACTGCGTCGAGGCGCAGCGCGCTATCGCGACGCTGCACAGCTTCCGCTTCTTCGGGCTGGTCTTCCTGGTTCCGGGCGTGGTTGGCCCGAACCTCCCGGCGGACTTCGCGGTCTTTGCCGCCTATGGCGATTTCGCGACCGGGCTGCTGGCCATGCTGGCGCTGCTTGGCGTGAAGCGGTCCTCGATCTTCTGGCCGTCCGTCGCGGCCTTCAATCTGGTGGGAATAGTCGACCTCGTCGGCGACTACTATCACGGCACCGTGCTTCATCTGCCCGAGCAGGCCGGGCAGCTGGGCGCCGCATACGCGATCCCGATCATCTATGTGCCCCTGCTGATGATTACGCACGTGGCCGCCCTTTATCTTCTGGCGCGACCTCAGCCCAAGACCGAGCCGGGCGCGGACAATAGGAAGGCGGGCGGTCTCAGTTCCCTTCGCTCTCCTTCATCCGTTCGATGATCGATCGGGCCGTCTTTTCGCCGAGCTTCGTTTGCTCGTTCTGCACCATCGCCAGCGCCGTTCCCGGCTCGCCCTCCCACAGGATCAGGCTTGCCGCGCCGACCAGCCCGGCGCGGTCGCCGAGTTCGGCCGGCACGATCGGCACGTCGCGATAGGCTTGCATGGCGCGTTCCTCGACCGTCGCCCTGATGCCCGGCGCCAGCAGATCGAACCCGTTTGCGAGGCCGCCCCCCATGACGATCAGGTCCGGCGAATAGAGATGCAGGAGATTGGTGAAGCCGATGCCCAGCCATTTCGCCTCGGTCTCGACCAGTTCGCGGGCGGCCGCGTCGCCGGCGCGCGCGGCATCCACGACATGCCGGGCCGAGACGTCGCCGTCGTCGGAAAGACGTCTGAGCACCGAGCCGTCGCCTGGCTTGGTGAGGCGGGTCGCCCGGCGCCCGAGCGCGGTGCCGGAAGCAACGGCCTCGAAGCAGCCGACGTTGCCGCAGAAACAGCGGTCGCCTTCGCCGGTGATGGTCATGTGGCCGATCTCGGCCGCGAGCCCGCGCCTTCCATGGTAGATGTGGCCATCAGCGACCACGCCGCCGCCGATGCCGGTCGAGACGGTGACGAAGACCAGCGAGCCCGCGCCGCGGCCGGCGCCGAAACGCCACTCGCCGAGCGCCGCGGCATTGGCGTCGTTCTCCAGCCGTACCGGCAAGCCGAACTGGCGGCTGAGGATGTCGATCAGCGGCACGTTGTGCCAGCCGGCGAGCGTCGGCGGCCCGATGACGATGCCTGCCTTGGGGTCGAGCGGCCCCGGCGCGCACATTCCGATGCCGCTGACCTTTGCCTGCGGGTGTTCTTTAAGCAGCCTGTCCGCCAGCGCGATGATCTGGCCGATGACCGCTTCCGATCCGGCGCCGGCGAGCGTCGGCGCCGAGACGCGCTTGACAACCTCGCCACTGCGCTCGACCAGCGCGCCGCGCAGCTCCGTGCCGCCGAGATCGAAGGCAAGGGCGATCGTGCTCATCAGGCGGCGGCCTTCAGTCCATGCAGCCAGGCCATGCGCTGGGCGAGATCGGGATCGCCGAAAGCGAGCGAGCCCAGCACCACCGTGTCGGCGCCGGCGGCGCGCAGCAGCGGCACCGTCTCATGGCGGATGCCGCCATCGGCGGCGAGCCGGATGTCGGCCTCGCGGCCGGCCTTCCTCATCAGCGCGCGAGCCTCGATCAGCCTTGGGCAGGCCTCCTCGGACAGGCTCTGTCCCTTGACCCCGATCGAGGTGCCGAGCAGCGTCACGAAGGCCACGCGTGGCAGGAACGGCTCGATCGCTTCAACCGGCGTCTCCAGCCGCAGCACCACGCCGGCCTCTGCGCCGAGCTCGCGCGCCAGCTTCACGGCGCGCAAGCCTGCCGCGCCGTTCTCGGCATGGATGGTGACGAGATCGGCACCAGCCTCGATGAACTGGCGCGTCTGAGCCTCGACGATCTCGGCCTCGACCATCAGATGAACGTGGATCGGCTTCGCCGTCAGCCTGGCGATGCGCGCCACCATGTCGGGGAAGAACAAGAAGCCGGGGGTGAAGCGGGCGTCCGCCACGTCGATGTGGTGCAGATCGGCATGGGGTTCGATGCGATTCAGGTCGCGCTCCATATTGGCGAGATCCGCCGACCACAGCGAGAATTCGCCGATAAGCCGGTTGCGCGGCAGTGCGGCTATTGCCGCGGGTCCGGAGACGGGTTTGGCGGTCATGACGGAATGAGGCTCCGGGCATTCGAGTTGGACTGGAGGAAGGAACTGATCTGCTCGTGCAGTTCGATGAAATGTCTGGCGCTGTTGCGCGCCTTCGGCGTGATTTCGGCGAAGACCGCGTGCGGCATCGCGGCGGCAAGCGTGTAGGCGCTCGACAGCGGATGCACCGCGTCCATCGCGTTGCCGACGACCAGCCCAGGAATTTCGAGCGCCGCGACGTCGCGGTCGCAAACGCCTGGACCGTCGCTGGCGATGTCGGCGAGCACTTGCGCGAACTCCTTGGCGTCGGGCCGGTCGAAATAGCCGAGCAGCGAGGACAGATTGTCGGGCGCCTCGCGGTAGAGCCGCGTGGCCGTGTCCGATCGTGCGAAGATCGTCCGTCCTTTGTCGGTCCCGTGTTCCAGGATGAGCTCGGCGGCCTCGGTGATCGGCCGCATGTTCTGCGGTGCCGGCGAAAACGTCCATGCCGGCCGCACCAGGACCAGGGCGGCGACGCGCCGCGGATGACGGCAGGCGAGGCGAAGCGCGATCGCGGCGCCCATCGAGACGCCGCCGGCAACGAAGCGGTCGAGGCCGGCACGATCGGCGGCGGCAAGCACATCGTCAGCGAAGATTTCGAACGAGAACGGCCGCCGCTTGCCGAGCCCAGAGCCGCCATGCCCGCGGCATTCCAGCGTGACGCGCCGGAAGCCTGCGGGGAAAGTCTGCGCGACCTGCGCCTCGCCGCCGCCGAGCCCATGCTGAAAGACGACCGCCAGGCCTTCGCCGGTGTCGGTCATATGCAGCGTGGCGCCGTCGCGCAGCAGCGTGCCCATCACATGAGCCCCTTGAGGAAGCGGGCGACGCGCGGCGCTTCCTCGGCCGAAAGCCCATGCGTCACCAGCGGCCCGTCGAAGCCTGTGGCCCTCAGGCGAGCGACGAAGTCGTCGAAGTCGACCACGCCTTGTCCGGCCGTGGCGAAGCGCCCGTCGGCGAAGCGGTCCTTGGCGTGCGCCAAAGAGACATGACCCGCCGTGCGCTCGACCGCTTCGGCAACGATGCCGCGTGCCTCGTCGGCATTCGCTCGCTCGAACAGATTGGCAGGGTCGAGCACGATGCGCAGCCGGTTCGAACCCATCTCGGAAATCAGCTGCACGGCGTCATCGGCGGAGGTCACGATGTTGGCTTGCTCCGGCTCGATGCCGAGATCGACGCCGTGGCGCTCGGCGAGCTGAAGCGCCTTCTCCATTTCCCGCGCTATGTCGGCCCAAGCCGAGGGATCGGCATTGTCGGGGTGGTGCGCCCATTGGTCCTCGGCGTTGCGCGTTCCGGTGCACAGTGTCACCAGCGGGATCGAAAGCCTGGCGGCTGCCTCAATGACCACCCCGAGCCGCCGCAGCCCGTCATCACGCACCCGGCTGTCCGGATGCGCCATGTTGTAGGTTCCCGACAGCGCGACGAGACCGACGCCGCTAGCCTTAGCGGCGGCATCGATCGTACGGATCGCTTCGTCGGGAACATCGTCCGGCATCGACGGCAGGCCGGCGCAGGCAAGGTTGAACTGGGTGACTGCGAAGCCCGCTTCGCGAACGGCGGCGAGCACGCCGGCCGGCTCGCCGCCTGGAAAAGTCTTGGCGAACACCCCGACCTGCATCAGATCGCTCCGGTGACGCCGGCGAGCTCAACGCGCTGGCCGCTTTCGACCGAGCGGGCGATCGCCACCATGGCGCGGATCGAAGCGAGCCCGTCCTCCACGGTAGCGCCGCGCTGCGGCGCGCCGTTGAGCACCGTGTCGGCGAGGCCTTCCAGTTGGCGGCGGAAGAAGTGGCCGTCGGCGCCGAGCGGCTTGCGCGACGTCGCGTCCTTCTCATGAAAAATGTCGACCTCGCTGGCGCGCAAATACCAGGGATTGAAGGTCTTCGCGATCACCGAGCCGTTCTCGCCATAGAGTTGAAAGCCCTCGTGCCAGTCCATGCGCACCGCAACGGTCAGGTCGAGATGGCCGAGCGCGCCATTGGCGAACTCCGTCTCGACGAACCAGCAATAAGCGCCGAAGCGTTCGTTGAGCCGCGCGCGCACGGCGGTGATTTCGCCGCACAGGAAGCGCGCCGTGTCGACCAGATGCGAGCCATGCGCCAGCATGAAATACTGTCTCAGGTCCGCCTTCGGATTGCCGGCCGGCTTCCTCGCCAGCTTGCTGGTGACGGGCAGCGGCTGCACGGCGTCGGTATTGGTGTAGCGATGGGTGGAATCGCAATACCAGGCCTTCAGCGCCAAGATCTCGCCCATCTCGTCGCGCACGAAATCGCGCGCCGCCTCCAGCGCCGGGTCGAAGCGCTTCATATGCCCGACCTGAAGCACCTTGCCGGAGCGCTTGGCCGCTTCCGCCAGCCTCTCGCCTTCTTCGACGGAAATGCCGATCGGCTTTTCGCAAAGCACGTGCTTGCCTGCTTCGAGCGCCTTGATCGACATCGGCACGTGGTAGGCGTCGGACGTCGCGACGATCACCGCCTCCAACTTGGGGTCGGCGAGCATCTCGTCATAGTCGCCATACATTTTTTGCGGCTCGTAGGTGGCGCTCATGCGCGCAAGCAGGTCGGGCGCCGCGTCGCAGATCGCGTAGAGATCGGCATTGGCTGCCTTCACGCAGGATTCCAGATGCGCGAACTGCGCGATCGGCCCGCAGCCGAGCACACCGACACGAAGACGACGGTCTTGTTTGCGGATCATCGCCTCAAGCCCCGTAGCCGCGCATGGTCTGGCGATTGGTCTTCACCGCGCCCGCCGGATCGGCGGCGGCTGCTTCGGATTCCTCCTCCAGCACCAGCCAGCCGTTGAAGTTGGGCGCGGCGCTGGCGATCTCGATCACCTTAGCCGTGTCGCAGACACCCTCGCCGAGCATCGCCCAACTGCCGTTGGCATCGACGTCTTTCAGATGCACATAGCGAATGCGGTCGCGATAGGTGGTGAGCGTATCGGCCATGTCCTGACGGCCGCGCAAGATGTGTCCGGTGTCCGGCACCCAGCCGACCAGCGATGGGTCAATCAGGGAGAAGATGCGGTCATAATCGGCGCGGTCGAAGAGCAGCGTGTTGTGATGCGTGCTCGGATGCACAGCCACCTGCACGCCGGCCTTGCGCCCAAGTTCGCCGGCCTTGTTGTAGACCTCGGCGGCGATGGCGAATTTGTGGTCGCGCGGGCCGTCGGAGACGACGGTTGCCGAGCCCATCGACACCAGCGCTCCCGGAAAGGCGGCGGCGAAGTCGATCCAGCGACCGGCGGTTTCGAGGTCCTCGCCGATTTTCTCCTTGAGCGTGAAGCCGCTCTTCGAGCCGAAGGCGAACGAGACCAGCATGAGGCCGGATGCCTTCAACGCGGCGGCGAACTCCGCAGGCTTGCCGGCATAGCGACCGATCATCGTGTCGGTGATCTCGATGCCGGCATAGCCGCCGTCGGAAATCGCCTTGATGAGATCGTCCGGGCCGCCGCCAAAACGGTCGCCGAGCATCTCCCAGGTAAAAGTCTGGCAGCCGACTTTGAGGTCTTTCACGTTCATTCTTTCATTCCTTGATACTGCCCATTCCTTGGTGTCGCTCTGCGTCTTCATGGGAGGGACGTCCTACTTGACCGAGCCCGCGGTCATGCCTGCGAGGAAGAATCTCTGGGCAACGAGGTAGATGAGCAAAAGCGGTAACGAGCCGAGCACGCTCATCGCCATCATCTGGTTCCATTCGAAGGCGTGCTGCCCCATCAACAGCTGGATGCCGATCGGCACGGTGCGCATGGACGTCGACTTGGTCAGCGTCAGCGCAAAGAGAAATTCGTTCCAGCATAACAGGAAGGTGTAGACAGACGTCGCCACGATACCAGGCAGCGAGATCGGGACGATCACCCGCCAAAGCGCTGTCCAACTGGTGCCGCCGTCGACAGCCACCGCTTCATCGAGATCGCGGGGCAAGGTGTTGAGATATCCCGTCATCAGCAGGATCGCGTAGGGCAGCGTAAACACCAGGTAAGTCAGGATCAGCGCGATATAGGTGTCAAAGATGCCATATGAGACGACAAGCCCGAAGAAGGGGATGAGAAGCGTGATCGGCGGAATCGTCTGCGTGCTGATGATGAGTGTGTTCAGGCTGCCCTTGCCGCGAAAGTTGAAGCGGCTGAACCCGTAGGCCGCCAGCAAGGCGATCAGCACCGTCAGCACGGTCACCGCTGCCGCCACGAAGTAGCTGTTGAAGAAGAAGCGCAGCTTTACCGGGTCGCCAACGATGGCTGCGTACGCTTCCAGCGTGAAGGCCTTCGGCAGGATGGTTGGTGGCAGGGCAAAGATTTCAGTATTCGATTTGAACGAGCTGCTGAGCATCCAGTAGATCGGGAAGGCCGCGAAAAAGAGCCCCGCGACAAGCGCTACATGGAGCGCGACGGTGATCAGCCTGTCTTTCGGCGTGTGCCTTTTCCTCATGGTGACTACCGAGCCTTTTGATAACGGATGTAGAACAGCGTCAGGCCAAGCGAGATCAGCAGGATGACCACAGCGCTCGCCGACGCCTGAGACAGGTTGTAGCTCGAAAACGCCAGCTTATAGGTGTAGGTGCTGAGGACCTCGGTCGAGTAGATCGGACCGCCGCCCGTCGTTATCCAGATCAATGGGAAGACCTGCATGGTCCAGATGAAGTCGAGCAGCGAGATGCTGATGATGATCGGCATCAACTGCGGGATGGTGATGAAGATCAGCTTCTGGTAGGCCTTGGCGCCGTCGATATCGGCGGCCTCGTAGAAATCCTTGGGAATGCCCTGCAGGCCCGCGAGCAGGCTGACCATGAAAAGCGGGTACCCCGCCCAGATATTGGCGAAGGTGACGGCGTGCAGCGCGGTCTCGGGCGAGGAAAACCACTCGACCTTGGAGCCGATGATGCCCATCTGCATGAGAATGCTGTTCACGACCCCGTTCGGCTCAAGCAGGAGGCGCCAGATCACCGCGATGATCACCGCGGTGAACAGCCAAGGCAGTATGTAGAGCACGCGCAGGATGTTGCGCAGCATCGGATTGATGCGGTCGCTGTTCAGCATCAGCGCGAAGATCATGCCGATGGTCATGTGGAAAACCACGCTCATGCAGGTGAAGTAGAGCGTGTGTCCCAGCGAAGCCCAGAACACGGGATCTGCGAAGATCGCCTGGTAATGTTTCAGTCCGGCAAAGGATGGGTCGCGACGCAGCACCGCGCTGTTCTGGAACGAATAGGCAATCACCGTCACCATCGGCAGCAGCATCAGAAGACCGACTATGAGGAGCGAGGGCGACAGATAGAGATAGGGTGCGACCGCTCGTTTCAGTCTGTGATGGGAGCGCTTCTGCGGGGTCATGTGCCAACCTTAAAATACGCCTTCAAGAGAAGGTGAGCTTCGGAACACGGGTCCACCGATCCGTTGTGGCCGGGTGGCCTGCCCGAAGTCAGGCCACCCGGTCGAGAAGTGAACGGGGAACAGGCCGATCAGAATTTCGCCATCCAGCCCTTTTGAGCGTTGGCTGCGGCTTGTTCCGGAGACTGCTCGCCGGCAAGCATCTTCTGGGCTTCCACGTCGAACTGGGTCATCAGGTCTTCCGCCACCGGCAGACCCGTGAACTCGTTGGCGAGATAACCGGTCTTGAAGATTTCGAAAGCCTTTGCGAATGCCTTGTCGGACGTCACGAAATCGGGCTTGGCGTTGACGTTGCCCGGGAAGGCGTTTGCAAGCGACACGAGCTTGGCGTTCACCTTTTCACTCATCAGATATTGGACGAGCTTCCAGGCCTCCTCCTGGTGCTTCGAGCCGGCAGAGATACCGATGCCCCAGGAGGCATAGGGAAGGCCGCGCTTGCCGTTGTAGTTCTCCACGACCGGGACCGGGATGAGGTCGAAGTTCAGCTTGGGATTGCGTTTGCGGATGAGGTTCACATGCGCGAGCGAGTCGATCATCATCCCGACCCGGTCGTTGACGAATTCCTCGACCTTCTCCTGTTCCGTCTTGGTGGCGATGCCGGGCGAGATGGTGCCGGCGTCGTTGAGCGATTTCACGAAGCTGAGCATATCCACCACCGGTTTGCCCTCGAGGTCGGGCTTGCCATTCGCCATCATCGACTGGCCCGAAGCCCAAACCCACGACATCATGTCGTTCTGAACGCCGGACGGTGTTTGCAGCGACAGGGGCAGCACCCAGCCATACTGGTTCTTGTCGGCATGGGTCATCTTCTTGGCGGCTTCGAGAAACTCCGCGCGGGTCGACGGGAGCTTGCTCACACCTGCCTTGGCGGCGAGGTCCATATTGACGAAGACCGGATAGACGAACGAAGCCACGGGAAACATCACCGCCTTGCCGTCCACCTTGATGATATCGGCGACCTGGCTCTTATCGAAGCCGCTCGCATCCATCATCGGGTTCATGTCGGCCAGCGCATTTTGTGCGTTCAGATTGTTCACCCAAGCGCCATCGAGACCGACGACGTCGCTAAGCGTTCCGGTCGCAGCACCGACCGAGATCTGGTCTCGCGTGGTCGCATAGGGGCCGCTGACCAGCGTGACCTTGATCCCGGGGTTTGCAGCCTCGAACTCGTCCATGATTTTGCGCAAGGAGCCTGCGGGCAGCTCTGGCTCCCACCACTGCGTGAATTCCAGCGTCGTGTCCGCCATGGCGCCGGTTGCGCCGAGCAGCCATGCGGCCGCGGCCATTTTCAGCATCGCGGGTCGTATCCGAAACGTCATTTTCTCCTCCTTCTTAAGATCGACCGCACAATGCGGACGATCGTCTGCTTCATTCAGAAGTCTTCTTACGAGTACTTTCGCAGGCGCATCGCTCCCGCCTGCGGGCTCTGCAACAAATCTTCAGATCGCCATATGCGTCTCGGGATCGAAGAAATGGAGCTTGGCGTCGTCCACGGCCAAGCGGATCTCCGAACCGGGGCGGACTGTGCTGACCGGTTCGAATTTCGCCACCGCGTTCGAGGTCATGCCGAAATCCTGCACCGCGTCCGGATCTCCGGAGTCCACCCGCACCGCGTCGATGCTGAGATGAACGATGTGTTCGGACCCGAGTTCTTCGATCGAGGTCACCTTTGCAGGGATCGTCTGATACTTGCGGCCGGATTCGAGACTGCTGTCATAGAGATCCTCCGGTCGGATCCCGAACACGACTTTGCGCCCAGCATACGACCTCAAGGTCGGCCTGCGCGCGAAAGCTGCGTCCTGCAGCCGGATGGCGAAGGTGCCGGACATCAGTTCGTCGCCCGTCAGCGTCGCCTCGAACAGGTTCATCGAAGGAGAGCCGATGAAGCCGGCAACGAAGGCGTTCACGGGCGACTCGTAGAGCCGCTTCGGTGTGTCGACCTGCTGCAGCACGCCGCCCTTCAACACCGCGACCCTGTCCCCCATCGTCATCGCCTCGGTTTGGTCGTGGGTCACGTATATGGTCGTGACGCCGAGCTGCTTTTGCAGGCTGGTGATTTCGGCGCGCATTTGAACACGCAGCTTCGCGTCCAGATTGGAAAGGGGTTCGTCCATGAGGAAGGCGGCCGGCTCGCGCACCATGGCGCGGCCCATGGCAACCCGTTGACGCTGTCCGCCTGAAAGGTTCGCGGGTTTGCTGTCGAGCAGAGATGTCAGCTGAAGGGTTTTGGCAATCTCGTCCACCCGCTTCTTGCGCTCGGCCTTCGGCTTGCCTGCCAGCCGCATCGAAAAGGCGATGTTTTCGAACACCGTCATATGCGGGTAGAGCGCGTAGCTCTGGAAGACCATCGCGATGTCGCGGTCCTTGGGCGGCATGTCGACGACGTCGACTCCGCCGATCCGAAGGCTGCCGCTTGTCACGTCCTCCAGCCCCGCGATCATCCGCAGCGCGGTGGATTTGCCGCAGCCGGACGGCCCGACGAGAATCAAGAATTCGCCATCCTCGACCGACAGGTTCAATTGGTCGATTGCGTGAAAGTTGTTCCCATAGGTCTTGCAGATATTCTCAAGAATGACTTCTGCCATCTTCCTCCCTCCACAAGGCTAAGCCGCTCGTTATTATGATTATTATCGGCCTATGTTCGCCTGCGAATGTTCCTCGGATAGTTTCAACTATGTTCCGGTATCGAGCTGCGATTTCAGTTCGACTGCCGACGGGGCGTTCGTCGATGCCAAGAGTTCCGTGACCTGGCCCTCGGTCGGCAGCGCCTCGCGCCCGCCACGCCCCGTTATCGACAGGGCCGCGGCCGCGGCCGCGAATGCGACCCGGCCTGCGGTCTCGGCTCCGCGCGTCAATGCATGGGCATAGGCACCGTGAAAGCAGTCACCGGCGCCAGTCGAGTCAACGACGGCAACCCGGTGCGGAGGCAGGTGCCAGAGCCCTGCCTCGTCGCGTCCGCGATAATAGACGCCCCTGCCGCCGTCAGTCAGAACCACGGCGGACCGCGACGGCATCCACAATGCGTCGAGCATCTCGGCGGGCGATCGGCCGCCCGTGGCAGTCCGCGCGAAGCCGAGGGGAAGAATAAGATGGTCGCAGAGCCCGATCAGCCTCTCGGTGGCTGGGCCGCTGCTCCATTCGATATCGCCGAGGATTGCAAGGCCGAGATCGCGAGCCCGAGCCACGACATCCATCGACCGGATCGCGTAACTATCGACGATCAGGACGGCCGCGCGGCTGAGGACCTCGTCCGGAAAGTCTGGCGCGGTGCCCAGCATCGCTTCGTCGTCATACGCGATGAACCTCTCCCCATCCGAGCCGACGGTGATCCGCGAGCGCACCGGGCGTGCGTGCGGGTGGCGCGGCGCGAATGCGGTTTCAACTCCGCTCGCAACGAGATCGCACAGCACGGCGTCGTCAGCGGCACTGGCCAGCCATCCGACGAACCCGGCGGTTCCGCCGAGCCGCGCGACGGCGGCAAGGGCCGTCGCGACATTTCCGCCGAAAGTTCGGGCAGTTTGCAGAACCTTCCCCTTGCCCGTCGACAACGGCTGATCGACATAGACGATGTCGTCGATCGCAATAGCGCCGAAGCCGAGGATTGAAGGGACGGTGGGCATCGTTCAGGCACCCGCCTTCGCCAGGGCGTCTTCTGCCGAAAGGCCGTCATGGATGACGCTCCGAAAGGCAAGTGCCGCCTTCTGCGGATCGCCGTGCCCCCAGAGATTGCGACCGACCACGGCACCGCGCGCGCCGGCACGTATGGCGTCCGCCGTCTGCTGAAGGGCGCCGAGCAGCGTCTCGGTTTTCGGACCACCCGCGATCACAACCGGCACCGGGCAGGTCCGGACGGTCTCTCGGAACGACTCGAAATCGCCCGTGTAGCCTATCTTGATCACGTCGACGCCGGACTCGTAGCCGATGCGCGCCGCATAGGCGATCTCGTCGGGGGTGAAGACGATTTTTGCTCCGTCGGTGAAATCGCGCGGGTAGATATGCGCCACCACCGGCATGCCGTAGCGTGCCGCCGCATTCACCGAGTCGGTCAGCCAGCGTATGTACTTACCCTCGGTCGCGCCGCGCACCGGAATGGCCACGGCCAACGCATCGGCCCCGGCGCGCACCGCATCCTCCGGCGTTGCAATCAGCTCGCTGATGCGATCGTCTGGGGTGAAGCAGCCCGCCTGGATCACCAGAGACGCTTTGCCCGCATATTGCGGCCACAGATGGCGCGCGGTGCCGGGCTGGATGCTGACGTAGTCGGGTTTGCCCATCATGACGCGCGCGAGCGCACCGGGCAGATCGGCAAGCCCGCCTTTGCGCACGTCGCCATAGCCGACAAAGTGGTCGACCGCGCCGCCAAAAAGCTTCCCGGACGGATGCGAGAAGAGGCGCGCAAGGCGCACCTTGGTTCCTAGGCTCATGAGTGCAAAATTCCTCGATCGTTTTGAGCTGGCGGCCTCCGATGTCGAGCCAGCATTTTCACATGCTCTATAAAAATTTTACGCGCGTCAAGATTTAAAATGCGCTATAGCGAGTCACGAACATGGTCCGCCGCCGTTGCAGCGGGTTGTCTGCGGCGGTGCCGCACCGGGAGGTCGGAAGGAAAATGCAAGCAAAGTCAGGAGCGAAGCTCGGTATCGGCGTTATCGGTTGCGGCAACATATCGATGACCTATTTGCGCAACGCAGCACTTTTCGCCGGCGTGGAACTGCGCGCCTGCGCCGATATTTCCGCCGACATGGCCGCGCTACGGGCCAGGGAATACGGTATCCGCGCGCTGCCGGTCGATGCGCTGCTGGCCGATCCCGAGGTCGATCTCGTCCTCAACCTCACCGTTCCGTCGGCGCATTTCGACATCACCCATTCGGCGCTTTCCGCGGGCAAGCACGTCTTCACGGAAAAGCCTCTGGCGACCTCGGCCGGCGAGGGCCGCCGGCTGGTCGCGGAGGCGGCGAAGCGCGATCTGCTGCTGGGCTCGGCTCCAGACACCTTCCTCGGCGCAGCCGGGCGGCGTGCCCGCCGCCTAATGGACGAGGGCGCGATCGGCCGCGCCGTGACCGGCACCGCCTTCATGATGGGGCGCGGCATGGAGCATTGGCATCCCAATCCGCAATTCTACTATCAGCCGGGCGGCGGTCCGGTGTTCGACATGGGGCCATACTACCTGACGATGCTGGTCAACCTGCTCGGCCCGGTCGCCCGCGTCATGGCGATGACGACGCGCGGTCAGGACGAGCGCCTGATCACCGCCGAAGGCCCTTACAAAAACACCAGCTTCAGGGTCGGCACGCCGACCAACATCCTGTCGCTGCTCGAATTCCACTACGGCGCCACCGTCACCTTCGGCGCCTCTTGGGACGTCTTCAAGCATTCCAACCATCCGATCGAGCTACACGGGACGGAAGGCTCGCTCAGGCTACCCGATCCCGACACGTTTGGCGGCACGGTCTCATTGTCGGCGCACGGCGCCGACTGGAGGGATTTCGAGAGCGAAGGCGAGCTCTACGGCGCGCGCAACTGGCCCTATGCCGGACCGGACCGCGCCAACTATCGCATGCTCGGCGTCGCCGACCTGGCGAGGTCGCTGTCGGAAGGGCGCAGACCCCGCGCGTCCGGCGAACTGGCGCTGCACGTGCTCGAGGTCATGGAAGCGATCCTCGCCTCCGGCGAAAGCCGGAACTCCGTCGCCGTCGTCGGCTCGGTCGACCAGCCGCCGCTGCTCGGCGAAGACGAGGCGGCGAGCCTGCTTGCCTGAGGCGCCGTGATCGCCTTCGGTATCCCTAGGCCGACTGGCGCATCACCAGCGTCGCGTCGAGACTGACCTTCGGCGCGACGGGCGCGCCGTCCTCGTCGAGCAGGGTAAGCAGCGTCTCGACGCTGCTTCCGGCCATCGCCGCGAAATCCTGCGCCATGGTGGTGAGCGCCGGGCAGGTGTAGCGGCTGAGCGGATGATCGTCATGCGCAGCCACCCGCAGGTCGCAATCCGCCTTGCGGCCCACCTTCAGCCCTTTCGAGAAGGCGGCCGCCATCACGCCGAAGGCGAGACGATCGTTGGCGCACAATATGGTCTTGCCCGGCAGGCCGCCATTGCCGAGCAGCTTTTCCGTCTGTTCGTAGCCGATGCGTTCGAACTCCCATGTGTAGTCGCCGGTATTGCCGAAGACGAGCGGCTCCTGCCCGAGGCGCTTCATGGCATCGATGTAACTCTCCACCCTCTCGCGCGAATTATGATTGACGTGCGGAATATCGAAATAGACCGGGGCGTCGCCCGAGCGGCAGAGATAGTCGACGATGGTCGACATGCTCTGCACATTGTTGTTGCCGACGAAAGGCGTGCCGCCTTCGAGATAGGTGTCGAAATAGACAATCGGGATCGCCTGCGTCAGCTTCTCGATCGCCCGCTGGTCCGAACGCCGGCCGAGCGGTGCTATCAGCGCGCCGGAGACCTTCAACGACAGGATCGTCCGCGTCGCCTCGGCTTCCAGTTCGCTCGATCCATGCGAGGAAATGACGATCGGCCAGTAGCCTTCGTCGCGCAGCCTGAGTTCGATGCGGCTGACCATCTCGGAATAGAACGGGTCGGTCACCGTCGGCACGACGATGCCGATGCTGCGGGTGCGCTTGCGGTTGAGGTTTCGCGCGAACAGATTGGGCTGATAGTCGGACGAGCGCAGCGCATCCTCGATGCGTTTTCGCGTCGCCGGCTTGACGCTGGTCGGATCGTCGAAGAATTTCGACAAGGTCGGCCTGGAGACGCCGCAGGAACGGGCGAACTCCTCCATCGTCTTGTGAGTCATCGGCATCCAAACCCTCGCGGCATGGGAACCTCGCTCCCATGGGCTGCTCCGGCGCTCATACGGCGCATCGGCGTGCGCCTGCAAGTTGAAACTTTACAGGAAGCTCCGCAAGTTTCAACGCGTCCGGAGAAATTATTTCATGCGTAAATTTATTAATTGACGTGAAAAAGAGGGGGCCGTATTCCAAGCCCTAAAGCCATGCATGGCGAATGCTGGGAGGACGTGATGAAGAAGCTGGTCTCAGCCGGCGAGATCCTCGTCGAGATCATGGCGGAATCAATCGGCCAGAGCTTCCTCGAGCCCGGTCCGCTCGCCGGCCCCTTTCCGTCCGGCGCCCCGGCGATCTTCATTGGCCAAGCGGCGGCGCTCGGCCAGCCTGCGGGTCTCATCGGCGCCGTCGGCGGGGACGATTTCGGCCAGTTGAACATCGACCGGCTCAGCGCGCTCGGCGCCGACGTTTCGGCAATCGCCGTCCGTGAAGGCCATGCAACCGGCACCGCCTTCGTCGCCTACCAAACCGATGCATCCAGGCATTTTGTTTTCAATATCCGGAACAGCGCCGCCGGCCTTTTGGAAATGGACGATGCCGCGAAGCGGCTCTTGGCCGGAGCCGATCATGTCCATGTCATGGGCTCTTCGCTTTTTTCCGATCGCGCCACCGACGTCGCACTCGCCGCGATCGCGGCCGTGAAGGCCAAGAGCGGCACGGTGTCCTTCGATCCGAACATCCGTCGCGAGATCATGCAGGCGTCCGGCACGCGTCAGGCGCTCGATCATGTGCTCGCGCAGACAGATGTCTTCCTGCCGAGCGGCAACGAACTGTTCCTTTTCTCGTCCGCCAGCGACGAACAGGCCGCGGTCCGCGAATTGCTGGGGCGAGGCATCTCCTGCATCGTGCTGAAGAAAGGCGCCGATGGCGCCACTTATCACGACCGCAAGGGCACGCTCGCCATGCCCGGCTTTGTGGTCGAGGAAGTCGATCCGACCGGCGCCGGCGATTGCTTCGGCGCCGCCTTCGTTTCCTTCTGGCTGCGCGGTGCCTCGCCCGCCGATGCACTGCGCATCGCCAATGCCTGCGGCGCGCTCGCCGTTACCCGCAAGGGGCCGATGGAAGGCATTCACCGGCTCGCCGACGTCGAGGCCTTCATCGCAAAAGCGACCGCACGCGCATGACCGGCGCCACGACAAGATTCGCTGGCATCGCCGCTCGCCGCGCGGCAGGCGCGAAGGGCGGCATCGCCTCGATCTGTTCGGCGCACCCGCTGGTGATCGAAGCGACGCTCCGCCACGGCGCGAGGAATGGCGCCGATGTGCTGATCGAGGCGACCTGCAACCAGGTCAATCACGAGGGCGGCTATACCGGCATGACCCCGGCCGCCTTTCGAGCCTTCGTCGAGACGCAAGCAGGCAGGACCGGCTTTCCGTTCGACCGGCTGATCCTCGGCGGTGATCACCTCGGCCCGAATCCGTGGAAGCATCGGCCCGCGGCGGAAGCGATGAACAAGGCGGCGGCGATGATCGACGCCTATGCCTCCGCCGGCTTCACCAAGCTGCATCTCGACACCAGCATGGCTTGTGCCGACGATTCCGTGGCACTCGCCGACGAGACGATTGCCGCGCGCGCGGCGGAGCTTGCGGCGGTTGCCGAGGCGGCGGTCGCCCGCTCGGGCGGTGAAAAACCCGTCTACATCATCGGCACCGAAGTGCCGGTTCCGGGCGGCGCGCTGGAAGCGCTCGACCATATGCATGTGACCGAGCCGGCCGATGCGCTCCGCACGGTCGAGCTCCATCGCCAGGCCTTCTCCCGTCTCGGCCTCGATGCCGCTTTTGTCCGGGCCGTCGGTGTCGTCGTTCAGCCCGGCGTCGAATTCGGCAATGCCGACATCATCGCCTATGCGCCCGAGAGGGCGACGAAGCTGGTCGCTGCCCTGGAAAGCCAGCCGCAATTCGTCTTCGAGGCGCATTCGACCGACTATCAGCCCGCGGAAGCTTTGGCCGCGCTCGTGCGCGACGGCTTCGCCATCCTCAAGGTCGGCCCCTGGCTCACCTTCGCATTGCGCGAGGCGCTCTATGGCCTGAGCCACATCGCCGACGCGCTCGCGCCCGATCCCTCGCGCGAAAGCCTGCCGGCCGCGATGGAACGCATCATGCTGGCCTCGCCCGGCAATTGGCAGAAATATTGTCCGGGAACGCCTGACGAGCAGCGCCTGCAGCGGCATTTCTCCTTCAGCGACCGCATCCGCTACTACTGGCCATTGCCCGACGCACAGCATGCGACCGAAGCGCTGCTGGCGGCACTCGGCAAGCGTGAAATTCCACGCCCCCTGATTAGCCAGTATCTCGGCCATCTCGATGCCGAGGTCGGCGCCGGTCGGATCACGCCGACCGCGCATGAGCTTCTGATTGCCAGCGTCACGCGCGTCCTCGATATCTATCGCAGCGCCACGACCCCCTAAGCCGGTGGATTAGTAGACAGGCGTCGCCATATGTTTGGGTGCCGGCCATTCGGCCGTGATCTCTGGCTGGACCGGCCGTTCGAGATAGGTTGAAAGCACCACATAGCTGCGCGTCGAGACCACGCCCGGCGTCTCGTAGATACGCGACAGCAGGCCTTCCAGCGCCCTTGTATCCTCGGTGCGTACCTTGAGCAGCATGCAGGTGTCGCCGGCGACCGAATGGATCTCTTCCACTTCCGGGCATTCCGAGATCGCCATCAATTCCGGCGTCTTGCCCCAGCCCCTGGTATCGATGTGCACGAAGGCGAGCAGCGGCTTCTTCACCGCCTTCGGATCGATGATCGCCGAGGTGGCGCGGATGGCGCCGCTGCGCCTGAGCCGCTTCACCCGCTCATGCGCCGCCGGTGGCGACAGGCCGACGCGATCGCCGAGCTCGGCATAACTGATGGTCGCATCATCGACCAGAACGCCTAATATTTTTCGGTCGATCGGGTCGACCTCACGGGCTGGCTGCTTGTTCCGCTGAACGTCATCTGTTTCTGAGTCCATTTGGAAATTCTCCATTGATGCTGAATTCAATTCGGCCATTATGGAGATATGTCGAACAGTGATCAATCAGCGATTCTGGCTGCGGCGTCCCGTGCACCGATCCCGGCCGCAGCCTACCTGCTCACCGGCTGCATCGCCGTCATCGGCTCCAACTCACTGGTTCTCGGGCCGATAGCGCCCGCCGTCGCGGCATCCTTCGCGGCAAGCGTGCCGGCGGTGATGACGGCCGCCGCTGCCTTCGGCCTCGGCACCTCGGCCAGCGCGCTTTTTCTTGCCCGCTATATCGACCGGATCGGCGCCCGCCGCATGCTGCAGGGCGCATTGCTGTTGCTTGCGCTGGCGCTGGTGGGCAGCGCGCTCGCGCCGACGGTGGCGGCGCTGGTCGCGGCCCAGCTCGTTGCCGGCATCGCTGCTGGCGTCGCCATGCCGGCGATCTACGCCAGCTCCGCAGCGATCGCGCCGCCCGGCCGCGAGAGCGGAACGATCGGCGTCGTGCTGACCGGCTGGACGCTGTCCATGGTCGCCGGAGTGTCGCTGTCGGCGGTGCTTGCCGATCTGATCCATTGGCGGGCCGTCTTCGCCGCTGTCGCGCTTCTCGCCGGAGCCGCCGCCGCCGGCCTGTCGGTCAGCTCGCTGCGCGACACCAGGAAAAGCGGTCCGGCACCGTCGCCGCTCGGCGCGCTGGCTGTGCCCGGAATCCTGCCGCTGCTGATCGCCTGCGGCGCCTTCATGACCGCCTTCTATGGCGTCTACGGCTATCTCGGCGATCATCTCCATGAAGGTCTCGGCGAGCCGGTCAGCGCCAACGGGCTGGCGGCGATCGCTTACGGGCTCGGCTTCGGCGCGGCGGCGCTGCTTGACGGCGTCATCGACCGTCTCGGCGCCCGCCGTGTCATGCCCTTCGCCTATCTGCTGGTCGCCGCCGTCTATGTGGCGATCGCCTCGGCCAGCGGCACCTTCGGCCTGCTGATGGCGACGATCGCCGTCTGGGGCCTTGCCAACCATTTCGGGCTGAACGTTCTGGTGATGCGGCTCACCGCGCTCGACGCCGCGCGGCGCGGCACGATCATGGGCCTGAACAGCGCAGTCACCTATTTCGCCGTAACCGTCGGCACCGCCGGTTTCGGCCCGCTCTACACCGCCCTCGGCTTCGCCAACTGCGCCCTGGTCGCCGCCTTGCTGATGCTGGTGGCGGCATCGGCCGCAGCGTGGCGCTCTGCCCGGCAATAGGCTTGCGTGTCGCTTCGCTCCTTGGCTAAGGCTGGCTTCCGAACCGCACCGGAGCCACCGTGAAGATGACGCTCGAGATCACCGCCGAGCCCTTGCCGCAGGATCTCGCCCGTGTCGGCGAGGGCTTGACCGCCTTCAACGACAGCGATGTCGGTGCCTCGGGCCGGAAGACGCTCGCCGTCTTCGTTCGCGACGACGCCGGCGCGATCGTCGCCGGCATCTCCGGTTACACCGCCTGGGGCTGGCTCTATGTGCAATGGCTCTGGGTCGACGAAACCTGGCGTGGCCGGCACATCGCCGCGAGCATGCTGGACGCAGCCGAACGGGAAGCGCTGGCGCGCGGCTGCCAGGCCGCGTGGATCGACACTTTCAATCCGACCGCAGCCAAGGTCTATCAGCGCCAGGGCTACCAGCCGTTCGGCACGCTCGCCGATTTTCCGGTCGGCCGCAGCCGCATCTTCCTGCAAAAGAAGTTGTCTTAACCCGCGAGCTTTCCGCCGCGCATCGGCCGCGGTACCCCGGTGGTGCTCGGAAAGCTGATCGGCAGGCGGCGCAGCACGCGCACCGCGAGGAACGCGAAGCATTCCGCTTCGACCGCGTCGCCCTTCCAGCCGAGCGTCTCGGCTTGCACAACTTCGACGCCGGCGCGCTGGCCGAGCATCGCCATCATGGTCGGATTGCGGCGGCCGCCGCCGCTGACCGCCAATCGTCTTGGCCGGCGCGGCAACAGATCGAGCGCCTTGCCGACCGCCGAGACGGTGAAAGCCGTCAGCGTCGCTGCGCCGTCCTCCGCGCCGAGCCCGTCGGCCATGGCCCCGGTGAAGTCGAAGCGGTCAAGCGATTTTGGGTAAGGCTTCGTCAGATACGGATGCTGCAGCAGCCGCTCTAGCCTTGCCTCGTCGACCTTACCGGCGGCAGCCAGTCTGCCGTCGCGATCCATCTCGCCGAGGCCCTTCGCCTTGATGAAATCGTTGACCGGCGCATTGGCCGGCCCGGTGTCGAAGGCGACGATGTTGTCTTTGCCGTCCCACCAGGTGATGTTGCCGACGCCGCCCAGATTGAGCACCGCGGTGTCGCCGCTGGCGTCGGCCTCTTTGAGCAGCGCCGCATGGTACGCGGCAGCGAGCGGCGCGCCTTGTCCGCCGGCCGCCACATCGGCCGTGCGGAAGTCATAGGCGACTTTGGTGCCAAGCAGGGCGGCCATCAGCTCGCCGTCGCCGAGCTGGCGCGTGCGGCCGATTCGTCGCGGCTGCGGGGCGCGATGCAGCACCGTCTGGCCGTGGAAGCCGACGACGCCGATATCGGCCATCGTCATGCCCTGGCTTTCGACCAAATCCCTGACCGCCGCCGACTGCGCGCGCGTCAGCGCCTCCTCCGCCTCGCGAAAAATCGTCGGCTCCGGCCCCTCGAAATTCCAGACGCGTGCTTGGCGCAGGGTCTCTTCGAGCAGGGTGCGGATCGATTGCGGGTAGGGGGCCAGTGTGTATGTGCCGGTGTCGGCGATGCGCTCGCCGTCGGTTTTAATCAGCGCCACGTCGATATTGCCGTCAAGCACCGTACCGGTCATCAGGCCGACGGCCCAGATTGGTTCCATGGTCGTTCCTCGAATCGCCGCTGGACCACGTGTCGGACGGATCGGCGCGACAGGCAAGTCTTTCGGATGCGCCGGGACCTCTCACCGTGCACCGCCTTTGTGTCGCACTGCCAAAACGGAGCAACCTAGTCCTTGCCTCTTGCCGCCGAAGGAGCGAGCTTGTGCGACTATCGACCTCAACTGAACAACGCGTACTCGCAGGAGGAACGACATGGCCGCCAATGTCGCAGTGATCGCCGGCGCTGGAGCTGGCCTCAGCGCTTCGCTGGCGCGGCTCCTCGGCAAGCAAGGTTTTCGCGTCGTGCTGGCCGCCCGCAATGTCGACAAACTCTCCGCGCTGGTTCAGGAGACGGGTGCGCAGGCGGTGGAGACGGACGTGTCGGATGCCGCCTCCGTCGCGCGGCTGTTCGAGGCGGCCGACAAGGCCGGCTCCCTCGAAATTGCCGTCTTCAACGCCAGCGGCCGCACGCGCGGCCCGATCGCCGAGCTCGATCCGGAGGCGGTCAAGCAGGCCCTGCTCGTCGGCGCCTATGGCGGATTCCTCGTCGGCCAGCAGGCGGCGCGCCGGCTTGTTGCGCGCGGCTCCGGCTCGATCCTGTTCACCGGCGCCACTGCGAGTCTCAAGGGCTTCTCCGGCTCGGCCGGCTTCGCCATGCCGAAATTCGGGCTGCGCGGGCTGGCGCAGTCGATGGCGCGCGAGCTAGGTCCGAAGAACATCCATGTCGCGCATTTCATCATCGACGGCCAGATCGAGCCGCCCGGGCAGGCGGCCGAGCCAGACCGGCCGGATCGCCGCCTCTCGCCGGACGCGATCGCCGAGACCTATCTCGCAGTCCACCGCCAGCATCGCAGCGCCTGGAGCTTCGAGGTCGAGCTGAGGCCCTGGGTCGAGACGTTCTGACGATCCATTCCACGAACCGTGCAATAACGCGCCCCGACGCGAGACCGGCGTCATGGTTGCGGCGGTGGTGGTGCTGATCGTGCTGGTCTGCGGCATCCAGTGGTGTGACCGGCTGGTCGCGTGGCTGGATCATCGCGGATAGGCGAAACGCGAGAAGCGGAAGTCGAATGAACGCAATTTGCCGCGAAAACCCGGGAATTGAGCGGCGGCTTGCTCCATTTGCAACGAGATTGGTTGGCGCGTTTCTTCACCTGCAATGACGCGCATGTCATCGTGCGGCGGGGTTGCTCGAGCAATTCCAGGAAAAGTGCGCATCGGTTTTCCGTCCGGACTTGCGAAAAACAGAGAGTTGCCGCCAAGAGGAAGCTGTCCATGGCCAGAATAATCCCGGTGCTCGATCTCGACCGACTGGAGCAGGGCGAGTCGGAACTGCGGACCTTCTTGTTTGATCTGCGCACCGCCGCTCGCGATGTCGGCTTCTTCTATCTCAGCGGCCACCGCATAACGCAGCCGGACATCGACGCGGTGCTCGATGCCGCGCGGCGCTTCTTTGCCTTGTCGGAGGCCGACAAGCTCGCCATCGAGATGGTGAAGTCGCCGCAATTTCGCGGCTACACGCGTGCCGGCGGCGAGCTGACCAGGGGCAAGGCCGACTGGCGCGAGCAGCTCGACATCGGCGTCGAGCGCGCGACCATTTCGCAAGGGCCGAGCGTGCCGGCCTGGACCCGGCTGCAAGGTCCGAACCAGTGGCCGGCTGCGTTGCCCGAACTGAAGCCGGCGCTGCTTGCCTGGCAGACCAAGGCGACGGAGGTAGCAATCCGGCTGCTCAAGGCCTTCGCGCTGTCACTCGATCAGCCGGAGGACGCCTTCGACCCGATCTATGGCAGCGAGCCCAACCACCGCATGAAGATCGTGCGCTACCCAGGCCGCGACGCCACCGGTGACGACCAGGGCGTCGGCGCGCATAAGGATGGCGGTTTCCTCACCCTTCTGCTGCAGGACGAGAACAAGGGGCTGGAGGTCGAATATGATGGCAGCTGGGTGAATGTGGATCCGATTCCGCAAACGCTCGTGGTCAACATCGGCGAACTGCTCGAACTCGCTTCGAACGGGTATCTGAGAGCAACCGTGCACCGCGTCGTCACACCGCCGCCAGGCGTCGAGCGGATTTCGGTGCCGTTCTTCTTCAGCGCCCGGCTCGACGCGACCATCCCGCTGCTCGACCTTCCGCAGGAACTGGCGGCTGAGGCGCGCGGGCCGGCCAGCGATCCCGATAACCCGCTCTTCCGCAACGTCGGAACCAATGTGCTGAAGAGCCGTCTGAGGTCGCATCCCGACGTGGCCCGGCAGTACTATGCCGATCTTCTGGAAAAGGCAGCGGCGGCCGGCTGAGCTTTGCCGCTGCCCGCGCGATATTTTTTCGCCTTTCGGCCAGTTTTTGGAATTCAGTTCGTGGAAAATATACCGCAACCGCCCCAAATAGAGGCCATCGCTCGGTGTTTTCCTCCCATTGCGCCGGGCGATGTTCCCCTCTGAAGGTTATGACCTTCATTTCTTGGCCGGGCCGCTTTCGCGCCCGGCCTTTTTCTTTGGGGGAGCGCGCAGCTTGCAAATTCGCGCGGCCGGTCAGGCGAAAGCGATGCGGATCGCACCAAGGGGCCCGAAAATCCGAGACGATCCGATCGCCATGCCGGCATTCGACCGGCCGGATGAAGGAGCCCGACAGCACCACCTGTCCGGCCTCGATTTGCATGCCGTACTGATGCAGCCGGTCGGCGAGCCACACAATGCCCTTGGCCGGATGATCGAGCACGCCGGCACCGAGCCCCGTCTCCTCCACCTCGCCGTTGCGACACGATGGCGCCGATCCAGCGCAGGTCTGCCTCGCGCGGGCTGGCGTGGCCGCGCTCCTCCAGCGCGCGCGGATAGATCGCGTCGCTGGTCTCGTCGCTCACCTGCAGGCCGAGCGTGTCGACATAGAACGCGCGCGATGACCCCCGTTGAAGATCGCCTCGCCGGTCCGCTTCTTCTCCTCCGCGCTGCGGCCCCTGCCGATGCGGAAGTTCATGTCGATGAAGCCGTTCTCGGGGAGCCGGTCCGCGATCGCATAGGCATCTGCAACGGAAGGCGCGCACCCGCGCGGCGCCGGGCTCGAACAGGCCGCGTCTCGAGGATGATGCATGAAACGAGCGCGCAAAGCTCGCTCATCTCGACCTTCGCGTCGAGATTCGCCGAATATTCGATCCCCATGTGGGGCAAGGGCTTGGCGACCGAATGTCAAGTGCTTGGTCTCCATGTCGACGGGGTCGTCGGGGACGGGATTGCCGCTCTCGGAGAAATCGCGGATATAGCTGCGATCCGAGCGTTAATTTCTGTTGCGAGTCGTACTGGACTGGAACTTTTCGGAGAGTTGACTCTGCTGCCGCCCAGCACCCGCCGTTCCCTGCCCATGGCTCTGCTTCGCGCTCGCGAAGTGATCATGGCGCATTTTCGTCCGATGCTTGCTCGCCACGACATCACCGAGCAGCAATGGCGCGTGCTGCGCGTGCTTGCCGAGACCGGTCCGCTGGAAGCGACCGAGCTCGCCAACCGCGCCTCGATCCTGCCGCCCAGCCTCACCCGCATCATCAAAGCACTGGACGAGCGCGAATTCATCACCCGCAACAAGGTCAAGGATGACGGCCGCCGCGCACTGCTCGCCATCAGCCCGGCCGGCGTGGCGCTGATCGAGGAGCTGGCGCCCGAGCGCACCGCCATCTACGACGCCATCGAGAAGCGTTACGGCGCCGAGCAGCACGAACGCCTGCTGGACATGCTGGAAAGCCTGATCGAGTCGGAGTCAGCGCCGGACTGACCCGACTAGCCACCGAAACTCCCCAGCGCGCTGGGCTGCATGTAGTTGCGCCCGACATAGAGCAGCGCCGCCTCGTCGCTGCCATGGCGGACGTCGACGACGCGGCCGAACATCACATTGTGCATGCCGGTGCTCGGCGTCATGCGCTTCGAAAGCGAGGAAGAGGCGGTGCGCCTTGCCAACGCCACCGTCTATGGTCTTGCTTCTGCCGTGTGGACCTCGAAGCTCTCGACCGCGCACCGCATGGTGCGCGCCATCAATGCCGGCGCGGTCCACGTCAACACCTATGGCGGCGCCGACATCACGGTACCGCTCGGCGGCTTCAAGCAGTCCGGCTTCGGCAGAGACAAGTCGCTGCACGCGATCGACAAGTACACCGACCTCAGGACGGCGTGGATAGCGCTCGGATAACGCTCCCCTCGAGGGGAGGGTGGCTGGACCTTGTGGAGATGCTCGCCCAAGCCGGGATGGCCGGAGTCGGCACCTGGTTGCGCCAAGGCATACCCGATGCGACTGTGCTGGGTCGCCGTTATCGACGCTTTACGTGAGGCCAATCTGATGCTCCTGGCTGTCCATCATGTCGCAATCATCTGCAGTGACTATGAGACCTCCAAGCAGTTCTACACGAACAAGCTAGGTTTCGTCGTTCTGGCCGAAAACTGGCGCCCCGAAAGGCAGTCTTGGAAGTGCGATTTGCGTTACGGCCCCATCCAGATCGAGCTGTTCAGTTTCCCAGATCCGCCAAGCCGGCCCAGCAGGCCCGAGGCTTGCGGATTAAGACATATTGCATTCGCGGTCGCCTCGGTCGAGGCAACAGCCGACCTGCTTCGGTCGCGAGACATCGAGGTGGAGCCCCTCCGAACAGATCCCTACACGGGACGATTGTTTACCTTCATCGCCGATCCCGATGGACTCCCGATCGAATTTTACCAGGATGGTGTTTGACGGTGAGGAATTAGACCGCGAAATCCGCCGGTTGCGGAACGCGAAGCAACCGGTTGAGTAGGCAGATGATGACATCAGGCTTGGAGAGGCTGGGGCACGACGCCACCTGCCATCGGGACGGCGTCGGCAGCACCTAACCATCTTCGCCGCAACGGAGGAGATGAGTTATGCCTCGCCGGTCAGCCGCGCCGAGATGAGCCGCGCCGCCCTGATCGCCGCCTCGCCCGGGGGCCGCCACCGCATCGTCTACGCGCGAGACAGGGGGAGGCGATCGACAGCGTGCCGATCGGCTGGCCGTCAGCGCCGAGGATCGCCGCGCCTATGCTGTGCACGCCGTCCTGGTGGGTTCCCGCGCCTGACGATGAACAGGGCAACGCAACGTTAGACAAGGCACCAACTTTTCAGCGGCTGGAGCTACACCAGCGCGCCGCAAACAGGTATCTATCGTCGCGACATCATGCTTCGGGGGTCATGAGGGAGCGGCTTGCAGCTGGATTTGAAAACAATCGAGGCGCTCGCGCCCGACCAGTCCTCGCTCGGCGCCGCCGCCAAGCTGACCAAGCGGTCGAACTGGCCCCGCCTCGAGACAAACGAACAGCTGGGCCTCATCTGGGGCGAATGCCAGGGCTCGGGAGCGAATCCCTATCGCGTCGCATTCGATGCCCGCGACCACGGCTACAAATGCACCTGTCCATCGCGAAAATTTCCGTGCAAGCACATACTGGGGCTGATGTGGATCGGCGCCACCGCGCCCGCCAGCTTCGATCGGGTCGACCAGACGCCGGAATGGGTCAATGACTGGCTCGGCCGGCGCCGCAAGCCGGGCCAGCCGCCGACGCCGGCGCCGGCAAGCGCGGAAAGCAAAAGCATCGACGAGGCGTTGCGGCCCGAGCAAAGCGCTGCCGTAGAAGACGCCGCGGCCGCCGAACGCCGCGAGGCGGCGCAGCGCAAGCGCGCCGAGGACACGCGAAGTGCTGTGTCCGCAGCGCTCGACGAATTGGATCAGTGGGTTGCCGACCAGCTTCGGCTCGGCCTTGCCGGTTTTGTCGACGCCAGCAGCGAGCGCTGCCGCCGCATCGCGGCGCGGCTTGTAGACCTCAAGGCGACCGCTTTGGCCGGGCGCATCGACGAGCTGCCCGCGAAACTGATGGCGCTGTGCAGCGAAGAGCGGCCGGACGCCGCTATCCGCGAGCTGGGTAAGCTGGTGCTGCTCGCCAAGGCCTGGCGTGCCGCGCCCGACGATGCCGAGCTGAAGCGCCTGGTCTCGACATCCGAAACACGTGACCAGATGCTTGCCAATCCGGATGCCCTCCAGGTCGAGAGCGACTGGGAGGTGCTGGGTGAGAAGATCGAGACCCGTCGCGACGGCCTGGTCAGCCACGCGACCTGGCTGCTCGATCTGAAAAGCCCAATCCCACGATTTGCCGTCCTCCTGGACTTCTTCCCGGCCTCGGCCGGGCGCCGCTCCGGCGCCTTCGCGCCGGGGGATCGCTTCAAGGCGAGGCTGGTGTTCTATCCATCCCGAATTCCGCTTCGCGCACTGGTCGCAGAACGCCTGGGCGATGCGTCGCCCGGCAATTGGCCCGATTTTGCTCCGAACGCTGCCGGCGATCCGCTGGCCGCCTATGCAGCTTTCCAGGACGGCGCGCCGTGGCTGTCCGACTGTCCGATCCTCCTGCCGGCGGGCGCGATCGCGCTGGACGAGAAGGATGGCGCCTGGTGGCAGGCGGCGAACGATTCGCATGGCATCGCCCTGCCTGTCGCCGGCTCCGTCAAGCAGACCTTGCTTGGCCTCGATCTGACAGTCACGGCAGCGCTGTGGAACGGCGCCAGGCTCGAGCTTCTGGCCTCACAAAGCAGCGTCGGGAGGCTCAATCTCTCATGAACGAGCTCGAGCAGGCAGGGCTGGCGAGGCTTCGCGACAACTGGATTTCGGGCGGCGCCGCTTTCGAACTGGCGCCCGCCGAATGGAAGGAGTTCGCGGCTGCCTCCAGCTCGGACGAGCAGGAACGTCGGCTGTTGGCGATCGCCGCGCAGGCGCTGGATGTCGCGCTTCGGCCGGCGGCGCCCAAAACCTTGAAACGCCGTCCGCCGCTGCCGATGCTCGCGCTGCCGATGCTTCCTGACTGGCTGCGACCGTTGCTGCGTGCCGCATTGAAATACGCCGCTGATGCGAGGCTCAAGACCCGCGTGGCCACACTCGTCGCCAGCCGAGGCTTCGTGCTGCATCCGATGGATTGGATGCCTGCTGCGTCGGATCAGGAAAGCCCAGATATCTATGCTCCCTGGGTCGACTGGCAAGCAGGCGCCGATGGCGACAGGCAGTCTCGACGAGGACAACTCACCGCTGAAACCTGGGATGATTTTTATCCTGCCGCGCGCCGTACAGCTTTGGTCGAATTACGGCGCACCATGCCTGTCTTGGCGCGGACGTTGATTGAGACCAAGGGAGCGAGCGAGCCGGCGGAGGTCAGGCTTGCGCTCGTGGAGCTGATGCGCTTCGGCTTGAGTGCCGATGACATTCCATTTCTAAAGAGCCTGTCCGCCGATCGCTCAGGCAAGGTGCGCGAAACGGCCGGCCGGCTCCTGGCAAGGTTGGGTGAACGTAGCGATCCAGCGGATGGCGCGTCGAAAGATCCGATAGCCGAGCTCGCCGCTTTCATTGAGGAAGGCAAATCCGGCTTCATCCGCCGCCGCACCACCTACACGCCGATAAAACCCAAGTCGCCTGCGCAACAGTCGCGTCGCGCCGACCTGTTCGCGTCCTGTTACTTCGGCGATCTCGTCGCCCAATTCGGCAAGACTGAGCCTGATTTCATTGGCGCATGGCAGTTCGGCGTCGATGAGGGTGCCGATCTCTTTCTCGTTCGAATGATCGCGGTGTCCGGCAGCGACGCGGCGGTCGCCTGTTTGGCGGATTTGCTTGTCGCCGCCGGCGGCAGGCTGGCGCTTCTCGTCCTCCAGCTCATGTCGCGTTTGGACAACGACAGGAAGCGTGTCCTGATCGGGCAGATCCTGGATGATGGGCAAAATCTGGCCGCGCTCAACCTGGTCGAAGGCGCGGAAGCAGGCTGGCTGGAATGGAGCGACCTCGCAAGGAGCAAGACGATTCCAGCGCTGCGTTCCGCCGTCTCGGGTGACAACGACGTCATGAAACGAAGCGCCGAGCAGTATCTCGAGACCCTAGGCTTTCTGGCCAATCCGGAGGCGGCGGAAAAATTGATCGACGAGGTGATCGCCGCCGGCCTGTCGCCCGCTTCCCCATCCCTCGGCCTGCTGCGGCTCAATGCGGCGCTGGCCGGAAACCCTTCGCAATCCGACAGATGATCAACCCGGAGAAGATCGCATGAACGCAGCCATCCGCCTTCCGGCCGAGCAGGTCTATGCCTCCGAACTGCAGGCGCTCGCGCGCGACGACGACCGCCAGAAGCCTGCCGGCTGGCGCCTGTCGCCCAAGGCTGTCCTCACTTACCTGATGGGCGGCAAGGCGGGCGACGGCACGCTTATCACCCCGAAATATGTCGGACGTCGGCAATTGATGGAAACCGCGGTGGCGACGCTCGCGACCGACCGGGCGCTGCTCCTGCTCGGCGTGCCGGGAACGGCAAAATCCTGGGTCTCGGAACATCTCGCCGGCGCCATCATGGGAAACTCGACGCTGATCGTGCAATGCACGGCCGGCACCGACGAGAATCAGATCCGCTACGGCTGGAACTATGCGCAGCTCTTGGCGAAGGGGCCGAGCCAGGAGGCGCTGGTGCCGACGCCGCTCTACCGCGCCATGCAGGAAGGCAAGCTCTGCCGCTTGGAAGAGCTGACGCGCATGGGCTCCGACGTGCAGGACACGCTGATCACCGTGCTGTCCGAAAAAATGATGCCGGTGCCGGAGCTGAACACCTCGATCTACGCGCAGCGCGGCTTCAACATCATCGCCACCGCGAATAATCGCGACAAGGGCGTCAACGAACTCTCCTCGGCGCTGAAGCGCCGTTTCAATGTCGTGGTGCTGCCGCTGCCGGAGGACATGGCGGAAGAGGTCTCGATCGTGTCTCGGCGCGTCGGCGAGATGGCCGGCGGACTGGACCTGCCGGTGCCGAAAAATGTCGGCGAGGAGATCGCGCGCGTGCTGACCATCTTCCGCGAGCTGCGCTCCGGCGCGACCTCGGACGGCAAGGTGACGCTGAAGACGCCGTCGGGCTCGCTCTCCACCGCCGAGGCGATCGCCACGATGATCAGCGGCCTCAGCCAGGCGGCCTGGTTCGACGGCGGCAAGCTCCACGCCGAAGGCCTGGCGCCAAGCCTGGTCGGCGCCATCGTCAAGGATCCGGTCCAGGACAAGGTCGTGCTGGAGGAATATCTGGAGACGGTGCTGAAGAAGCGGCCGGACTACGCCGGTTATTACGCGGCGCTCAACGCGGCCATCTGAGCCATGACGCAAGGCGGCATCAGCTATTTCGGCATTCGCCATCATGGGCCGGGCTCCGCCGCGAGCCTGCTTAGAGCGTTGCAGGAATTGCAGCCGGCCGCCGTGCTGATCGAGGGGCCGGTGGATGCCTCGCCCTTGCTGCCCCTGCTTGCCAGCCCGGACATGAAGCCGCCGGTGGCACTGCTTTGCTACCCCGAGGACGATCCCGCCGCGACGCGCTTCTGGCCCTTCGCCGAATTCTCTCCCGAATATCAGGCGGCGCTGTGGGCTGTCGCCAACAAGGCGGCGCTGCGTTTCATCGACCTGCCGTCCGCCGCGCGGCTTGCCGAGCAAGGGCCCGAGGGTTCGACCGACGCCGACGCGGACGAACCGGAGGCCACCGAAGAGCAGAGCGAAGCAAGCTCGCGGATCCTTGATCCGATTGGCACCTTGGCGCGCGCCGCCGGCTATGAGGACGGCGAAAGCTGGTGGTCCGATATCATCGAGCAGAATCCCGCACCCGGGCCGATCTTCGCGGCCATCGCCGACGCGATGACGACGCTGCGCGACGGCGAGACGTCCATTGGCAAATTCGAGGCCATGCGCGAGGCGCATATGCGGCTGGAGATCGGCGCTGCGCGCAAAGAAATCGACGGACCGCTGGCCGTCGTCTGCGGCGCGTGGCATGTGCCCGCCCTGCAAGCTGCGCATCCGCAAAAGAGCGACCAGGCACTGCTCAAGGGCATCGGCCGGCGCAAGACCACGATGACCTTCGCGCCATGGACCGGACCGCGCCTGGCGCTGGGCTATGGCTACGGCGCCGGTGTCGTCGCGCCGGGCTGGAGCAAGCACCTGTGGCAGACGCGCGGGCAGGATGACGCTTCGGTGCTGTGGCTCGCGCGGATCGCTTCGGTTCTCAGGGCCAAGGGCCATATGATTTCGACCGCCTCGCTGATCGAGGCGGAGCGTCTGGCGCGGGCGCTTGCCGCCATACGCGAGCGCCCGAAACCGGGTTTCGAGGAACTGCGTGAGGCCTCGATCGCGGCGCTCTTCGACGGCGAGGCCTTGCTGTGGAAAATGGTCGAGGCCGAGCTGCTGCTCGGCGCCGATGTCGGCGAGATTCCAGCCGACACGCCGCTCGCGCCGCTGATCGATGACTTGCAGCGCAACCAAAAGGCCGCGCGGCTCAAGCCTGAAGCACTGGAGCGCGAGCTCTCCATCGACCTGCGCAGCGAGAGCGGTCTCTTTCGGTCGACGCTTCTGCACCGGCTGAACGTGCTCGGCGTGAACTGGGGCAGGCTGACGGATGTCGGCCGCAGCCGCGGCACGTTCCGCGAGCGCTGGCTGCTAGCCTGGCAGCCGGAATACGCCGTGCGCCTGGTCGAAAACCTGATTTACGGACCGACCATCGAGAAGGCCGCCAACGGCCGGCTTGTCCAGATGATCGGCGCCGCTTCGACGCTCGATGCTCTGGCCACGCTGGTGCAAAGCGCGATCACCGCCGCCTTGAGCGAGGCGTCCGCGGCCGGCCTCGCCGCGCTCGAGGAGAAGGCGGCGCATAGCAGCGAATGCCTGGAGCTCCTTGCGTCGGTGCCCCCACTTGCCGACATCATCCGCTATGGCGAAGCGCGCAAAACCGAGACGCAGCGCCTTGCCGGCCTCTTGGAGCGGTTGGTCATCGAAGGCGCGATCGCGCTGCCTTACGCCGCGCGCGATCTCGACGCGCAGGCCGCCGCAGCGCTGATGGCGGCGCTGCGCAAGGCCGACGAGGCGATCAGGCTGGTCGAGGCGGACGAGCATGTCCTGGATGCCTGGCGGAACGGCCTTGCGGCCGTGCTCGATTCATCGCGCTCGACGGCGCTCGTTGCTGGCTGCGCCGCACATCTGCTCTACGAGGCCGGGCACCTCTCGGCCGAGGCCACGGCCGGCCTTTTGGCAAAGCGGCTGTCGCCCGGAACGCCGGTCATCGATGCCGCCGCCTTTTTCGAAGGCTTCTTCAGCGGCGCCGGCCAGAGGCTGATCTATGACGAGGGGCTGCGCGGCGCTGTCAATTCCTGGCTGGCATCGCTCGACGAGGACGCCTTCGTTGCGCATCTGCCTTTGCTGCGCCGCGTATTTTCCAATCTCGACAGCATGGAACGCCGCCGCCTGATCGAGGCCGTGCTCGGCCGCAGGGCGAGCCTGCCCGCCGGACTGACGCCGGCACCCGATGGCGGCGACGCCTGGCGCCGGCATTTTGGTCTCCTCGGCAAGCTGCTTACGGGGGAGCCCAACCATGGATGATGAAACGGTCGGACCCGATCTTCATCCGATCGAAGGGACGCGGGAGCGCCGTTGGCGCCTGGCGATCGGCGCCGACGATGAGTCCTCCTCGGCGCTGTCGCAGGAGGACCGGCGGCTTTCGGCAGCCCTCGATGCGCTCTACGGCGACGGCAGCGGCGACGCCGGCGATCCGCGCAAGCGGCGCGGCGGGCTTGGCCGTTCGGCGCCGCGCGTCGCGCAATGGATGGGCGATATCCGCTCTTTCTTCCCCGAGCAGGTGGTCCAGGTCGTGCAGAAGGACGCCTTCGAGCGCCTGAACCTGAAGCAGATGCTGATGGAGCCGGAATTCCTCAAGGCGATCGAGGCCGACGTCAATCTCGTTGCCGACCTGGTCTCGTTGCGCTCGGCGATGCCGGAAAAAATCAAGGATATTGCCCGCTCGATCATTTCCGACATCGTCGCCAAGCTGATGCAGCGTCTCGAGCAGAAGACCGCCGAGGCGATCCGCGGCGCGCTCGACCGTTCAAGGCGCACCAACCGGCCGCGGCAGCGCGACATCGACTGGCCGCGCACGATCGCGGCGAACCTTCGCCATTACCAGCCAGAGCACAAGACCGTGGTGCCGGAAAAGCTCGTCGGCTTCATGCGCCGCCAGCGTCGGCTGGTCGACCTCGACGAAGTGACGCTCTGCGTCGATCAGTCCGGCTCGATGGCAAGTTCGGTCATCTACGCCTCGATCTTCGCTGCCGTGATGGCCTCCTTGCCGGTCGTGCGCACCAAGCTGGTCTGCTTTGATACTGCGATCGTCGATCTGACCGAAGAGCTCAGCGATCCGGTCGAGGTGCTGTTCGGCGTCCAGCTTGGCGGCGGAACCGACATCAACCAGGCGGTCGCTTATTGCGCCGAGCGCATCGAGCGGCCGACCAAGGCGCATTTTGTTCTCATCACCGACCTCTACGAAGGCGGCAACGGTGAGGAACTGCTTCGTCGGCTGGCTGCGCTGGTGCGGTCGGGCGTCAATGTCGTTGTGCTCCTGGCGCTCACCGACCAGGGCCGTCCCGGCTACGACTCCTCCATGGCCGGCTCGGTCGCGGCGTTGGGCGTCCCGGTCTTCGCCTGCACGCCGGACCATTTTCCCGACATGATGGCGGCGGCGCTGCGCCGGGAGGACATCGGCGCCTGGGCGGCGGGAGCGGACATCAAGCTTATTCGCCCGGACTCGGAAACGCCAAGCGCGGCCGAATAGGTTCGCCACCCTTCTGACGCTGATCAGGGCGCTTTCTCGCTGATCAATTCAAACCGCTCGATCTCGCAGTGTTGGCCGACCAGCGCCAGCACCTCAGTTGACGGCTCGACTGCATCTGGCTGCCGCCATTTGACTTGGAAGGAAAACACGAAGCGGTCGCGGTCGGCGTCGTGCTCCATGCCAACGAAGCGGGCATCGTACCCGAGCGGCCGTACGATCTCCTGGAGGTCGGGCGGGGCTGTCTTCGGCCATGCGACCGCAAGGATCGCCTTATGGTCGCGCGGGATCTTGAGGTCGACCCATTTCAGGGCCTGCAGCGTCACCAGGGTCAATACTGTAGCAATCGCGCCGAGGCCGAACTGGCCGCCGCCGAAGGCCAGCCCGATCATCGTCATGATCCACATGGTGGCGGCGGTGGTCACCCCGGTGACGAGATCGCCGCGTCTGAGGATGGCGCCGCCGCCGATGAAGCCGACGCCGGTGAGCACGCCGAGCGCAAAGCGCAGCACATCCATGCGCACGAATGAGTCCGGTCCCTTGCCGGCAACGTCGAGCAGCATGTTGGCTTGGACCATGGCGA
Organism: Mesorhizobium sp. WSM3873; assembly: GCF_001672445.1. NCBI lineage: Bacteria > Pseudomonadati > Pseudomonadota > Alphaproteobacteria > Hyphomicrobiales > Phyllobacteriaceae > Mesorhizobium > Mesorhizobium sp. WSM3873. The sequence continues at coordinate 81,222 of NZ_LYTM01000001.1, read as the reverse complement.
CGCAAGCCGCGAGGCCGACCAGGATGGTCGTCCGCAGGCCGGCGGAATGGCCGCGTGCCTCGCGATTCAAGCCGATGAGGAAGCCCGCGACCAGTGTCAGCAACAGCCGCGCAACGAGATCCGGCCAGGTTGGATGAAGCGGCATGTCGCAGCAGAGCGGCTCGAGCATTTCCCGTCGGCGACGCCGGTCGGCGCACCCTCCATTGCGTCAGGACAGTTCAACTAAGCTCGGCCATGGATGGTTCCTTGGCCAATGCCGATGACGTGAGGTTCCGCGGAATTGTTGCTGTGGGGAGGGCGGGCGTGCTCCCGCGACCGGCTGGAACCCGGTCGCGGGAGGAGGTGGCTCAGCCGAACTTCGGGTCGAGGCTGCCGGACTTGTAACGCTTGGCCATTTCCGACAACGGGATCGGCTTGATCTTCGGCGCGTTGCCGGCTGTGCCGAACTGCTCGAAACGTTCCTTGCAGAGCTTCTTCATCGCCGCCATGGCCGGCGTCAGATATTTGCGCGGATCGAACTCGGACGGGTTCTCGGTCAGCACTTTGCGGATCGCGCCGGTCAGCGCCATGCGGTTGTCGGTGTCGATGTTGATCTTGCGCACGCCGTGCTTGATGCCGCGCTGGATCTCTTCCACCGGCACGCCCCAGGTCGGCTTCATCTGGCCGCCATATTTGTTGATGATTTCCTGCAGTTCCTCCGGCACCGATGACGAGCCATGCATGACCAGATGCATGTTGGGCAGGCGGCGATGGATCTCCTCGATCACGTTCATCGCCAGCACTGCGCCATCCGGCTTGCGCGAGAATTTGTAGGCGCCGTGGCTGGTGCCCATGGCCACCGCCAGCGCATCGACATGGGTGTCGCGCACGAACTGCTCGGCCTGCACCGGGTCTGTAAGCAACTGATCGTGGCTGATGGCGCCTTCGACGCCGTGGCCATCCTCCTGCTCGCCGCCGCCGCTCTCCAGCGAGCCGAGCACGCCGATCTCGCCTTCCACCGAGACACCGCCCCAATGCGCCATATCGACGACGCGGCGCGTGATGCCTGAATTATAGGCGTAGTCGGCCGGCGACTTGCCGTCTTCCTTCAGCGAGCCGTCCATCATCACCGAGGTGAAGCCGTACTGGATCGCGGTGACGCAGGTCGCTTCGTTGTTGCCGTGGTCGAGATGCATGCAGACCGGAATGTCGGGGTGGATCTCGACCAGCGCGTCGATCAGCTTGGCCAGCACCACATCATTGGCGTAGGCGCGCGCCCCGCGGCTCGCCTGGAGGATGACCGGCGACTTGGTCTCCTCGGCCGCCTCCATGATGGCGAGGCCCTGTTCCATGTTGTTCATGTTGAAGGCAGGCACGCCATAGCCTTGTTCGGCGGCATGGTCGAGCAATTGTCTCAGTGTGATGCGAGCCAACGAATAGTCTCCCGTATCTGGTTCGAGCCCGTGTTTGAAAAGGCCGCCCGGGCGGCCGGCCCCGTTGCTTCTGGCCGGATTTCTGACCTACCGCAACCTTTTGAAGCCCTTTCGGCCGCAATTCTTGTTGCAGGGCTGAAATCCGGCCCGAGTCGAGCCTAAGCGGCGATCCGCTCGCGCGCGGCAAGGATTCGACGCAGGCCTTCGCCGCTTCCTTGCCCTTCACCAAAAAATGCTCGTGGAAGAAGCGGCGGCGCTCGGCGCTCTCATGATAGTTGTGCGGCGTGAGCACGGCCGAGAGCACCGGGCGAAGATTAGCTGCGCTCGGGAAACATTGCCTTCAGCGCCTCGCGTGAAGCCTTCGCCACGCCGCGCTCGGTGATCAGCCCTGTCACCAGCCGAGCCGGCGTCACGTCGAAGGCGGGGTTTGCCGCCGGCGTCGCGTCGGGCGAGACGCGCACCTGCGCGACCTTGCCGTCGGCCGTCCTACCCCACACCAGCGAAACCTCGTCACTCGCGCGCTCCTCGATCGGGATTTCCGCAAGCCCGTCGGCGACCGTCCAGTCGATGGTGGGCGAGGGGAGCGCGACATAGAAAGGGACGTCGTTGTCGGCGGCGGCTAAAGCCTTGAGATAGGTGCCGATCTTGTTGCAGACGTCGCCATTGGCCGTCGTGCGGTCGGTGCCGACGATCACCATGTCGATGTCGCCATGCTGCATCAGATGCCCGCCGGCGTTATCGACGATCAGCGTGTGCGGCACGCCGTGGCCGGCCATTTCCCAGGCGGTCAGCTGGGCGCCCTGGTTGCGCGGCCTGGTCTCGTCGACATAGACGTGGACCGGAATGCCGGCTTCCGTCGCCAGATAGATTGGCGCCGTGGCGGTGCCGTAGTCGACCGTCGCCAGCCAACCGGCATTGCAATGGGTGAGAATGTTGACCGCCTCGCCAGGCTTCTTTTTCGCCGCGATCTCCTTGATGATGGCAAGCCCGTTCTCGCCGATGGCGCGATTGAGCCCGACATCCTCGTCTGCGATCTCGGCGGCGCGCCGGTAGGCGGCCTCAACGCGCTCTCCCGGCGCCAGCGGCTTGAGAAAACGCCGCATCTCGTCCAGCGCCCAGCGCAGGTTGATCGCCGTCGGTCGCGTTTTGTGCAGCGTCTCCCACGCCGCGTCGAGCGCTTCGTCCGAGGGATCGTCGGTCATCTGGATGGCGACGCCGTAGGCAGCGGTGACGCCGATCAGCGGCGCGCCGCGCACCCACATGTCGCGGATCGCGGTAGCGATGCCGGCAACGGTTCCGATCGTCTCGACGCGAAACTCATGCGGCAGCCAGCGCTGGTCGATGATCTCGACCGAGCGTTTGTCGTTGCTGAGCCAAATTGTACGATAGTGGCGTTCGCCGACTTTCAAAGGCTCTTCTCCTGTTCGACCAGCGCGGCCAATGCGTTGACCTCGTCGATGCTGTGGATCTCACGCCGGTTCACGGCGATGTGGCGGCCGAAGCGCAGCGCCTTTGCTTCACATTTGGCGCGAAGGTCTGCGTCGGCAATGGTCTCGAAATCGGCATTGTGGGCGAGACCGAGGATACGCCGGTGCACCTCGATGCCGGCGAAGCCGAGCAGGTCGGTCCAGATGCCGGAGAGCATGTGGTCGAGCGCCTGTTCGGAACCGAGCAGGTCGCCCTGATCCTCGAACAGGCTCTTCTGGTAGAGGATGCCGGTGCGCTCGGTTCGCCACAAATGCGAAAACTCGGCGCGGAACACCGCCCAGCTCTCGGCCGTGACCTTAAGCAGGTAGGCGCGCATCGAATCCCGGCTACCTTTCTGCTCATGGCCCCGCTGCGAGAAGAAGGCCATCCAGAAATTGGCGAGCAGCATGCCGACGTCGAAGGCGATCGGGCCGTAGAAGGCGAATTCCGGATCGATCATCCGGGTCTCGGTATCGGTCACCATGATCGAACCGGAATGCAGGTCGCCATGCAGCAGTGTTTCGGCATTGGCGGCGAAGAGGTGCTTCAGCCGCTGCGCCTCGACCTTGAGGTCGCGGTCGGCGCGCAATTCGGCCACCAGGCGGTCGAGCTGCGGGCTGGTGTGCCGGTTCATCTCGGCGTCGAAATAGGGATCGGAGAACACCAGGTTCTCGGTGATGTCGCAGAGCTCGACATTGTCGGCGAACAGCGCGAGATCGGCCTTGCGCTCTTTTGTCGGCATTGAGAGGTCCGAGCTGCGGAACAGCGTGCGGGCCATGAACAGGCCGATGTCGCGCGCAATGTTCGGCAGCTCGCGGCCGTCGATCAGCGCGCGACGCAGGATGATGTAGGGCGGCGCCAGATACTCCATGACAATTAGCGCCTGGTCCTCGTCGAAATAATAGATCGCGGGCACCGAGCCTTGCGCTCGGCGCTGTTGCCTCGTCAGCGCGTGATACTCGAAGAAAGAGCGCTTCAAAGGCAGCGGCCAGCTGTCGCCGACCAGGCGCACATAGGGCAGCGCCTGCTTGACCACCGCCGCGCCCTGGTCGCCCTCGACGATGAAAACGAGGTTCAGATTGCCGTCGCCGACCTCGCGTACTTTCCAGTGGCCGGCGTCCTTGCCAATGCGCTCGGTAAGCGCTGTGGTCTCGCCGAGGCGCTTCGGCAGCGTCTCCACCGACAATGCTTCGAACTTCCCGGTCATCCTCTCCCTCCTGCGCGTGGTGTCCCACGATAACGGAGCCACGGCGGCCGGGCCAAGCTAGGGAGCGCTCTGGCAATTGTCAATCGTGTTGACAATTGCCGAGTGAGCCCATAGCGTCATGGATCAGGGGAGGAACGAATGGGCGCAGATGCCGTGTTCCGTGTGGACGGCCTGAGGAAATCCTTCGGCCAGAACGAGGTGCTTGGCGGCATCGCGCTGGATCTCTATGCGGGCGAGGTCACCGTGCTGATGGGCGCCAACGGCGCCGGCAAATCCACCCTGGTCAAGATCGTCAGCGGCGTCTACGCGCGCGGCGGCGGCACGATGCGGCTCGCCGGCCAGGCCTTCGATCCCGGCTCGCCGGCAGAAGCGATCCGCGCCGGTGTCGTCACCGTTCATCAGAACATCAATGACGGCGTTGTCGCAGATCTCGACGTCGCCACCAACCTGACGCTCGACCGGCTGAGCGGCAAGGGCGCATCGCTGCTGTTCAAGCCCGCCAATGTCCGCGTCGAAGCCAGGGCCGTCGCCGACCGCATGGGGCTTACGCTCGATCTTAAGGCACGCGTCGCGGACCTCTCACTCGCCGATCGTCAGATGGTCGCGATTGCCCGCGCCATGGCGCACCAGCCGAAAGTGCTGATCCTCGACGAGCCGACCTCCTCGCTGTCGAGCGCCGAGGCCGACCGGCTGTTTGCGCTGATCGACAGGCTGCGCGGGCAGGGTGTCGCGATCCTCTATATCTCGCATCGCATGTCCGACATCAGGCGCTTGGCAGACCGCATCGTCTCGATGCGTGACGGCGTCGTCTCCGGCGTGTTCGACCGGAAGCCGCTCGACTATGAGGGCGCGGTCAATGCCATGCTCGGCCGCAAGATCCTGCTCGACCGGGTCATTGCCAGAAGCTCGGCGCGCGCGGTCTTCACCGCCCAAGGCCTGCAGCTGGCGCCCGGCGCCAGACCGATCTCGATGACGCTCGGCGCTGGGGAGGTGGTGGCGATCACCGGCCTGGTCGGCGTCGGCAAGACGGCGCTCGCCGAAACTTTGTTCGGCGTGCGCAGGCCGCTCGCCGGCACCATGCATATGGACGGTAAGCCCTACGCACCGGGATCCGCGTGCGAGGCGATCGCTGCCGGCGTCTTCCTCGTGGCCAAGGACCGCGCGATGAGCGGCATCGTCGACGGCTTCAACATCGAACGCAACATCAGCCTGCCGTTTCTCAAGCGCATGTCCGGCTTCGGTGTCATGAAGAAGCGGGCAGAGCGGGCTGCCGCACGCCGCCAGATCGACGAGCTCGGCATCGTCTGCCGCTCCGAGAAGGACGAGCTTTCCGCGCTTTCGGGCGGCAACCAGCAGAAGGTGATGGTGGCGCGCTGGATGTCGCAGGCCTCGCGCCTGTTCATCCTCGACGAGCCGTTCCAGGGCGTCGATATCTCGGCTCGGCGCGACATCGCAACCAAGCTCAGGGCGAGCGCCGATGGCCGCGCCACACTGCTCTTCGTCACCGAGATCGACGAGGCCCTGGAGACCGCCGACCGCATCCTGGTGATGTCGGAGCACGCGATCGTCGGCGAGCACAGGAACGATGACATCGATCTCGATCGGCTGCTGGCTGAGGTGGCCGGCGGGCCGCTCACCAGCGCGGCGTGAGATCGTATGGATGACGAGACTTGGAGTGCAGGCATGAGTTCCAGTTTGGCGGAGAGGGCAGCAGCGCGGGGGCGTTCGATAACATTGCGCGACTATGCGATCCGCTATGGTTTCATCATCCTGCTGGTCGGGCTGATCGCCTATTTCGCGATCGCCGCCGACGGCTTCGCCTCGCCGCAAAGCGCCGTCTTCATCTTCCAGTCGGTCGCCATCACCGGCGTGCTGGCACTCGGCGTCACCGCGACACTTGTCGTCGGCGGCTTCGATCTGTCGATCGGCTCGGTCGCCACCAGCGCCATGATGGCGGCTTCCTATGCCATGGTTGTGCTGGAGCAGAACGCCGTCGTCGCCGTCATCGCCTGCCTCGTGATCGGCGCGGTCGTCGGCCTCATCAATGGCTGGCTCATCGTCTACATGCGCGTGCCGGATCTGCTCGCGACGCTCGGCATGATGTTCCTGCTGCTCGGCCTGCAACGCATTCCGACCGAAGGCCGCTCGATCGCCACCGGCATGACGATGCCCGACGGCTCGGTCGCCAACGGCAAGTTCTCGGAAGCCTTCCTGGCGCTCGGCCGCCACCGCATCGACTTCTTCATTCCGAACCTGATCCCGGTCTCGGTGGTGGTGCTGGTCGTGCTCGCCGCGCTCATCTGGTTCTTCCTCGAATACACCCGCTTCGGCCGCATGATGTATGCCGTCGGCAGCAACGAACGCGCCGCCGAACTGGCCGGCGCGCCTGTCAAGGCATACAAGATCTGGGCCTATGTCATTTCGGGAGTTTTTGCCTCGATCGGCGGGATTTTGCTCGCTGCCCGGCTTGGACGCGGCGATATCGCCTCGGGTAATAATCTGCTGCTCGACGCAGTAGCGGCGGCGCTTATCGGCTACGCGGTGCTCGGCGCCGCCAAGCCCAACGCTTTCGGCACGGCCGTCGGCGCGGTGTTCGTCGGCGTCCTGCTGCAGGGCCTGACGATGATGAACGCCCCTTACTACACGCAGGATTTCGTCAAGGGCGCGGTTCTCGTCGTCGCCCTTGTCTTCACCTTCGCCCTTTCCGGCAGGGGCAAGAGATAGTTTCGACCGGGGCATTGAGAACAAAACGGAGGAAGACGAAGTGAGCATCACAAGAAGACTTTTGGGGAAGGCCGCACTCGGCCTCGCGGGCGCGGCGCTGCTCATGCAGGGCACAGCATTGGCGGCGGACCGTCCGGCGCCATTCGACAAGCCGGGCGTCAAGATCGCGCTGGTGCGCTATCTCTCCACCGGTGACTTCTTCCAGGCCTATCTCTCCGGCGTAGAGGCGCAGGCCAAGGCGCTCGGCGTCGATCTACGCGTGCTGGACAGCCGCCAGGACGCAGCGCTCCAGGCCGACATGGTCGACCAGGCGATCGCGCTCGGCGTGCAGGGCATCATCATCCAGCACGGCCTGACGGAATCGATGAAGGACGCCGCCCAGCGCGCCGTCGACGCCGGCATCAAGGTCGTCGCCTTCGACGTCAATGTCGAGAACCCGAAGATCCCGCAGATCGAGCAGTCCGACCGCGATCTCGCGCGCCTCGCGCTCGAACAGGCGGTCAAGGACAATGGCGACGCCTGGAAGGCCGGCTATGTCTATGTCGCCGGCATCGCCCCGCTCGACCGCCGCAACGAAACCTGGGTCGACGTGAAGAAGAAACATTCCGGCATCAGCGAGGTCGCCATGTTCGGCACGCTCGACAATCCGATCGCCAATTCCGTCGCCAACCAGGCGCGCTCGGTGCTGCAGGCGCATCCCGATATCAAGGTGATGTTCGCGCCTTACGACGAGTTCGCCAAGGGCGTGAAGATCGCCGTCGACGAGGCCGGCCTCAACAAGGGCATCAAGATCTACTCGGCCGACATCTCGACGTCCGACATCGCCGCGATGCGCGAGCCGGACAGCGCCTGGGCCGCCACCGCCGCCACCAACCCGGCAGTCGTCGGCCAGGTCTCGGTGCGCGCGCTGGCGCAGCTGCTCGCCGGCGAGGATCCCGGCCACAACGTCATCGTGCCGCCGACGCTGATCACCCAGAAGGAACTTATCGACAAGGACATCAAGAACATGGAAGACCTGTCGGCCAAGCTGCCGCAGTTCGCCCATGCCGATGTCGCCATGCCGGCCTGGATGCCGAACCCCAACGCGAAGTAGGCCACGCGCCTGAAGGCAAAAGAGCGGCTCCCGGGCCGCTCTTTTTATTCCCGGAGTCGCTCAGGCAGATCGAGCGGCACACGCCAGCCCATGCGCCACCAGCCGGTCGATGAGTTCCGGGTAGCTGATGCCGCTTGCCGCCATCGCCTTGGCGTACATGCTGATGTCGGTGAAGCCCGGAATGGTGTTGAGCTCGTTGATCAGGAACGTCATGTCCGGTCTCACGAAGAAGTCGACGCGCGCCATCGCGTCGCAACCCAGCGCGCGAAACGCCTTCGCCGCCGTCTCGCGGATATCGCCTTCGATCGTCTCGGGCAATTCGGCGGGCACCTTAAGTGCTGCTCCATCCTTATCGATATATTTGGCGTCATAGCTGTAGAAGCCGTGGCTTTCGGCCGGCACGATCTCGCCGGGACGGGAGACGAAGAGGCCACCTTCCGTGTCCTCAAGCACGCTGCATTCGATCTCGCGGCCGCGGATGAATTCCTCCGCCAGCAGCTTGCCGTCGTGCCTGAAGCCTTCGGCGAGCGCCGCCTGATAGTCCGTTTCGTCGGAGACCTTGCTGACGCCGACGGAAGAGCCCTGGCGGGCCGGCTTGATGAAGACCGGGAGTCCGAGCGCCTGCTCGATCTCCGGGAAGCCAGGCGCGGCCGCGGGCAGGATGGTGATGGACCGTGCCGTGGGCAGGCCGGCCGCCTTCAGCAACCGCTTGGCGATATCCTTGTCGAGCGCCGTGGCCGAACCGAGAATACCGCAGCCGGCAAGCGGCACGCGCGCCACCTCCGCCAGTCCTTGCGCGGCGCCGTCCTCGCCATGGAGACCGTGCAGGACGGGAAACAGAATGTCGATCGCGGGCAACTCGTAAGGCGGCCCTTCGGCCGGAACGGCCAGCATTCGGCCATGCCCGCCGGGCACCAGACAGACCTCCGCTCCGTTCGACGGTGTCGCCAGCGCGCCGTCCTCGAATCGGCTGAGCAGCCATTGCCCTTCGCGGGTGACGAAGATCGGAACGGCATCATACTTCCCCGGCTCCAGCGCGCCCATGACATTGTTCGCCGAAAGCACCGACACGTCGTGCTCGGCGGACCGCCCGCCAAAGAGCACACCAATACGCAGTCTTTTTTCGGCCATCGACATCTCCACAATGCTCAAGGATCAGAAACCGACGGCGATGCCGCGCCGGGCGAAAAAGCGGTCGAAACTGGCGAGCGGCAGCGTGACGTCCGCCTGGCTCTGCCTGTCGTGTCCGGAAGGGTTGTGGAAGCGGATTTCGCCTGGCGAGGCTGCAGTCACCAGTACCAGATGCCCGCCCTTGGACGGCGGCTCGCGCTCGGGCCAGCGGATGCCTGGATGAACCGAGGCGATGAAGTAGCGCCACTTGCAAAGAAGACCGGGCATCGTGGCCGCATCGACATTCGTCACCGTCTCGGCGAACAGGCCGAAACGTTCGCGCACGAACCGGACGAAGGGCTTGTAGATCAGCCCCTTGATCGTACCGTCGCCTTCATTGACGACATAGCCGCCATAGGCCGTGCAGGCGCGGGCGAGCTCAAGCGTCGGATGAATTTCGCCGCGCGCGGCAAGGATCATCTTCAGGCAGGCCATGCCGCAGACATTCACGGCCCAGCGCGCATAATCCTCAATCGTCTCCGCGCCGGAATTGCGCCACAGCGGGTCGCGGTGCAGAGCCGATGGTCCCTCCGCCAACAGCGGCAAAGTCATGCCGGGCGATTCCCACTGGCTGAAATAAGGCACTTCCCTGGATTGCATACCGGCTCCAGCCTTGTGTCCCGCAAGCGAGGCGCAAGGCACCCCCTTAAAGCTGTTCGAGCAATAAGCAAAAGATTTGCGCGGATTTTGACCGGTTGGAGCAGTTTCCCAGCAGACGTGAAATGGGCTTCAGTCCTGACCTGGGTCGCGACACGGAGAGAGCGGCCCGTCGTTCTGGGAAAGCGACGGGCCGCTCAGAGAGATCTCCTGTTTCTTCAGCGCAGCGCCGCGGCGATATTGCCGCCGTCCACCGTCGTTACGTCGGCGGTGGTGCGTTCGGCCAGCGCCTGATGCAGGAAGGCCTGCGCCACGTCGTCGGCCGTCACTTCCTGGCCGAGCAGATTGCCGGACATGTATTCCTTTTCCGAGACACCGCGCGCGCCCGAGCGGTTGGCAATCATGGCATCGGTCAAAAGCCCGGACCGGATGCGGTCGGCGTTGACCGCGTTCGAGCGGATGCCGTAGGCGCCGTAGTCCAGGGCATACTGACGCGACAGGAATAGCGTCGCCGCCTTGGGAAGGCCGTAGGCGCCGAATTTCGGCCCGGGATTGACGGCCTGCTTGGAGGTGTTGAACAGAAGCACGCCGCCCGTGCCCTGTTCGAGCATGATGCGCACCGCGTTCTGCGCCGCCGACTGGTGGGCGAAGAAGTTGAGCTCGAAGCTCTTGCGCAGCAGCGCGTCGTCGATTTCGCCGATCCGACCTTCCCAGGCCGCGCCTGCATTCGAGACCAGGATGTCGACGCCGCCATAGACCGCGACCGCCTTGTCGAAGGCGGCGCGCACCTCGGCCGGGCTGGTGATGTCGGCGCCGACCCCGATCGAATTGTTACCCGCCGCCTTTGCCGCTTCCGCGGCCTTGGCCGGATCGAGATCGACGATGACCGCATGCGCACCGTTTGCGGCGAACAGCTTCGCCGTCGCGGCGCCGATCGCCCCGGCGCCGCCGGTGATCAACGCCACCTGGCCGGTCAGCGGCTTTGGCTTGTTCGAGGCGAGCTTGGCCTGCTCCAATGACCAGTATTCGAGCGGGAAGAGGTCGGCCTTGGAGAGCGGCTGGAAATTGCCGATGGCTTCCGCGCCGCGCACCGCCTCGATCCACATCTCGCCGATATCGGAGGCGATTTTCGCGTCCTTCAGCGTGCGGCCGTGGCCGAACATGCCGAGACCCGGCACCAGCGTCAGCCGCGGCATCGGGTCGAGCATGGTGCGCTTGACGTCATCCAGCGCGTCGTTGGTCTCGAAATAGGCGCGGTAGTCCTTGGCGAAAGCCTCGACATGACCACGCACGGCGACCTTGTAGTCGCCGAGCTTGTCGGCGTCGGGAGCCGGGACCGCCATCGGCCCGGTCTTGATGCGGATCGACAGATCGGGCGTCGACACGCCGCGTCCGGCCAGCTCGGCGATCCTGGCCGAATTGATGAAATCGACGATCGCATCCGAGGTGCGGAAATCGCTGATCATTCGGTCGAAGCGGCCTTCGCCGCGCGCCACTGCGACAGCGCCGCGCAGAGTCGGCACGATGTCGCTCGCCTTGGCAAGCTTTGCCGGCAGCGCCGCCTTGGTCGCCTGCGGCTTGCCGTTCTTGGCGATATAGTCCTCGGCGATGGTCACATAGTGGATCATGCGGTCATAGGCCTGCCTGGCATCGTCGCCGAAGGTGAAGATGCCGTGCTTGTCGAGGATCAGGCCTTCGACGCTGGGGTCGGTGTCAAAAACGTCTGCCGCGACCTTGGCGAGCTCGAAGCCCGGCTTGATGTAGGGCACGTAGCCGATTTTGTCGCCGAACACCGTCTTCACCAGCGCCTTGCTGTTCTCCTGGTCGACGATGGCAAGGATCGCGGTCGAATGCGTATGGTCGACGAATTTAAGCGGCAGAAAGGCGTGCAGGAGTGTCTCGACCGATGGATTCGGCGAGGCGGGGTCGATGAGATTGGAACGCTGCAGCGCCACCATGTCCTCGTCGGAGAGCGTGTCCAGGGCGCGCGCCTTGAGCAGCGCGCCCATCTTCACCGCCGGCAAGCCTTGCGGCTCGATGACGGCCATGTCCCAGCCGCTGCCCTTGACGCAGAGGACGTCCCATTCGTCACCGACCAGATCGGTGGCCTTAGTCTTGCAGGAGGTATTGCCGCCGCCATGCAGCACCAGCCGCGGCTCGCCGCCGAGCAGGCGGGTCGTATAGACGCGCAGCGCAAGGTCGCGGCGGAAGCCCTTCCTCGCGTAGTCGGCAACCATCTTTTCCGCGTCGGCGTCGTTCCAAAGGTTCTTCATGTCGTTCCGTCCGATTCCGTATTTTGTCTGCTCATGAACAGGAAGCCGCGACGTCTTGATGACAGAAGCGGCGAGGGTGGTTCCTACGAGGCCTTTTTGCTGACCGCGCCGGCGTGATCGAGAAGGCGCCCCGCCATATGCGCGCCGACCACCAGATGGGTGCAGAGTCCGCCGCCGATTGCGGCCAGCAGCGGCTCGAACTTGCTGTCCTCCTGCACCACCATCAGCCGCTTCCCGATGGCGCGCAGCGAGGCGAGCTCGGCGGAAATGACCCGCCGGTTGTAGCTGCAGTCGAGCGCCTCGCCGCTTGCATCGATGATCTGTCCGGCGATGACGCCGGCCGCGCCTTCCTTGCGGAGCGCGGCCATTTCGGCCGGCGTCAGCGCGCCGCATTTGACCAGATGGCTGTCGGCGTCCACGGCGCCGACGGAATAGAGCGCGAGATCGCAGTCGCTGATGCCGGCAAGCTGGTCGCGGATCACCGGCTCGGCGCGCAGGCCCTCTGCCAATTCTTCCGTGGACAGCACCAGCGGCGCGTAAAAGTTCAGACCCTTGGCGTTCAGCCGCCGCGCGATCTCCATCGTGCACTGATCGGGTCGGTAGGAATAGGGCGCGCCGAGATTGCCGCAGAGCTGCACCACGGTGACGTCCTGCAGATCGGCATAGGACATGATGTCGGCGATGGTGTAGACCGTGCGGCCCCAGGCGACGCCGATGCGGTCGCCCTTACTCACCAGTTCCAGGAAGACGCTCGCCGCCAGGACGGCGATGTCGGTCGACGGGTCGGCGACATAGGCGTTTTCCGGCGCGATCCAGACGGCGTCGAGCTTGAAGGCGTCCTCCAGCCTGCGTGCCATGACATCGTCGGTGAAAAGCTGCGTCGAGGTCGAGATGTTGACGATGCCGGTCTCCCGCGCCTTGCGAAGATACATGGCGACCGATGCGCGCGAAATCTTGAGCTGGTTCGCCACCTCGTCCTGGCGAAGGCCATGCGCATAGTAAAGCCAGGCGGCCTTGTGGATGAGCTGTTCTGCCGGTCGGATCGCCATGCCGCCTCCTCGGCTGACATTAGTCACGGCTGTCGACAAAAGTCAAATCCAGCCGGCTGGGTTATTCGTCCTCCGGCGCCGGCATGATCGGGGCAGCCATTCTACCGAGCGCTCATGTCATAGCATTTCCCAGTCGTTCAGGGGGATGGCATGATCGCGGGCCTGCGGTTAGAAAGCTCGAAAAGACTTTTGGGGAGGATGGGATGGCCAATCCCTACGAACAGGATCTCGACCGGAACGCCGCCAACCACCAGCCGCTGACGCCGCTCACCTACCTTGAGCGGGCGGCCAAGACCTATCCCGACCATGTCGCCATCATCCACGGCAGCCAGCGCATCTCTTATCGAGATTTCTGGCGGCGGTCGCTGAAGCTCGCCTCGGCGCTGTCGAAGCACGGCATCGGCAAGGGGGATACGGTCACGGTGATGCTGTCGAACACGCCGCCGATGCTGGAGGCGCATTTCGGCGTGCCGATGGTGAAGGCGGTGCTGCATTCGCTGAACACCCGCCTCGATGCCGCGGTCATCACCTTTCAGCTCGACCATGCCGACACCAAGGTGCTGATCGTCGACCGCGAGTTCTCGGGCGTGGTCAGGGAGGCGCTGGCATCGGCCAAGGCCAAGCCATTGGTCATCGACTATGACGACCCCGACTACGCCGCCGATGCGCCCTATCCGAAGGGCGAGCGGATCGGCACGCTCGACTATGAGGATTTCGTCGCCGGCGGCGACGAGGCTTTTGCATGGTCGATGCCCGACGACGAATGGGACGCCATCTCGCTGAACTACACCTCCGGCACGACCGGCAATCCAAAGGGCGTCGTCTACCATCATCGCGGCGCCGCGCTGATGGCCTACACCAACACCATCCATGCGGGCATGGCCAAGCACGCCGTCTATCTCTGGACGCTGCCGATGTTCCACTGCAACGGCTGGTGCTTTCCCTGGACACTCGCCGTGCAGGCCGGCACCCATGTCTGCCTGCGCTGGGTACGGGCAAAGCCGATCTATGATGCCATCGCCGACCATCGCGTTACCCATCTTTGCGGGGCGCCGATCGTTATGTCGGTGCTGATCAACGCGAAAGACGAGGACAAGCGCCAGTTTGCCCAGACCGTCACCTTCAACACGGCCGCCGCGCCGCCGCCCGAGGCAGTGCTTTCCGGCATGGCCGATGCCGGCTTCGCCGTCACCCATCTCTACGGCCTGACCGAGACCTATGGGCCGGCCGTCGTCAACGAATGGCACAATGAGTGGGACGAGCTGGAGAAGGGCCCGAGGACGGCGAAGAAGGCGCGCCAGGGCGTGCGCTATGCCGCGCTGGAAGGGTTGACCGTGATGAACCCCGAGACGATGGTCGAGACGCCGGCCGACGGCCAGACCATCGGCGAGGTCATGTTCCGCGGCAACATCGTCATGAAGGGCTACCTGAAGAACCGCAAGGCCACCGACGAGGCTTTTGCCGGCGGCTGGTTCCACTCCGGCGATCTCGGTGTCATGCACCCGGACGGCTACATCCAGCTCAAGGACCGCTCGAAGGACATCATCATCTCGGGCGGCGAGAACATCTCGTCCATCGAGGTCGAGGACGCGCTCTACAAGCATCCGTCCGTCGCCTCTTGCGGAGTGGTTGCCCGCGCAGACGAGAAATGGGGCGAGGTGCCTGTCGCCTATGTCGAGCTGAAGCCCGGCATGGTTGCGAGCGAGGCCGAGATCATCGAGCATTGCCGTGGGTTGCTCGCCCGCTTCAAAGTGCCGAAGGCGGTGGTGTTCGCCGAGATTCCGAAGACATCCACGGGGAAGATCCAGAAGTTCAGGTTGAGGGAAATGGCGAAGGGCCTCTGAGTTCGTCATCCTAGGGTGGAGCAGTCGCGAAGCGACGTCGCGGAAACCCTAGGATCCATTCCGTGACCATGCGGCCATGTCCCAGCGGTTGAGAATAGCTGGCAGGTGGACGTCAGATGCATATTGGCGTAACATATTGATACCGTTGTATTCTTTGACATAGGTCACGGAATGGATCCTCGGGTCTGCGCGCGGCGCTTCGCTCCTTGCTCCGCCCGTGGATGACGACGTCACAGGCGTCAATGGCTAGTCGTCAGCGTGACCCACGCCCACCCCTCGCAACTGTCACCATCTGTCACCATTTTGTACGCGTATATCGATTCCGCGTTGACTCCTCGCTGCTTTCGATTTACGAGTGACGAAAATTGAAATTCGTCACTCGTAAATCGAAAGCATCATGTCAGAAGCCGCCAACATTGTGGCCGACCCCGCCAGACAGGAGAATGTGACGCGCATTCTCGACTGTGCCGAGCGCCTGTTCCGGCATTACGGCTACGGCAAGACCAACGTTGCCGACATTGCCCGCGAGCTCGGCATGTCGCCGGCCAACATCTACCGCTTCTTCGCCTCCAAGGTCGAAATCCACCAGGCCGTCTGCGGCCGCATGCTCGGCGCCAGCTACGCGATGGCCTACGAGATTTCGCGCCTGCCGATCAGCGCGGAGGAGCGGCTGCGCCGTTACGTTCACGCCCAGTACAAGATGACGCTGGAAGTCATGCTCGACGACCAGAAGGTGCATGAGATGGTGATCGTCGCGCTCGAGCGCGACTGGGGCGTCATCGACAAGCATGTCGACCGCATCCACGACCTGCTCGCCGACGTCATCCGCGACGGCATAGAGGCCGGCGAGTTCAGGAAGCAGGACCCGGTGATCGCCTCTCGCTGTTTCGGCGCCTCCACCGTCATCCTGTGCCATCCGCAGATGGTCGCTCAGTGCCTTGCCAAGACCAACCGGGCAATGCCGGACGACCTCATCGACTACGCAATCAGAGCCTTGAAATAGCCGCTGCCCCGCCGGGTGCCGGTCGACGTTTATCTCCAGTTCGGGAGTGCTAAGGTGTCTTTGTCCAGTTCCATCCTCCGCAGGCTGCCGGCCGCAGGCCTCCCAGTCGTCGGCGTCGTTGTCGCGGCGCTCGGGCTTGCCGGCTGCAGCCAAGAGAAGAAAGCGGAAGCCCAGGAAGTCATCCGGCCGGTGAAGGTCGTCGAGATCGGCGAGGCCGAGACCACGCGCCAGCTCGACTATTCCGGTTCGGTGCGCGCCCGCACCGAGATGAATCTCGGCTTCCGCATCGCCGGCAAGGTCACCGAGCGTCTCGTCGACATCGGCCAGCATGTGAACGAGGGCGACGTGCTTGCCCGCGTCGACCCCTCCGACTACGAGCTGTCGGTGAAGAGCGCCGAGGCGAGCCTCGACGCCGCCGAGCGGCAGGTCGAGACCGTCGATCTCGCCAGGAAGCGCGCCGAGCAGCTCTATGCCAAGAACTTCGCGCCTAAGTCGCAGCTCGATCAGGCCGTTCTGAGCTATGATCAGGCCGTGGCGACGCGCGATGCCGCCCGTTCGACCCTGGCCCAGGCGCAGAACCAGGTCCATTACACCGATCTCAAGGCCGGCAAGGCCGGCATCGTCACCGCCATCTCGGCCGATATCGGTCAGGTGGTCGGCGCCGGCACGCCGGTCATGACGGTTGCCGTCGACGGCGAGAAGGAAGTGCTGATCGCGGTGCCGGAAATGGACATCGCCGGCTTCCGGCCGGGCAAGGAGGTCAAGGCGAGCTTCTGGTCGGACGAGGCGCTGACCCTTGACGGCAAGGTCCGCGAGGTGGCCGGCAGCGCCGATCCGCAGTCGCGCACCTTCGCGGTCCGGGTGTCGCTGCCCAACGATGCGCGGGTGCTGCTCGGCATGACCGCCAATGTCGCGGCGACCGTCGGCAGCAAGGCGCAGCTGGTGTCTATCCCGCTGACCGCGATGGCTGAGAAGGACGGCAAGCACATCGTCTGGACGGTCGACCGCGCGTCCGACACGGTGCATCCGCGCCCGATCAAGGTGGCGAACTTCACCGCCGACGGCGTTGCCGTTGCCGAAGGTTTAAAGCAGGGCGACGTGGTGGTGGCCGCCGGCACACAGTTCATGACCGACAATCTGAAAGTGAAGCCTTCCGGCGATGCCGCCCAGCAGTCCGCCTCGGCGGAGGATGACGTCGCCGCCACCAGCAGCCTGCGCTAACCAGGCGAAAGAACGCCTTTCCCGACCTCGCTGCCGTGAGCCGCGAGCCGGGCAGGGCATGGGTTCCGGGCGGCGAAATCGCCCGATCGACGAGACGCGGCATTGGTATCCCCCGCACCACGGCCGCGTCGAGCGCGATTGCGAGTCTCTCTCCGCTTGAGGTGCTCGCCGCCCGGAAGCCCACCGAGAACTCATGAGCCGCAAGGCATGCTGCCTTGCCGCCAATTGGACTGGACCTGCGCCATGACCACGGACAGCAGCACTGAAAAGCGTCCCTTCAACCTCTCGCGCTGGGCGATCGGGCATCCGAGCATCGCGCGCTTCCTGTTCGGCCTCATCATCCTGGCCGGCGCGCTCGGCCTGATGCGCATGGGCCAGAAGGAAGACCCGGACTTCACCTTCCGCGTCATGGTCGTGCAGGCAGTCTGGCCGGGCGCCTCGATCCAGGACATGGAAGACCAGGTCGTCAACAAGATCGAGCGCAAGCTGCAGGAGACGCCGCATCTCGACTTTGTCCGCTCCTACACCCGCGCCGGCAGCGCCATCATCACGCTCCAGGTAAAGGGCGACACCAACGCCGAGGAGGTGAAGGATGCCTTCTACCAGGTGCGCAAGAAGGTCGGCGATATCGCCAACGAACTGCCGCAGGGCCTGCTCGGCCCCTATTTCAACGACGAGTTCGGCGACACCTTCATCACGCTGCATTCGATCAGCGGCGACGGCTTCACCTATCCCGAGCTGAAGAAATTCGCCGTTCAGGCGCGCGACATGCTGCTGGCGACGCCGGGCGTCGAAAAGGCCGTCATCATTGGCGACCAGCCCGAGAAGATCTATATCGATGTGTCCTCCAAGGCGCTCGCCGAGCGCGGCCTGACGGTGCTTGACCTGCAGAATGCCGTGAAAGGGCAGAACGCCGTCGATCCGGCGGGCTCGGTCGATACCGGCCTGCGCTCGGTTCGCATCTCGGTCGAGGGCGACGTCACCAAGGCCGCCGATATCCGCGAGCTGAGGCTGCGCGCCGGCAATCAGGTGACACGTCTTGGCGACATCGCCACGGTCTCTTCCGGCCTCGAGGACCCTTATGAGCGCAAGTACCGCTTCAACGGCCACGAAAGCGTCCAGGTCGGCGTCGTCATGGCCAAGGGCTTCAATGTCAGGGACGTCGGTAAGGATGTCGAGGCGACCTACAAGCGCTTCGAGGAGGGGCTGCCTTATGGCGTTGCTGTCGATCAGATCTCCGACCAGCCGGAGGTGGTCAAGGATGCCGTCAACGAATTCATGGAGGCGCTCGGCGAAGCGTTGCTGATCGTTCTCGTCGTCTCGTTCCTGTCGATCGGCTGGCGCTCCGGCCTGGTGATCGCCATCGCCATCCCGCTGGTTTTAGCCGCCACCTTCGCCATCATGTACGAGATCGGCATCGACCTGCAGCGCATCTCGCTCGGCGCGCTGATCATCGCGCTCGGTCTGCTGGTCGACGACGCCATGATCGTCGTCGAGATGATGGAGCGCAAGCTGGAGGAGGGGCTGGTCAAGATCGAGGCGGCGAGCTTCGCCTATTCCTCGACCGCCTTCCCGATGCTGACCGGCACGCTGATCACCACCGCGGGCTTCATCCCGGTCGGCTTCGCGGCCTCCACCGCGGGCGAATATGTGCGCACGCTGTTCTATGTCGTCGGCATCGCACTGGTCGTGTCGTGGTTCGTCGCGGTCTATTTCACGCCCTGGCTGGGCTACATGATCCTGAAGCAGCGCAAGCACGCCGGCACCCACCACGACGTCTTCGATACCGGCTTCTACCGGCGGCTGCGTGCGACGGTCACCTGGGCCGTGCGCCACCGCATCATCGTGCTGGCGATGACGCTGGTCACTTTCGGCACCAGCCTCTGGGCCTTCCAGTTCATCCCGCAGAACTTCTTCCCGCAGTCGTCACGTCCGGAAATCCTGGTCGATCTCTGGCTGCCGGAAGGTACCTCGATCAAGGAGGTCGAGAACCAAGCCAAGGCGCTCGAAGCGAAGATGATGGACGACCAGGACAAGCGCTTCATCGCCACCTATATCGGCGAGGGCGCCCCGCGCTTCTTCCTGCCGCTCGACCAGCAGCTTCGCAATCCGAACTTCGCCCAGCTTCTGGTGATGGCCAAGGATGAGCCGGCGCGCGAGCGGCTGATCGTCAAGATGCGAGGCATTCTCGCCAAGGACTTCCCGTCGATCCGCGCCAAGGTCGATCGTTTGTTCCTCGGACCGCCGACCGGCTGGCCGGTGCAAATGCGCATCATGGGGCCGGATCGCCAGGAGGTGCGCCGCATCGCCGACGAGGTGAAGGCAAGGTTCGAAGCAAACCCGCTGCTCGGCGCCGTCCATGACGACTGGCTGGAGCCGGTGCCGGCGATGAAGCTGGTGATCGACCAGGACCGAGCCCGGGCACTAGGCGTCACATCGCAGCGCATTCGCCAGATGCTGCAGGCAACGATGTCCGGTGCGCCGCTCGACGATTTCCGCGACGGCGAAGAGACGGTCTCGATCGTCGCCCGCGAGCCGGAGGCGACCCGTCATCTGCTCTCCTCGGTCGACTCCGTCTATATCCCGACCGACTTCGGTGGCTCCGTGCCGCTGTCCCAGGTGGCGAAGGTGGTGCCGGTGATGGAGCAGGGCATAGAGTGGCGGCGCGACCGTCTGCCGACCATCAGCGTGCGCGCCACGTTGCCGGATGGCGTGCAGTCGAACGACGTCGTCACCAAGATGTACAACGACATGAAGGACCTCCGCGCCGGCCTTGCGCCCGGCTACAAGATCGAGGTCCAGGGCGGCGCGGAGGACTCGGCCGAAAGCCAGGCCTCGATCGCCGCCAAGGCACCGATCATGCTGGCCGTCATCGTCATCTTGCTGATGGTCCAGCTGCAGCATTTCGGCAAGTCGATGCTGGTGCTGGCCACCGGCCCGCTGGGCATCATCGGCGCCGCGGCAGCCCTTCTGATCAGCGGCGCGCCGTTCGGCTTTGTCGCCATCCTCGGCGTCATCGCGCTGCTTGGCATCATCATGCGAAACTCGATCATTCTGGTCGACCAGATCGACCAGGACATCACCGCCGGCATGGATCGATCGGAAGCGATCGTCGGCGCTGCGGTGCGCCGCTTCCGCCCGATCATGCTGACGGCGCTGACCGCGGTGCTTGCGCTGATCCCGATCTCGCGCGCCGTCTTCTGGGGGCCTCTGGCCTACGCCATGATGGGCGGCATCCTCGTCGCCACCGTGCTCACCATCCTGGTGCTGCCGGCGGGCTATGCCCTGTTCTTCGGCCGCGAGCCCAAGACGGCCAAGACAGGCGAGCAGGCGCAGGAGCCGGAACAGGTCGAAGGCATCGAAAGACCGCAGCTGGCGCTGGCTGCGGAATAAGAAGGTGGCAACCTCGAATCATCCGCCATCGGCGAAAGCCCGTGGCGGATGATGCGCATCGAAAGAACGCCTCTCGCCGCCGCGGCGCGCTCGGCGAGGCGCCTACGCCAATTCCTCGGAATGCGCGATCGTCACGCCATACTCCGCGGCCGAGTCGAGCATCGTGTGCCACAGGCTTTCGGCGAAGGTTGCGAATACCAAGAGGTTGAACACGGCCTGGCCGTCTTGTCGGTTCTTCCCGCGCCAGAGCGTCACGCTGGTATGGTCGATCGAGGTGGCGGCTGCTGTGCCGACCGGGAACATTTCGGGGTGCAGGTCGATCGACGACACCTTGGCCAGCATCGTGCGCGCCTTGTCGCCGGAAACGCTGATCAACGCGCGCGCATGTGATTGATCGGAAAGCGAGGCCAAACCGGCAAACACGCGGGCAAGGGTCTCCATCCTTTGCCCGCCGCCTCTCGACAGCACCAGGAACTGGTCCGGTCCCGACCAGATCAGCGTCGCGTCGGCCGTGTCGACCGCCTCGGGTGTTTCCGGCGCGCCGACGCCGAAGCGAGCCTTCGCGGCATTGACCGTCTCGGCCGCCTTGCCGCGCCGCGCCATCACCTGAACGAGGTCGAAATTGCGGATCTCGGTCAGCGACACGCCGGCTTCGCCCGGCGCGCCATAACGGCCGGCGACCAGGGCGCGCTCGAGCGGGCTGCGGATGTTCCAGGAAAAATCAGCCACGCTGGCGCCCTCCATCCGGATCGTAGAAAACGGAATTGCAGAGCTCGACATCGTACTCCTCGCCACGCAGCGGATCATGCGCGCGCACGATCTCGCCGATGCGCTCGCGGCCGCGCTCGAAGAGGCCGAGCCCGATCCACTGGTCGAGCACCGGCGAGAAGCAGACCGAGGTGATATAGCCCTGGTCGTTGTCTGGGCCGGGGGTCTGGCCCTTGGGAATGATGTGTGCGCCGGAGCGCAGGCGGCGCGCCTTGTCGATCGGCTTGATGCCGACGACCACCTGCCGGTTCGGCGCGACGAATGCTTCGCGGCCGGCCATGACGCGGCCGATGAAATCCTTCTTGGTCGACATCATCTTGCCGAGACCGAGATCGGCAGCGGTTGTGGTGCCGTTGAGCTCCGGTCCGGCGACATGGCCCTTTTCGATGCGCATCACGCCGAGCGCCTCGGTGCCGTAAGGCGTCACGCCGAACGGCTTTCCCGCGATCATCAGGTTGCGCGCCAGAGCCTCGCCGTAGCGCGCCGGCACCGAAATCTCGAACGCCATCTCGCCGGAGAAGGAGATCCGGAACAGCCTCGCCTTGAGGCCGCCGCGCAGCTTGACTTCGCGCGCGCCCATGAACGGAAAGCCTTCGTTCGACAGGTCTTCGGCCGGATCGACGATCTCCTTCAGCAGATCGCGGGTCTTCGGACCGGCGATGGAGAATTGCGCCCACTGGTCGGAGACCGAGGTCAGCTGCACGTCGAGTTCGGGGAACAGGACCTGGCGGCAGAATTCGAGATGCTGCATCACCAGCCCAGCCTTGGCGGTCGTGGTTGTGAGGAAATAATGGTCTTCGGCCAGGCGCGAGGTGGTGCCGTCGTCATAGACGACACCGTCCTCGCGCAGCATCAGTCCATAACGCGCCTTGCCGACTGCGAGGCTGGAGAACGCGTTGATATAGACGCGGTCCAGGAAGGCGCCGGCATCCGGGCCGTGCACGTCGATCTTGCCCAGCGTCGAGACATCGCAGAAGCCGACGCTGCTTCGCACCGCCTTGACCTCGCGGGTGACCGATTCCAGCCAGTCCTTTTCGCCGGGCAACGGATACCATTGCGCGCGTTTCCACAGGCCGGTGTCGACGAACACCGCGCCCTGTTCGGCGGCCCAGTGATGCGACGGCGTCAGCCGCGTCGCATGGAAATTCTCGTCGCGATGGTGACCGGCGAAGGCGCCGATGGCGACCGGCACATAAGGCGGCCGGTAGATCGTCGTGCCCGTCTCGGGAATGGATTTACCCGATACCGCCGCCATGATGGCGAGGCCGGCGACATTCGAGGTCTTGCCCTGGTCGGTCGCCATGCCGAGCGTCGTGTAGCGCTTCAGATGCTCGACCGACTCGAAACCCTCGCGCTGCGCCAGCTCGACATCGGAAGCCGTCACGTCATGCTGCTGGTCTACGAAGGCCTTGCCCTTGCCCGCGACATGCCAGAGCGGCGTCAGCGAAAAGGCCTCGTCGTCGGCGATCGCCGCCGATCCGGGACTGCCGCTCCGTCCCGCATCGCGCGCCGCTGCAACACCTGCCTCGAAACCTTCCCGCAGGCAGGCGCCAAGGCCGAAGGCGCCGTTCGCCGCGCCTGCCGCCACCATGCCGGGCGGCGCGCCGTCCGGCACGAAGGCGGCGATATCGTCGCGCCATTTCGGCCGGCCGCGATGATGGGAGGTGAGGCCGACCACAGGGTTCCAGCCGCCGGAGACGGCAAGCCCGTCGGCCTCGACTTCGGCGCGCGCGCCGCCGGTCAGCGACACGGAAATCTTGCGCACACCGCTCTTGCCGCCGTCGACGCCGCTGACTGAGCCGTTAAGCACCGGGAAGCCGCCCTTGCCGGCCAGCGAGCGACGGGCCGGCGAAACGTCTGGCCGCCCATCGATCACCGCAGCGACCTGCAGTCCGGCTGCGATCGCAGCCTCCGCCGTGCGCCAGCCATCCTCATTGTTGGTGAACAGCGCAATGCGTCGCGCCGGTGCAGCGGCGTAGCGGTTGATGTAGCTGCGCATGGCGGAGGCCATCATCACGCCAGGCGTATCGTTGCCGGCGAAGACGATGGGACGTTCGATCGCGCCCGCCGCGACGACGCAGCGCTTGGCGACGATACGCCAAAGCCGCTGCCGCACCTGATGCTCCGGCGGTGCCGATAGATGGTCGTTGACGCGCTCGATCGCGCCATAGGTACCGCCGTCATACACGCCGAACAGCGTCGTGCGCGTCATGATGCGGACGTCCGGCATCGCCGCGAGTTCGTCCAGGGTACGGGCAATCCACTCGGCCGCCGGCAGCCCGTCGATCGTACCGCCATCGGCAAGCAAGCGCCCGCCGAGCACAAAATCCTCCTCGCACAGGATGACGCGCGCGCCGCAGCGCGCGGCGGCAAGGGCGGCGGCGAGGCCGGCCGGACCGGAGCCGGCGATCGCCACGTCGCAATGCGCCCACGCTTTGTCATAGCGATCGGGATCGGGAATGCCCGCCGCGCGGCCGAGGCCGGCGGCGCGGCGAATCGCCGGTTCGTAGATCGTTTCCCAGAACTTCGCCGGCCACATGAAGGTCTTGTAGTAGAAGCCGGCGACGAAAATCGGCGCGAAGAGCTGGTTGACCGCCATGACGTCGAAATTGAGCGACGGCCAGCGGTTCTGGCTGGCGGCCTCGAGCCCTTCATAGAGCTCGGCGGTCGTTGCCTTGGTGTTCGGCTCGCGCCTTGCGCCACTGCGCAGCTCGACCAGCGCGTTGGGCTCTTCCGAACCCGCCGTCAGGATGCCGCGCGGGCGGTGATATTTGAACGAGCGGCCGACCAGCTTGACGCCGTTGGCGACGAGCGCCGAGGCAAGCGTATCGCCCTGGAAGCCGGAGAGTGTCTTGCCGTCGAAGCGGAAGCTCAGCGGCGTCGAGCGGTCGATAAGGCCGCCGGCGGCCAGACGGTTTGCCTGGTTGCCGCGCATCAAGCACCAACCTTGGCGGAGCCGGCGCCCGCCGCCGGCTCGACAGCCGAAATCTCATGCGTCAGCGTGTTGCGCTTGACCTTCAGCCAAGCCCGGCAGCCGCCGCCGTGATACCAATGCTCGCTCATCACACCGGCGATGTTGTCGCGCAGGTAGACGTAGTCGTAGACGGCGTCCGCGCGGGCATCGGCAGGCGGGCGCTGCGGCTTGGCGTCGCCGAGATAGGTGAACTCGCCGAGTTCGCGTTCGCCGCAGAAGGGACAGACTATGCGCATGGTCAGATCTTCAATGGAGGTTCGGTTGGGCGCCCTGGCCCTTCTCGTCGATCATGGCGCCGTGCTGGAACCGGTCGAGGCGGAAGCGGGCGGCTTCCTTGTGCGATTGATCGCGGGCGATGAGATGAGCAAAGACGAAGCCGGAGCCAGGCGTCGCCTTGAAGCCGCCATAGCACCAGCCGGCATTGAGATAGAGGCCGTCGACCGGGCTCTTGTCGATGATCGGCGAGCCGTCCATCGACATGTCCATGATGCCGCCCCACTGGCGCAGGAGCCGCACGCGGCCGATCATCGGGATCAGCGCCATGCCGCCTTCGCAGACATCCTCCACGACAGGCAGATTGCCGCGCTGGGCATAGGAGTTGTAGCCGTCGATGTCGCCGCCGAACACCAGCCCGCCCTTGTCCGACTGGCTGACATAGAAATGCCCGGCGCCGAAGGTCATGACGTTGGGCAGGAGCGGCTTGATCGCTTCGGAGACGAAGGCCTGCAGTACATGGCTCTCGATCGGCAGGCGCAGTCCGGCCATCGCCGCGACGCGTGAGGAACTGCCCGCGACCGCCATGCCGACCTTGCCGGCGCCGATCCGGCCGCGCGAGGTCTCGACCCCGGAGACCTTGCCGTTGGTGTCGCGCATGAAGCCGGTGACTTCGCAGTTCTGGATGATGTCGACGCCGAGCTCGCTCGCCGCGTGCGCGTAGCCCCAGACCACGGCATCGTGACGTGCCGTGCCGCCGCGTCGCTGCAACAGCCCGCCCTGCACCGGGAAGCGCGCATTGTCGAAGTTCAGGAACGGCATCATCTTCCTGAGCGCCGCCTGGTCGAGCAGCTCGGCATCAATCCCGTTGATGCGCATGGTGTTGCCGCGTCGGGCAAAGGCGTCGCGCTGCGCGTCGGAATGGTAGAGGTTGATGACGCCGCGCTGGCTGACCATCGCGTTGTAGTTCAAATCCTGCTCCATCCGCTCCCACAGCTTCATCGACAATTCGTAAAAGCCGGTGTTGCCGGGCAGGCCGTAATTGGAGCGGATGATGGTGGTGTTGCGGCCGGCATTGCCGGAGCCGATCCAGCCCTTCTCCAGCACCGCAACGTTGCGGATGCCGAACTCGCTGGCGAGGAACCAGGCCGTCGCCAGCCCGTGCCCGCCGCCGCCGATGATCACCACGTCGTAGCGATCCTTCGGCGCCGCGTCCCGCCAGGTCGGCTTCCAGGTCTTGTGGCCGGAGAGGGCGGCACGGGCGAGCGAGAAGATCGAGTATTTCATGAAATCATTCCGAGGCCGCTCGCCCCACACCGACTCTTCTCTATCGCATCGGATTGCACGGCCGACGGGCTTTAGATGTCCAGCGTGTGGTCGCGCTCCCACTGCGTGAAGTGCGAAGCATAGGAATTCCATTCCTGCTGCTTCAGCTTTAGATATGCCGACGAAAATTCCTCACCCAGCGCCGCCTTCAGCGATTTGTCCTTGTCGAACTCACGCAGCGCATCGAGCAGGTTGAGCGGCAGTTTCGGCGCATCCGTCACGGTATGACCGAACTGGTACATGTCGATGTCGTAGCGCTTGCCGGGATCGGCCTTCGAGCGGATGCCGTCGAGGCCGGCAGCGATGATCACTGCCTGCAGCAAATAGGGATTGGCGGCGCCGTCCGGCAGACGCAGCTCGAAGCGGCCCGGTCCCGGCACGCGCACCATGTGGGTACGGTTGTTACCGGTCCAGGTCACGGTGTTCGGCGCCCAGGTCGCGCCCGAAATGGTGCGCGGCGCATTGATGCGCTTGTAGGAATTGACCGTCGGGTTGGTGATCGCGGCAAGTGCCGAAGCATGCTTCATGATGCCGCCGAGGAAGTTCCTGCCCTTGGCGGACAGGCCGAGCTCCTCCGAATTGTCGGCGAAGACATTGGTCTTGCCGGTCTCGTCCCACACCGAGATGTGCGCATGGCAGCCATTGCCGGTCAGGCCCTGAAAGGGCTTGGGCATGAAAGTCGCGCGCAGCCCATGCTTTTCCGCAACTGACTTGACCATGAACTTGAAGAAGGAATGCTTGTCGGCGGTCGCCAGCGCGTGATCGAAGGTCCAGTTCATCTCGAACTGGCCGTTGGCGTCCTCATGGTCGTTCTGGTACGGACCCCAGCCCAGCGCCAGCATATGGTCGCAGATCTCGGCGATCACGTCGTAGCGGCGCATCACCGCTTGCTGGTCGTAGCAGGGTTTCGACGCTGTGTCGTACTGGTCGGAGATAGCGCTGCCGTCCGGCGAGATCAGGAAGAACTCGGCCTCGATGCCGGTCTTGACATGCATGCCGTCGCGGGCGGCCTCTTCGATCAGGCGCTTCAGCGTGTTGCGCGGCGCCTGGTCGACGAGCTTGTCGTCCATCACGCAGGTGGCCGCCACCCAGGCGACCTCCGGCTTCCACGGCAGCTGGATCACCGAATCCGGATCCGGCACCGCCAGCATGTCGGGATGCGCCGGCGTGAGATCGAGCCACGTGGCGAAGCCGGCAAATCCGGCGCCGTCCTTCTGCATGTCGGCGATCGCCTGCGCCGGCACCAGCTTGGCACGCTGCCCGCCGAACAGGTCGGTGTAGGAGATCATGAAGTATTTGACGCCGTTCTCCTTGGCGAATGCGGCGAGATCGTTCCCCATTATAGTTCCTCGCTTATGTGATCCTGGATGGTGTGTCCTAGAAGCCGTTCTTCCCCGGTATCCAGTTGGTGCCGGCAAGCGGCACGCCGGCCATGGCGGCTGCTTCGATGCTGAGCGCGACCAGGTCCTCGGGCTCGAGATTGTGCAGGCTGTTCTTGCCGCAGGCGCGGGCAATGGTTTGAGCCTCGAGCGTCATCACCTTCAAGTAGTTGGCGAGCCGCCGACCGGCGGCGATCGGATCGACGCGCTTCATCAACTCGGGATCCTGCGTGGTGATGCCGGCCGGGTCCTTGCCTTCGTGCCAGTCGTCATAGGCGCCGGCCGTGGTGCCGAGCGCGTTGTAATCCGTCTCCCAGCGCGGGTCGTTGTCGCCAAGCGCCACGAGTGCGGCGGTGCCGATCGACACCGCGTCGACGCCGAGCGCCAGCGCCTTGGCGACATCGGCGCCGTTGCGGATGCCGCCGGAGACGATCAGCTGCACCTTGCGGTGCATGCCGAGGTCCTGCAGCGCCTGCACCGCCGGCCTGATGCAGGCGAGCGTCGGCTGACCGACGTTCTCGATGAATACTTCCTGGGTCGCGGCGGTGCCGCCCTGCATGCCGTCGACCACGACGACGTCGGCGCCGGCCTTCACCGCAAGCGCGGTGTCGTAATAAGGACGGGCGCCCCCGACCTTGACGTAGATCGGCTTCTCCCAGTCGGTGATCTCGCGCAGCTCCAGGATCTTGATCTCGAGATCGTCCGGGCCGGTCCAGTCGGGATGGCGCGAGGCCGAGCGCTGGTCGATGCCCTTGGGCAGCGTGCGCATCTCGGCGACGCGGTCGGAGATCTTCTGTCCCAGTAGCATGCCGCCGCCGCCGGGCTTGGCGCCCTGTCCGACGACAACTTCGATCGCGTCGGCACGGCGCAGGTCACGCGGGTTCATGCCGTAGCGCGACGGCAGGTATTGGTAGACCAGCGTCTTCGAATGGCCGCGCTCTTCCTCGGTCATGCCGCCGTCGCCGGTAGTGGTCGAGGTGCCGGAAAGCGTCGCGCCTCGGCCGAGCGCTTCCTTGGCCGGACCGGAGAGCGAGCCGAAGCTCATGCCGGCAATGGTGATCGGGATCTTCAGCTCGATCGGCTTTTTGGCATGGCGCGAGCCCAGCACCACCGAAGTGTCGCAGCGCTCGCGATAGCCTTCGAGCGGATAGCGCGAGATCGAGGCGCCGAGGAACAGGAGATCGTCGAAATGCGGCAGCTTGCGCTTGGCGCCGGCGCCGCGGATATCGTAGATGCCGGTCGCGGCCGCGCGGCGGATTTCGGAAAGCGTGTAGTCGTCGAAGGTCGCGGACTTGCGTGGCGTCGTCGGCGGGTTGCGGTAGGTCATCTTGCCTCAATACGCGTCGGCGTTGTCGATATTGAAATTGTAGAGCTTCCGGGCCGAGCCGTAGCGCTTGAACTCCGAAGCCTTGACGTCGGTGACGCCGGCCTTGTCGAGCAGGCCCTGCAGCAGTTCGATGTGCTCGGGCCGCATCTCCTTGGCGATGCAGTCGGCACCCAGGCTTTCGACCTTGCCGCGCACGAAGAGCCGCGCCTCATAGATGGAATCGCCCAGCGCGTCGCCGGCATCGCCCAGCACCACCAGATTGCCGGACTGCGCCATGAAGGCCGACATGTGGCCGATATTGCCGTGCACGACGATATCGATGCCCTTCATCGAGATGCCGCAGCGCGAGGAAGCATTGCCCTCGATGACCAAGAGGCCGCCGCGGCCGGTGGCGCCGGCATACTGGCTGGCATCGCCTTTGACCACGATCGAGCCGGACATCATGTTTTCGCCGACACCGGGGCCGGCCGAGCCATGCACGGTGATCGTGGCGCCGTCATTCATGCCGGCGCAGTAATAGCCGACGCTGCCCCGCACATCGATGCTGATCGGCTGGTCGACCCCGACGGCGACCGAATGGCTGCCTTTCGGGTTGAGCACTTCCCAGGCGGTCTCGTTCGAGCCGGGGGTCATCTGATGAAGCGCCTGGTTCAGCTCGCGCAGCGACTGTTCTGCGAGGTCGAACACCCTCGCATGACCTTGCTCGCGCTGCGCCTTCGGCATGGGTGTTGCAGGCATGAACTCAATGCTCCCAGAAATAGACCGTTGCGGGCTCCGGCTCCCAGACCCTCGCATTGTCTATGCCGGGCAATTTGGTGAGCGCGCGATATTCCGAGCCAAACGCGACATACTGGTCGGTCTCGGCCATCACGGCCGGCTTGCAGGCGATCGGATCGCGCACAACGCCGAAGCCGTTCTTGGTCCCGACGACGAAGGTGAAAAAGCCGTCAAGGTCGGAGAGCGTGCCTTCGAGCGCCTCGCCGAGATTCTTGCCATGCGCCATCCTGTTGGAGAGATAGGCGGCCGCCACTTCCGTATCATTCTCCGTCTCGAAGGTCATGCCTTCGCGCACCAGCTCGCGGCGGACATTGTTGTGGTTGGAGAGCGAACCGTTGTGCACCAGGCACTGGTCGGCGCCGGTCGAGAAGGGATGCGCGCCCATCGTAGTGACCGCCGATTCCGTCGCCATGCGGGTGTGGCCGATACCATGTGTGCCGGTCATCGAGCGCACGTCGAAGCGATCGACGACGGCCTCCGGCAGGCCGACTTCCTTGTAGATCTCGACCGCTTCGCCGGCGCCCATGATGCGGATATCGGGCCGAAGCGACTGCAGCGCCTCACGCGCGGCGTCGACCTTGTCGGGCGTGGTGCGGATAACCGCATGCGTCGACTTCACCGCGACGCTCACCGGCGCGCTGACCGCCTTGGCGAGCTCGACGTCGAGGCCGCGGAAATCGCGCTCGGGTTTCGGCGACTGCACGGTGATCTTGGCCTCGTTGCCGGTCGCCGCGCCATAGATGGCGATGCCGGCGCTGTCCGGACCCCGGTCGCTGAGCGAGATCAGCATCTCCGACAGCATCGCGCCGAGCTTCGGCTCCAGCGTCCTGTCCTTGAGGAAAAGTCCGACGATTCCGCACATGTCAGCCTCCGACGTTTGTGGCTTCCAGATGGTGTACCGAATGAAATCCGCGAATTCAATGGTATGAAAGAAATTTTCCTCTGATTATATATCCGCTTTCGCGCCGCTTGTAGCGTTATCGCCGTCCGGATGGCCGTGGGTCCATATCGCGTGGCGGACCCGCGCTATCCTGTAGGCATCGAGGATCGACAGCGCATAGATCAGGAACCCGCCGGCATGGCGACCGATGAAGCTGGCATCCGCCGGCGCCACCTTGGTTGTGACCCAGCCGAGGATCACCATGAAGAACAGGAACTGCAGGCCCCGCGCCGGCAAGCCGAGCATGACATGTCCGCTGCCGGGCAGGGCGATCGAGGAGGCCAGCACAAAATAAGGGTTCGAAGGCCGGGTGGCGGGTTCGGTGGCGTTGCTCATGCGGCCTGCCTTTCGCACTGGTTGATCGCGTCGCGAACCGAGGATGCGGCTTCGAGCAGTTTTTCGATCAATGCCGGATCGAGCCTCGCGTCGCCGAAAGCGGCTTGCCGGAACACACCGTAGCGCACCCGATCGGCCTGGGCCAGCAGCCACACGATGCGCACGCCCTTCGGCGTGATCAGCAATTCCTTGGCGCGGCTTTCGCCGAATATCCCGGCATGCGCGGCGATCACCTCCTGCGGGAAGACGACGCCTTTGCGGTCTGTCCGCAGCACCGCCTCGTCGGGGAACGCCGCCGTCTTCGGCAGCGTGTGTTCGAGATGGTCGAAATTGGAGAAGGTCGTCGGCGATCCCGGCCGCATCATCATGTCGAAAACGCCCGGCACCGCGACAGGCTCGGTGATCGACACGCTGAGCCAGCGCGTGGGAAGCTTCCTGGTTGCGAGCGTGTCGACGATGGTGCGCACCTGCGCGCGCTCGCCGTTATGCGAACCCGCCCAGGTAGCGACGCCGGCCGTGCCGTCGGAGACGTCAATCGCGTCGCGAATGACGGCGCGAACGGCGGCCTCGTCGTCGGCGAGCGCCGCCCTGGCCCTGTTGCGGCTGGAGCGCGCAAGCCAGGCAAGGTGGAGGACGACCGCAAATACGATCGCCCCGGCAAACAAGACTGACGTCAACTCAGACATCTCGACCCGCCAAGACCCGCCGCCAGGCGGCGGGTCTTTTTCCGTTCAATAGCCCTGCGGCTTCGGCCACGGCATGGTGAACTGGTCGCCGCGGCGCACGAACTTGTAGCGGTAGAAGTGGAACCACAGCGAGATCAGGAAGTAGAAGGCGATCATCGCGATCAGCTGCGAGCCGAAGCCGAGGAAGATGGCGAAGAAGGTCACCACGCACAGGCAGAACAGCACGATCGCCGGCAGCGGATGGAAGGGATGCGTGTAGCCGCGGCGGATCGAGCCGAGCGGCCACTTCTTGCGGAACATCATGATGTTGATGCTCATGAAGGTGTATTGCAGCACGCCCGACAGGATCGAGAAGGTGATCGCCTGGTTGAGATCGGCGATGAAGGCGAAGGCCAGCGCGATCGGCAGCAGGAACAGGATCGACCGATAGGGCGTGCGATACTTCGGATGCACCGCCGAGAACCAGCTCGGCAGGTAGCGGTCGCGGCCGAGCGAGAACCAGGCGCGGGCGGCGTCATTGATGCAGCCATTGGCCGAGGCAAGGGCTGCAAGCAGCGTCGCGATGAAGAGCAGGTTCTCGAGCAGCGGGCTGCCGGTCAGCTTGCCGGCGTCCCAGAGCGGATAATAGGTGATGCCGAGATATTCCCACGGCATCAGCGAGGCGCAGACATACCAGGTCATGGCGGCGGCGATCAGAAGCGTGATCATGCCGGCCATCGTGCCATAGGGCAGGGAGCGCGCCGGCGAGCGCACTTCCTCGGCCGCTTGCGTGGTGCCCTCGATGCCGAGATAATACCAGATGCCGAACTGGAAGGCGGCGATCACGCCGATCCAGCCATAGGGCAGCGCGTTGCCGGGAGTGACCAGTTCGTTGAGCTTCAGCACCGCCCCTTGCGTCCATGGACTGACCGAAAAGAACAGGATGACGATCGAGATATAGGCGATCGCCGTGATGACGAAGTTGACGTTGAGCGTCATCAGCACGCCGCGATAGTTGAGCCATGCCAGCACGACGATGGTGGCGGCGATGAAGGAATTGTGGGTCAATCCCTCGACACCTGCTTTGGCAACGATGGTGTCGCCGAGCAGGATCGCATCCGAGACTTCGAGCATCGTGTAGGCAAAGACCAGGAACAGCGCGACGTTGAAAGCCATCAGTGGCCCGACGATGTGCTTGGCCTGCGCGTACTGGCCGCCGGCGGCGGCGACCGTCGACGTCACTTCCGAATCGATCATCGCGACCGAGGTGTAGAGCAGTCCGACGACCCAGCAGACGATCAGCGCGGCGAGCGCGCCGCCCTTGTCGGCGGCAAAATTCCAGCCGGTGAACTCGCCGACCAGCACGATGCCGACGCCGAGCGCCCAGACATGGGCGGGGCCGAGCACGCGTAGCAGCGAGACCCGGTCGCCGTGGACCACCGTTTCTCTCGTTTCAACCGCGACTGTCATTGGTGAGGCTCCACTCAGATCCGGTGCTTTTCGGAGACGGCTTCAAGCTCGCCTTCGCGCGAGGAGGTCAGCGTCTCCTCGGAATAGGTCGTGTCGACCTTGAACCAGTCGTAGAGCATCCACAGCGCGAGCAGGATCGAGATGCCCCAACATGCGTAAGAGACTGTCATCCACATGATCGTGTTCCCAGGTTACTTGCCGTCGAACTTCTCGTTGATCACCTCGCGATATTCGCGATCGGAGGCGCGGAACAGGAAGACGAAATAGGCGATCAGCACCACCGCCATGATGATCAGCGTCGGCCAGTCGATGATGTAGTGGAAGCGGTTCTGGATGATGTCGTGGGCGGTCTCCGGCGTGTAGCCGAGCTTTTCCCAGATCGAGGCCATGGTCGCGTTCTGGCCGAGCGCTTCCCAGGTCTTGGCGTCGAGCGCGTCGATCGATTTCGCAGCACCCGCGAGGCCGAGTTTCAGCGGCAGCCACAGCGCCACGAAGATGGCGACCACGACGACGGCGATGTCGAAGACCTGACCGGCCTTGCTCTGCTCCGGCGGAATGTAGCGGGACATGCTTTCTCCCTTCAGGACTGGCGGTTACGGAACGCGTCGGCGTTCTTGATGTCGAGGCCGTAGATGAAATCCTTGTCTTCCTTGTAGTGGTTGAGCATCGCCAGAATGGCGGCGGTGTTGAAGATCAGCACCGCCGCCGCGGCGATCACCACCACGAGCTTGATCCCGCTGTCGGGGATGTAGGCCCAGGTCATCAGGAGGACGAAGAGGATCGTCGCCCAAAGGCAGACGATCAGGAGCACCGATCCGCGCACATCGGAACGGTACAGCGCTTCGATGCGCTGCTTGAGGTCGGACATCGGTTTTTCCCCTTTTCTCGACGTCCGGCCCCGTAATCGACCGGGCGTCCACTCTTTCAACAGAGTGAAATTTTTTTCATAAGTTCTGCCCGAACCGCGAAGTTGTCAAGCCGGTTTTACGTTCGGTAAACGGTTTGGGGGTCCGCCGCAGGATTGCCTGTGGATAAAACTATTTGCCTGCAGGAAAACTACCGCGGACGGCACAGCGCCGGCACGAGCTGGTGGAAATGCCATGGAAATGCTTCGCGAGGTCGGACCTTCGACGAATGCGTCACCGAACGATGTCCGGGTTCGGGTTGGTCAGGGCGTGCTGTTCTGCGGATAGCAGATGATGGAGAGATAGCGCATCGG
This sequence comes from Mesorhizobium sp. WSM3873, assembly GCF_001672445.1. Classification (NCBI taxonomy): domain Bacteria; kingdom Pseudomonadati; phylum Pseudomonadota; class Alphaproteobacteria; order Hyphomicrobiales; family Phyllobacteriaceae; genus Mesorhizobium; species Mesorhizobium sp. WSM3873. The sequence continues at coordinate 47,375 of NZ_LYTM01000001.1, read as the reverse complement.
CAGCTGTGTCAGTTCTTCCGGCCCATGCGGCGCATCGGCGTCGAAGAACAGGCTGTCGCCTGGCTTCATCGGATAGAGATTGCTGCCGTGCCGGTATACGACCTCGCCCTCGAGCATATAGAGGAACTCCATCCCTGCATGCTGGAAAGTCGGGAACACGTCGGAGTCCTCGGTCAGCGTGATCAGATAGGGCTCGACGACCACGCCGCTGGTGTTGGCGCCGATATGGCCAAGCAGATTGTACTGGTGGCCGGCGCGTGTGCCGCGCCGCTCGACGTCGACGCCTTCGCCGGCCCTGACGAAGACGGCGGCGCGCTCTTCCTCGAAGCGGCGGAAGAAGGCGGTGACCGGCACGCCGAGCGCCCGCGACAACGCCTGAAGCGTGGTCAGCGACGGCGAGGTGATGCCGTTCTCGATCTTCGACAGCATGCCGAGCGAAATGTCGGTGGCGGCCGCGAGATCGGCGACGGTGATGCCGAGCTTCTTGCGGAATGCGCGCACCTCATGGCCGATCGCTACCTCCAGCACTTTCTCGCGCGTGTCGCGGACGGCGTGCGGATTCTGCGTCAGTGGCGCGCGGATGGTTCGCACGGTCCGTCCGTCGGCCGAGACGCTCTTCGGCAACGGCTTGGCTTGGGCGCTCACTCCGGAAGGCTTGGTGTCGGTCGTCTTTTTCGCCATGGCGCCCCTCAACTTTCCGCCGATTTATTTCACTCGAGGTGAACATATTCGGTGGCGATACAGGAGCGCAATCACGGCGGCAAGCCGTCTTATGTCGCAGAACCTGCGCTGAAATCGGCTGTCGCGACCCGGCTGCCTGGGTCGCAGTGAGGCTGGCGCCGCGGTCACTCACCGCATCGCAGGCCTTCTCACGACATGATCAGGCCGCCGTCGACATTGATGGTCTGTCCGGTGATGTAGGCCGCGTCATCGCTGGCGAGAAAGCTGACGAGGCCCGAGACGTCTTCGCCGCTGCCGGCGCGACCCATCGGGATGTTCTTCACCCATTCCGCCATCAGCTCGCCCGGCTTGTAGTCGCCGAGCAGCTTGCCCCATGCGGTGTCGTTATAGGCCCACATGTCGGTGTCGATGATGCCGGGGCAGATGGCGTTGACGGTGATCTTTTCCTTGGCCACTTCCTTGGCCAGGCTCTGCGTGATGCCGACAACGCCGAATTTCGAGGCGGCGTAATGCGGCGTGTAGATGAAACCCTGCCGCGCCTGGCCGGACGCGGTATTGATCAGCCGGCCGCCTTGGCCGTGCTTGCGCATGCGCGCGATCGCTTCCTGGCAGCACAGGAACACGCCTTTCGTGTTCACCGCCATCACCTTGTCCCACTCGGATTCCGTCATCGCCTCGATTTTGGCGATGGTGATGACGCCGGCGTTCTGCACCGAAATGTCGACCCGACCGAATTCATTCTCCGCGAGATCGTAAAGCGCTTCGACCTCGTCCTTCTTCGTCACGTCCATGCGCATCGAGGCGACCTTCGCGCCCGCAGCCTTCAGGCCGGCGGCGACCTCGTCGACGCGCGGATCAATGGCGCCGATCACGACCGCAGCACCTTCCGCCGCGAAACGCTTCGCCATGGCCGCACCGATGCCGCCGCTGGCGCCTGTGACGATTGCCGTCTTTCCTTCGAAACGCTTCTGCACTTTTTCTTTCTCCTACCAGCAGACGAAGCCGCCATCGACGATGAGGTCGATGCCGGTGACGAAACTCGCGGCCCGGCTCGCCAGGAACACGGTCGGCCCGACCATTTCCTCAGGCGTCGCCATGCGGCCCATCGGCGTGTCGCGCTCGAAGATTTTGACCTGCTCGGCGACCTCCGGCCGCTTGTTCATCGGCGTCAGCGTGTAGCCGGGGCTCACCACATTGACGCGCAGGCCGCGATCGGCCCACTCCATGGCGAGGCTCTTCGACATGTGGATCACCGCCGCCTTGGACGAATTATAGTGCGCCTGCGTCAGGCCGCGGTTGACGATCGAGCCGGACATCGAGGCGATGTTGATGATCGAGCCTTTGCGCCGGGGCAGCATGACGCGCGCCTCGGCCTGGCAGGACAGGAACACGCCGCTGACATTGACGTCGTAGAGCTTCTGCCACTTCTCCATCGGCAGCGTCTCGGCGGGTTCGGCACCGGCGACGCCGGCATTGTTGACCGCGATCGTCAGCGCGCCGAGTTCCTTTTCGATGCGTTCGACCGCTGCCGCGAGATCGCTCTGCGATGTGACAGTTCCGGTCAGCACCAGCGCCTTGCGGCCGAGCGCCCTGATCTTGTCTGCCGTGTCTTCCAGACCGCCCTTCGAGCTGTGGCCGAAGCAGGCGACATCGGCGCCGGCTTCCGCCAGACCGATGGCGATCGCTTGACCGATGCCGCTGCCGGCGCCCGTCACCAGCGCCACGTCGCCATCAATATCGAACAGTTTCATCTTTCTCCCTCTCCCTGAAAGAAGGGGCGCCAGCCCTGCTGGCGCCCCGCGCGGTCCGGTGCTTGGGAGGCTATCACCTGCTGCGCTTTATTCCCATCTGCCGTGCCCTCAGCTCGTGGCGAGTTCCATCACGGCGACATTGCTTGCTTCGTCGCGATCGAGGATGCCGCGCTGGCGGCCGCGGCTCAGCACCAGAACCCGGTGCGAAAGCCCCAGCACCTCCTCGAGGTCCGAGCTCACCACCACCACGGCCATGCCCGAGCGGGCGAGGTCGGCGATGACATCGTAGATCGCCGCGCGGGCGCCAACGTCGATGCCGCGCGTCGGCTCATCGAGGATGAACACCTTGGGCGGCCGCGACACCCATTTGGCGATGATCACCTTCTGCTGGTTGCCGCCGGAAAGTTTTGAGACTGCCTGGTTCGGCCGACCCTTGACGCCGAGCCTCGAAATGCCGGCCTCGGCGAACCTCTGAACCGCTTTGGGAAACACCCAGCCCTTCGGTGCGACATGATCGAAATTGCCGATGGCGAGGTTCTCGCCGATCGTCTGCTCCAATACGACGCCCTGTTCCTTACGGTCCTCCGGCACCAGCACGACGCCGGCCCTGATCGCCGCCGCGGGGCCGCTGAGATGAACAGGCCGGCCCGCGACCCGCGCCGCGCCGGACGAGATCGGATCGGCGCCAGCGATCGCCCTGACCAGCTCGGTGCGGCCGGCGCCGATCAGCCCGGCGATGCCCAGGATTTCGCCCGATTTCACCGCGAACGAAACATTGTTGAAGCTGCGCTCCGGCGAGGACAGGTTCTCGACTTCGAGCACTGTCTCGGTACCCGGCGCCGACAGCTTCGGGAACATGCGTTCGACGCTGCGTCCGACCATCTGCTCGACGACCGTACGCACCGGGATGTCGGCGCGCTCGTGCCGGGCGACGATGCGGCCGTCGCGCATTACCACCACACGGTCGGCGATCTGAGCGATCTCGTCCAGCCGGTGGCTGATATAGATGAAGGACATGCCTTCGGCCTTGAGCTTGCGAATTTGCTTGAACAGCAGCTCCGTCTCCTCGCCGCCGAGCGCGGCGGTCGGTTCGTCGAGGATCAGAAGCTCGGCATTCAGCGTCAGCGCCTTGGCGATCTCCACCTGCTGCTGTGCCGCGACGCGCAGCGTGCGCACCTTGCGCTCCGGCGAGACGTCGAGGCCGAGGCGCTTCAATTGCGCCGAGGCCTTCGCGTTCATGGTTGCCCGGTCGATGCGGCCGCCCCGCATCGGCAGCCGCCCGACATAGACATTCTCCGCCACCGATAGGTCCGGCAGCAGCTTCAATTCCTGATGGATCATGCCGACGCCGGCCTCGATGGCCGCGGCGGGATTGGCGGGGGAATAGGGCTTCCCCCGCCAGATGATGGTGCCGGCATCAGGCTTGGTCGAACCGGCGATGATGTTGGACACCGTCGACTTCCCGGCACCGTTCTCGCCGAGCAGCGCCACGACCTCCCCCGGCCGCACCTCGAAGCTCGCATCGGCCAGGACCTGCACCGGTCCGTAGCTCTTGCAGAGGCCGTTGACGAAGAGCCCGTTATGCGGGCCTTCGCTATGGCGAGGTTCAGTGGACATCGTGGCGCTCTCTCAACGGTTGCCGCCTTACGGATGCTTCTCGATGAATTGCGCGACATTGTCCTTGGTGGTCAGGGTCGCGTCCTGCAGTTGCTCGGCCGGCAGCTTCTCGCCCGCCACGATCTTGATGGCCGAATCGACGGCTAGCCGGCCCATGCCCTGCGTCTGCTGGGTCGCGGTGACGTCAAACACGCCGTCCTTCAGCGCCTTGAGCGCCGCAACGTCGCCGTCGAAGCCGGCGATCCAGACCTTGTGGTCGGGGTTGGCGACCTTGACCGCCTGCGCGGCGCCCAGAGCCAGCGCGTCGGCCTGGCCGAAGATGATCGAGACATTCGGATGGGCCTGCAGCAGGTCCTGCGCCAGCTTGAAGCCTTCGTCCTGGTGCCACTGATCGCTCCAGAGCTCGCCGACCACCTTGATATCCGGATAGGCCTTGAGCGCCTCGCCGCAGCCCTTGGAGCGGTCGACTTCCGGCGTCGTGCCCTTCTGGCCATGGATGATCACCATCTCGCCCTTGCCGCCGGCCTGCTTGGCGATGTAGTCGCACACGCTCTTGGCCGAGTTGACGCTGTCGGTGGCGATGAAGGTGTCGCCGGGCGCGCCGTCGGCGTTGCGGTCGACATTGACCACCGGGATGCCGGCGGCCTTCGCGGTCTTGGTCGGCACCGTCGCGGCGGTGGCGCCGGCCGGGATATAGATCAGCGCGTCGATGTTCTGGGTGACGAGGTCCTGCACCTGGCTGACCTGCGTGGCCGAATCGCCCTTGGCGTCGACGGTGATGACCTCGATGCCCTTCTCCTTGGCATAGGCTTCGACCGACTGCTTGATCTGGTTGAAGAAGTCCGCCTGCAGATTGGCGACGGCGAGGCCGAGCTTCTTGGCGTCCTTGGCCGAGGCGGCATCGGACAGGCCGAGCAGCGGGACAATGGCCGCGGCCGCAAGCAGCAGTGAACGTTTGGTCAGCATGTTTTTCCTCCGTTGGTGTTCAATTTGTCCGCCTGCGCATCGCGGCGCCCTCGGCCGGACAGTCCCAGTCTCGGATCGACCGATCCGTTCCGCCCGGACATCCGGGCGAATTCCTATTGGCGGCGCCGCCGCCAGGTATCGGTGGCAACCGCCAGCGCGATCACCACGCCGATCACCACCTGCTGGATGAAGGGTGACACGCCGAGCAGGTTGAGGCCGTTGCGCAGCACGCCGATGATGAGAACGCCGATCGCCGTGCCGCCGATCGAGCCGATGCCGCCGGAAAGGCTGGCACCGCCGATCACCACCGCGGCGATCGTGTCAAGCTCGTAGCCGACGCCCGAACTCGGCTGCACGGAATCGAGCCGGGCCGCGAGCACGATGCCGGCCAGTCCCGCCAGCAGTGCGCAGATTGCGTAGACCCAGTTGGTCAGCGACTTCACCGGAATGCCGGAGAGGCGGGCAACCTCGGCGCTGCCGCCGATCGCGTAGAGGCTGCGGCCGGTGGCGCGGTAATTGAGGAAGATCGCGAAGACGATCGCCAGCACGATCATCAGCCCGACGGTGACCGACAGGAAGCCGAAGTGGCGCACGATGGAGAGGTTGGTGAACCAGTCGGGAAAGCCGACGATCTGCGAGCCGTCGGTGATCATGTTGGCGAGGCCGCGCGCCACCGACATCATGGCAAGCGTCGCGATGAAGGGCGGCAGTTTCGTCACCGTCACCAGCAGGCCCGACACCAGGCCGCAGAGGGCGGCGACGACGAGCGCCGCGGCGATGCCCGCCGGGACGCCGAGATTGAGATAGTCGGGATAGGCGACATAGCCCATCACCATCGAGGCCAGCGCCAGCACCGAGCCGACGGAAAGGTCGATGCCGCCGATCAGGATGACCAGCGTCATGCCGATCGCCATGATGCCGAGGACGGTCACCTGGTCGAGCACGTTGAGGATATTGCGTACCGTCAGGAAGGTGTCGGTGGTCAGCGCCAGCGCCAGGCACAGCAGCACCAGCCCGATCAGTGGTCCCATCGTTCCGGCAAACAGCGCCGAAAGCTTCGCACCGGAAGCGGCCTGCGCGGCGCCGGTGCCAGCCTTCAACTCGCTCGTCTCGTTGCTCACGGCCACTTCGTCTCCTCCGTCAGCGGGCAGGGTGCCTTGCCTTCCGCTCTTGTTCACCAGGCATCCTCCCTTGTGAACAATTTATCTTTGATCTGCAATTTTGTTCAGCTAAAACGTTCATCAGAAAATTGTCAAGTGCCGCGCAGCCATTCGGCGGCAGTTTGCGTGAACCGACAGTTTGCCATAGGGAAGTCGAGCGCATACGGAGGCATAAAGCATGGCGGTGATCGAGAACGACAAGGTCTCGCGTTTTCCGGATGCCGAGCTCAAGGCCCGAGCCGCCTGGCACTATTATGTCGAAGGGCTGACGCAGGAGCGGATCTCGGAGATCCTCGGCGTCGGCCGTATCAAGGTGCACCGGATTCTGTCGGCCGCGCGCGAGGAGGGCGTGGTCCAGTTCCGCATTCGCGACAGCGTCGTCGAATGCGTGCAGTTGGAGGAAAGCCTGAAGCAGCGCTTCGGCCTCAGCCAGGCGGTGGTTGTGCCGTCGGCCGCCGACCGGAGCAACGCGCCACTGATGATCGGCCATGCCGCCGCCGCCTATCTCGCCGACAACGTCAATCCGGGCGACGTTATCGCACTGGGTTGGGGCAGGACGCTGAAATTCGCCATCAACGAATTGCCCAGGCGGCCGATCGCCAGGACCACCGTGGTCTCGATGCTTGGCGGCCTCACCCATGCGCAGCCGCTCAATCCGACCGAGAGCGCCTGGGAATTCGCCGAGAAGATCGGCGCCGAATGCTATCTGCTGCCCGTGCCCGTCTATGCCGACAGGCCGGAGCAGCGCGATGCCTTCATGAGCCAGCGCAGCGTCCAGGATGTGGTCTTTAGGGCGCGGCGCGCCAACATCGCCGTGCTCAGCGTCGGCTCCTTTTCCAACGACAGCCCGATCGCCAATTACGGTTTCATCAAGCCGAGCGAATTGGAGGAATTGCAGGCGGCGGGCGCGGTCGGCGATATCCTCTGCCACTTCATCGATGCCGAGGGTCGCATCGTTGACCATGAGGTCAACCGCCGCGTCTGCGCCTACCCGCTGCAGGATCTCTCCGACATTCCGACCACCATCCTGGTGTCGGGCGGGCGGGAGAAGATCGCCGTCATGCGCGCCGCACTTGCGAATACGAAGGTCTCGGTGCTGATCACCGACGAAGACGCGGCCAAGGGGCTGCTTAGCCGGTAGTTCCGGTAATCGCGCCGAGCCGCGTGTGGATGTCGCGTGTCGCATGATAAAGGTCACGGTAGACTTCTTTGCGCGCGCGGTAGATCGGAACCAGCGCTTCGACAGGATCGACCTGACGTGTCGGCTGTGCCGCCATCGCCTTTGCCGCTTCTTCCGGTGACGCGAACCAGCCGATTGCCGAGGCCGCGAGCATGGCGGCTCCCAGCGCCGCTGCTTCGTTGACCGGCGAGACGAAGAGCGGGCGCTCGAGCACGCTCGCCATGATTTCCATCAGCAGTGCGCAATTGGTGCCGCCGCCGGCCGCGATCATCGCGTCGGCCTTGCCGGTCTGTTCCTCCATCGCCTCGGTGGCGATCGCCTGCTCCAGCGCTATGCCCTCCAGCACCGCGCGGAAGAGATGCTTTGGCTCGTGATCGAGCGACAGGCCGACGATAGCGCCGCGCGCCGAGCCGTCCCAGTAAGGGCTCATGACGCCGGCCCAATAGGGCATGACGAGCAATCCGTCGCTGCCTGGCGCGACTTCCTTCGCAGCTCTCTCCAGCACCACGGCCGAAGGCGCGCCGGTGGTGCGCACGATCCAGTCGACCAACTGCATGCCGGAACGCAGCACCGTCTCCAGCATGAAGCCGGAGCCGGTCGGCGAAACCAGCGTGCGGAATGCATCCGACGTTGTCACCGTACCCGAATAATTTCCGCTGACGACGCCTGAGCCCAACGACAGATAGCTTTTGCCGGGCCCGTAGACTCCCATGCCGAGGCCCATCGCCTGGCCGTCTCCGGCGCCCGCAATAACCGGCGTGCCGGCCTTCAGGCCGATCGCCGCCGCGACGCTTTCCGACAACGTGCCGCAGACCGCGCCAGGGGCTGCGAGCTCCGGCAGTTGCTCCGGCCGCAGTCCCGCCGCCTCGACCAGCCTCGGGTGCCAAACGCCATGCGCGATGTTCAGTAGGCCGAGCGGATCGGCGCTCGCCGTGCTGGTGACGAGTCGCCCGGTGAGCCGGTGGACGAAGAAGGCGTGCACGTCGACCAGCGCGGCCGCTTCCGCCAGCGCCTGCGGCCGGTGCTCCATCAGCCAGGCCAAAGCGTAGAGCGCCGGCGTCGGGTCCGGCGGCTTGCCGCTCCAGTCGCGGATCGCCTCGCGGCCGAGTTCTTCCGAAAGCCGCGCCACCTGGCGGCGGGCGCGTTCGTCGAGCCACAATATGGCGGGGATGAGCGGCTTGCCGGCGTTGTCGATCAGCGTGAAGCTCTCGCGCTGGTGCGCGATTGAGATGGCTTTCACGCGTGAGGCATCGATCGCCTTGGCGACTTGTTGCAGCGCCGACAGCAGCGCTGCCCACCAATGCTCGGCGTCCTGCTCGAAATGGCCGGGCGCCGGATTGGACAGCGGATAGGTCTCGCGTGCCTGGAAAAGCTCCGAGCCGTCGCGCGCGAAAGCGATCGCCTTCACGGCGGTCGTCGAGGCGTCGATCCCGATTACCACATCGTCCATCAGGCTGGGATCCGGAGGGTTAGAGCATGTCGCGCAAAAGTGTGCAGCGGTTTTGCGAAAACGACATGCATAAAAACAAGGACCTAAAGCGCGTCGCCTGGATCCGTTTCCCGCGCGACGCGCTTTAGGCCGCGTTGGTTACGAACCGCCCGTCCGACTGGTCGAGACGACGGCGGATCTGGGTTATCACCATCGAATCGTCGGGTACACAGTTTTCATAGGTCAGGAAGTCGCCGGCCTTGACCGGCTTCACCACCTTGGCGCGTTCGGCAAGCCCGAGCGGCAGCGCGCCCTTGGCGCGCGCATCTTCCCAGGTCATGGCGAAGCCGCGGTAGTCGTTCTCGCCGATCATGCCGAGCGACTGGCCGGTGCCGAGACTGGTCTTGGCCACCGCCACCGCCTCGGCCACGGGATGGTCGAGCGGTTCCATGTCGGCGCGCTTGTAGACCACGGCGCGCGCCGCCGAGAGCGGCACTTCCAGGCTGGTGAGGTGATAGGGCCGGAAGATCGTGAAATAGGGGCCCCTGCCGACCTTGAGGTCGATCATTCGCTCCAGCACGCGCGGATGCTTGGTTTCGATGATGCAGAACACGCCGGGCGCGACGCCCTTGCCGATCGAATAGTCGACAACGCCCTTGCGATGAAGCACGCCGCCATCCTCGCGCGGGCAGAGCACGCTGGCTAGTTCTTCTAGCGTCGCGGTAGGGCCGTGCATGCCCGGCACGTCGGGCACCAGTCCCGTCGCGTTGGCGATCGCCACCATCTCGATTGCCGTCTTCGAGCCGTCGACGAACTCGACCAGCATGCGCGCATTCATGTTGCGCTCGGCCGCCTCCTTCTCGTAGTCGGCCGGCACGGCGTCGAACTTCAGCGGATTGTTCTTGCCCTTGCCGGCGGCAACGATATTGAAGCCGAGGCTTTTGGCGAAGCCGATGATCTCCAGCGTGCAGGCAGGCTCGTCGCCGGCCGCACCTGTGTAGACGACGCCGGCCTTGCGCGCCTCTTCCTTCAGGAACCGGCCGATGGTGATGTCGGCCTCGACATTGAGCATGACGATATGCTTGCCGTTCTTCATCACCTCGAGCGCGAACAGCGTGCCGATGTTGGGATTTCCGGTTGCGTCGATGATCACGTCGATGCGGCCGGCGGCGGCGAGCGCATGCAGGTCCTCGGTGACCGCGATCTTTCCGGCCTCGATGGCGCGATCGATGGCCGGGGCATTGGGCGCCTCTACGATATCGGAACGGTCATGGCCGGCAAGCAGCGCCGCATCGATCGCCGCCTGCGGCCTGACCTCCGAAATGGCGCCGATGCGCATGCCCGGCATAAGTGCGACCTGAACGACGATATCCGTTCCCATCTGTCCGGCGCCGGCGAGACCGATGGTGATCGGTCCTTGTTTCTCAGCGCGCTGCAGGAGTTCCGCTGCGAATTGCGGATGGGACATGTCGCTTCCTCCGGTCCTTGGCGCGCCGCCCGCGCCGCAATCACTCTTTGAACATTCCTATGACCGTTTGAAAAATATTTCAACCGACATTTCGGCGGTGTCTTAGGATTGAGCTCAAACGAGACTGACGATGCGGGGAGAGGGAATGTCCGGCAGGATAGAGGGAAGGCGCGAGGGAGCCCTATGCGGCGTTCGAAACGAGGTTCCGCCCGGCCGGACGTTGTGGACGTCCCTAACGGGGCAGCGCGATGGTGTCAGCGCGCTTGCCGCCCTGCGCCAGCCATCGGCGCAGCGAATCCAGCAGGCGCGGCCGCTTTCTGGCGGCGACTATGCCGGCTCCACGGCCCTCGGCTTCTGCAGCCTTGCCAACTCCGCGAAAGGAATATGGCAGCGGATTGTGTGCCCGGGCTCGGCCTCGCTTAGTTCCGGCTCCTGCGTCTCGCAGATCGCGCCGATCTTGCGCGGACATCTCGTGTGGAAGACGCAACCCGTGGGCGGGTTGGCCGCGCTCGGGATTTCGCCGTCGAGGCGGATGCGCGAGCTTTCCGTCCGGTCGAGTTTCGGAACGGCCGACAACAGAGCTTCCGTGTAAGGGTGATGCGGGCCGGAAAACACCGCTTCCGACGGTCCGAACTCCATGATGCGGCCGAGATAGAGCACCGCGATCTTGTCGGACAGATAGCGCACCACGCCGAGGTCGTGCGAGATGAAAATGTAGCTGACGTCCTGCTTCGATTGCAGGTCGGCCAAGAGGTTGAGGATCGCCGCCTGCACCGACACGTCGAGCGCCGAGGTAGGCTCATCGCAGACGACGATGCGCGGATCGCCGGCGAAGGCGCGGGCGATCGCCACGCGCTGCTTCAGACCGCCCGAAAGCTGCCGCGGCTTGACGGCCAGATGCCGGTCGGTGAGCCGCACCGAGCGGACGAGCTCTTCGAGGCGCGTTTCCAGCGACTTGCCGGTGAGCCCGCCCAGCCGCTTCAAAGCGCGGCTGAGGATATGCCGGATCGAATGCGAACGGTTGAGCGCCGAATCCGGATTCTGGAAGACGATCTGCACCGCCTTGACCTGCTCCTCCGAGCGGCTGGCAAGCCGCGGCGCCAACTGCTTGCCCTCCAGTTCGATGCTGCCGCCCTCGTCCGGCGGCACGAGGCCGAGCAGCAGCCTGGCGAAGGTGGTCTTGCCGCTGCCGGACTCCCCGACCAACCCGAGCGTTTCGCCGGGCCGGAGGCTGACTGAAACGTCCTTCACCGCCCTCAATGCACGGCCATGGCTGGCATAGGTCTTGTTCAGTCCCTCGACCTGCAGCACGGGCGGCGCCTGCTTCGGCGCGACGGCGGCAATTTCGGCGGGTGTCGCGCGCGGCAGCGACTGCGCCTTGTCGTGATAGTGGCAGCGCGACAGCCGGCCGCCTCCAAGCTCATAGAGCGGCGGCGGCTCGCTGCGGCAGCGCTCCGTCGCCAGCGCGCAGCGGTCGGCGAAGGCGCAGCCGACGATCGTAGCGCCGATGCCGGGCAGGAAGCCGGGGATCGTGTCGAGCCGGCCCTGGTCCTTGCGCTGGCCGCCGCGCGGCAGGCAGCGCAGCAAGGCGACCGTGTAGGGATGGCGCGGATCGTTGAAGACGTCCTTGGTCGAGCCTTCCTCGACCAGCATGCCGGCATAGAGCACGCCGACCCGGTCGCACATGTTGGAGACCACGGCGAGGTTGTGGCTGATGAACAGGATTGAGGCCGAAAGCTCGCGGCGCAGTTGCGCGATGAGGTCGAGCACTTCGGCTTCGACCGTGGCATCGAGACCCGTCGTCGGCTCGTCGAGGATCAGCATCGAGGGGTCGTTGGCCAAGGCCATCGCGATCGCCACGCGCTGCTGCATGCCGCCGGAAAGCTGGTGCGGGTAGCGCTGCATGACACTGGCCGGATCCGAGATGCGCACAAGATTGAGCATCGCGATCGCCTTGTCGCTCGCCGCCTGTCCCGACATGCCGGCAAGCTCGAAGATCTCGGTGAGCTGGCGGCCGATGCGCAATGATGGATTCAGCGCCTTGCCGGGATCCTGATAGACCATGGAGACACTTTCCGCGCGGGCGCGTCTGAGCGCCTCGGCATCGAGCTTCATCACATCCTGGCCGTCGAGCGCGATCGAGCCGCCGGTGATCGAGCCGTTGCGCGGCAGGTATCGGACCACGGACAGCGCCGCGGTGGACTTTCCGCAGCCGGATTCGCCGACCAGCCCATAGGCCTCGCCGCGGCCGATCTTGAAGCTGACATTGCGCAGCACCGCCCGGTTGCGGCGCCCGACGCGATAGGCGACCGAGAGATCGTTGAGCTCGAGCGCGTTCCTGTCAGTCATTGAACGCTCCATGGACCCCGTCGGCCACCAGGTTGACCCCGATGACCAGCGAGGCGATCGCCAGCGCGTCGAACAGCACCGTCCACCAGAAGCCGCCGCCGATCATGCCGTAATTGCTGGAGATCGAGAGTCCCCAGTCGGGCGAGGGCGGCTGGATGCCGAAGCCCATGAAGGAGAGCGTGGCGACGGCGAAGATCGCATAGCCGAGACGCACTGTCGTCTCGACCAGGATCGGCGGGATCACGTTGGGCAGGATCTCGACGAACATCGTGTGCAGCGCGCCTTCGTGGCGAAGCTTTGCCGCCGCGACATAATCGAGCTCGCGTTCGGCCAGCACCGCCGAGCGCACCGTGCGGGCGATGATCGGTGCGAAGCTCAAGCCGATGACAACGATGACGGTGATCTTGGAGGTGCCGAGCGCAACGATGGCGAGCAGTGCGATGATCACCACCGGGATTGCCATGAACGCTTCGAGGATACGGCTGACGATATCGTCGACGATGCCGCGGAAATAGCCGATGACGAGCCCGAGCGCGGTGCCGGCAATGGTCGCCAGAATCGTGGCCAAAGGTGCCACCGTCAGGATATCGCGCGAGCCGACGATGACCCGCGAGAAGACATCTCGGCCGATCTGGTCGGTGCCGAACCAGTGCTCGGCCGACGGTGGCGCCAGCGCGTTGATGATGTCGTCGGCAAGCGGATCGTAAGGGACGAAATGCTCGCCGAACAGCGCGCAGACGATCCAGAACAGGACGATGCCTAGCCCGGTCAGGAAGGTCCCCGATCGCAACAACGAATGCAGCACCTCGCCCCAGGGGCTGCGCTGTGTCGCGGCGTCCGGTGGTGGCAGGTTCGCGGGTGTGTCTGTCGCGCTCATTGCTCCGCTCCCAGCCGGATGCGCGGATTGAGCACCGAATAGAGGAAATCGGCGATCAATGTGGCCACAGCATAGACGATGCCGATAGTGAGGATGCCGGCCTCGAGCATCGGAAAATCCTTGCCGCGGGCGGCGGTGAAGATCAGCGAGCCGATGCCCTGGTAGCGGAACAGCGTCTCGATCACGACAAGGCCGCCGATGAGGTAGCCGGTCTGGGTTGCGATGACGGTGATGGTCGGCAATAGCGCGTTGCGCAGCACATGCCGCCAGATCACCGTGCGCCACGGCAGACCTTTAAGCACCGCGGTGCGCGTATAGTCGGAATCGAGCGCCTCGATCATCCCCGACCGCGCCATGCGAGCGATATAGCCGAACAGCACCAGAAACAGCGGCAGCGACGGTAGGATGAGATAATAGAGCTGGGTGAAGACGCCGGCACCCTTCGGCCAGGCCGCCGCGATCGGCAGCCAGCGCAGCCAGACGCCGAAGATCAGGATCAGGATGATGCCGGTGACGAACTCGGGCAGCACCGTCACCGACAATCCGCCGAGGCTGATGATGCGGTCGAGCGGCCGGTTGAGGTTGAGCGCGGCGATGACACCGCCGAGGATGCCGATCGGCACCACCAGCACGAAGGCGACGAGCGCCAGCTTCATCGAATTGCCCAAAGCGTCGATGACGAAGGGCGCCACCGGCGCGCGGAAAATGTAGGACGTGCCCATGTCGCCATGAAGGAAGTTCCAGATCCAGCTTCCGTACTGGACGAGCAGCGGCCGGTCGACGCCGAGCGAGTGATTGAGCGCGTCGACGGCGCGCTGGTCGGCAAACGGCCCCAATATCGCGCGCCCGACATTGCCGGGCAGCACCTGGCCGCCCAGGAACACCATGACGCTGAGCAGGAACAGCGTCACGAGCGACAGAGCCAGGCGCCGGGTGAGGAAGCCGAGGATGGCGAATACTCCTATTGGAGCCGGCTCTCCGTCGAGAGCCGGCTGTCAGGGATAAGCTTGCTCCCTCGCGTCAGGCTTTCGAAGCCTTTTCGAGGAACAGCTGCGACATGGCGGTGGGCTGCACGCCCGCCACGCCTTTCGCCGTCGCAGTCAGGTAGTCGTAGAAATAGCCGAAGATCACCGGCGTTTCCTCGAGCAGCAGCTTCTGGATCTTGCCGGCTGCAGCCTTCTGCGCCTCGAGGTCGAGGGCCGCGATATAGCTGGTCGCCAGCTGGTCATAGTCCTTGTTCTTGAAATGCGCGGCATTCCAGGTGCCTTCGCTCTTCAATGGCGCCGCGAGATAGACGTTCGGCACGCCGCGGTGGCCGTAGTCGGTGATGCCCATCACCGAATCCAGCCAGTTCGATTTGCCGAACACCGCATCGCCGTAATAGGCGCTCTGGTCGAGGATGTTGAGCTCGAGCTCGATACCGATCTCCTTGACCCAGTTCTGGATCAGCTGCGCGTATTCGGGGATTTCCAGATAGCGCTCGGTGGTCAGCGTTATTTTGAACCCCTTGCCGGCGCCGGCCGCTTCCATCAGCTGCTTGGCCTGCGCGATGTCCTGCTCGCGCTGCGGCACGCTGGTGTCCGTCGACGGATAGACCCCGGCGAACGGGCTGTCATTGCCTTCCTGGGCGCGGCCTTTCATCAGGCCGGCGACCAACTTCTTGCGATCGATGCTGAGCGCGATGGCGCGGCGTACCCGCGGGTCCTTCATCGGACCGTCGTCGCAGCGTAGATGCAGTTGCTGATGCGCCGACGATTTCAGGCTGATGACGTTCACGTTCGGGTCGTTGAGGACGGCGACGCCCGCCAGCACCGGCATCTGATTGATGATGTCGATCTGGCCGCCCTGTAGCGCCAGGATCTGCGGCTGGATGTCGGTGAAGAAGGTGAATTCGGTGCGCTCCGGCAGGGCCTTTTCGCCCCAGTAGTTCTCATTGCGAACGAAGGAGGCGCCGACTTTGGGCGTGTACTTCTCCAGCTTGAACGGTCCGGTGCCGTCGAAGCTCTTTTCGTAATCGCCCTTGTAGCTCGCCGGGATGATGACGGCGTTGTAGTTGTCGGACGACAGCATATAGGGGAAGTTGCCGTTCGGCGCGTCGAGATGGAATTCCACCGTGTAGTCGTCGACCTTCTTGCTGGCGCCCTTCGAGAGGATGCCGCTGAACACCGACAGCGCGTTGGAGGAGTTGGCGGGATCGGCAAGCCGGTCGATGCTGGCCACAACGTCCTCGGCCTTCATCTCGCCGCCTGAGTGGAACTTGACGCCCTTGCGCAGCGTGAAGGTCCACACCGAGCCATCGGCATTCGGCTTCCAGCTTTCGGCCAGTGCCGGCTTGAGCACCAGGTCGGGGCCGTCGACGCAGAGGAATTCGGCGACCTGCTGCATGACGAGCAGGCCGCCGGCGTCGGCGATGGTGACCGGGTCGATCGCGGCGGCCGGCACGCTGCTGCCGACGCGGATGGTGGCGCCCGGCGCGCCCTGGGCGCGGGCAAGCGAGGGCGCGGCGCCGAAGCCGGCGGCCATGCCGATGCGGCCGAGAAGCGGCAGCGACAGGCCGAGCAGGCTGCCGTGGCGCACGAAATCGCGGCGGCTGACGCGGCCGTCGATGAGGCCGTCGATGAGGTGATTTTCGAGCGGCGTGCGGTTGCGCCGGATGAGATCGAGGACGCGGTAGTTCTTGCTCATGGGTCTAAACCCTTCCCCAGTTCTTGTGGTTGGCGAGTGCATTCCGGTTGACGACGTTCCGTGGAGTTCTCCGGTCCCGGCCATCGTCAAGAATTCAGTCGAACGAACTGTAACATGCAGTTTGGTCCGGTCCATCCGCTCCTTGAAGCGGAAAAGTCAGATTTTCTTGATGCATGCCTAGCTCGGGCGTGCAGCCCCGATCGAAATCGTGGCCGCCTCGATTCGATATTTGCCGGTCTCCTTTCCTTTTGGCGATCTCCCAGTTCAGGTCAGCGAAAAGCCTGCTAGCCGGATAGGCGTTGCCGCGCTGCTTCCGATCTTCATCTCAGCCGATCTCGAAGAACGGCTTGCCGAGCAGGTCCGGCACCACGTCGATGCCGAGCCCGGGGCCGTCGGGAATGCCCATGCGGCTGCCCGCGACCGGCGGCTTGTTGGAGGCGGTGCGCACCGTCACCCATTCGTGGAAGGCGATCGCATGCAGACGGCGCTCTTCCGGCGTCGACAGCGACAGATGCGCCATCGCGGCGGTGTCGATCTCCGCGCCGCCGGTGTCTTCGACGGTGATCATGAAACCGAGATCGACGGCGACGTCGCGGATCAGCCGCGTCTGCGTCACGCCGCCGAGGCGCGAGATCTTCAGCGTCAGCCCATCGGCTGCGCCTAGGCGTTGGATTTCCAGCATCTCACCCAGCGAGGTGACGGACTCGTCGAGCACCATCGGCTTGTCGAGCATGCGGCGCACCGACATATTCTCCGCGATCGTCGTGCAGGGCTGCTCGAATGTGTAGTCGATGCCGCGCGTGGCGTCGGCGAACTGGCGCGCCTGGTAGGGCGTCCAGCCGGCATTGGCGTCGCAGAAGATCACCGTGCCCTTCGGCACGGCTGATGCGACGGCGCTCACGCGCTCGATGTCGTCGCGGACATTGCCGCCGACCTTGACCTGCAGCCGATGGTAGCCTTCGGCAACGATGCGCTTGGCAAGTGCCGCCATCTGGTCGACCGTGCCGTGGGTCACGACCCGGTAAAGTTGCGCCGTCTCGCTCTCGCGGCCGCCGAGCATCGCTACCAACGGCACGTCGGCCGCACGGGCAGCGAGATCCCAGCAAGCCATGTCAAGCGCGGCTTTGACGTAGGGATGGCCCTTGAACACCGTGTCCATCAACCTGCCGATGCCGGCCAGCCCGCGCGGGTCATGGCCGATGAGATGCGGCGCGATCTCCGGCACGCCCGCGCGCGTTCCCGCCGGAAACGCGGCAGAATAGAAATTGCCGAGCGGCGCCATCTCGCCCCAGCCGGTCACCCCTGTGTCGGAAGTGATGGCGACGATCACCGCATCGAAACAGTCGGCGACCCGGCCCTTGGACATGCGGTAGGGCCCGTCCACGAAGGGCTGCACGACATGGTAGGCTTTTATGCTCTTGATCTTCACGTTTGTATCCGTTTGTCCGCGGGTTTGTCAGGCGCCCTTCGATGCGCGCTTTTCGAGGCTGCGCGCATAGGCAAGAAGCGCTTCGAAATCGTTGTCGATATGCTCGCGGGCATGGCGCTGGGCGGCGCGCATGTCCGTGCCCTTGAGCAACGCCACATAGGTTTCGTGCAGGTCCTCGGCCGGCACCGGCTCGTTGCGCGCACGCTGGTGCAGCGCGAAATACATTTGCAGTCGGCTGGTCAGCCGCTGCCAGGTTTCGAGCAGCACCGAATTGTCGGCCCACTCATAGACCAGCCCGTGCAGCTGCAGGGCCGTCTCGATCTGGCGCGTGGTGTCGAGCGCCCGTGTCGCCTGCTTCACCGCTTCGTGGCGGCGGTCGAGCTCGTCGAAGAAGCGCTGGTCGCGCTGCGGCCAGGCGAGCTCGATGGCAAAGTCGTCGAGCACCTTGTTGAGGGAATAGGCGTCGACGATGTCCTTGGCGGCGACGTCGACGACGAAGGTGCCGGCATAGGGAATGCTGGTCAGGATACCTTCCTGCACCAGCTCGCGCATCGCCTCGCGCAGCGGCGCGCGGCTTACCCGCATCTGCTCGGAAATTCTGAGTTCGTTGAGCTTCTGCCCAGGCTCCAGCTGGCCGGCCAGAATGGCGCGCCTGAGCAGCGCGACGATCTCGGCCCTGCGCGTCGTATCCGCGATCGGACTGAAATCCAGCTTTGACATGTGGGCCACTCCGGATGAACCGACTGCAAGACAAGCAGATTGTCGACAATCCAACAAGAGGGTGGCTATCGTTTTTTCGCGGATGGCAGGCGCGCAAACAAAACGGCGCCCTCGATGTGGGTGTCGAGGGCGCCGTCGGACCGGGACTGATGGGGGATTATCAGCTGGCCGGTTTCGTTTCCGGCAAGGGAGAAACCGGCATTCCGGGTCCGATCTTCTGCAAATTGCCGGTGATCACCTGGTCGCTCTCGGAGATGCCTGAGGTGACGGAAATCAGATCGCCGTCGGTCGGGCCGAGCGACACCAGCTTCTGGTCTACGGTGTTGTCTTTGCCGAGGACGTACAGATATTTGCCGAGCTGGCTGGAACCCAGCGCCACTTGGGGCACCATCAGCGTATTGGGCTGCTCCTTCACATGCAGCCGCACGCGCACATACTGCCCGGGCAGCAGCGCGAACTTGGCGTTGCCGATCGTCGCCCGCGCGGTGATCGTGCCGGTCGAATGATCGATCGTGTTGTCGATGAAGGTGAGCTGGCCCTTCTGGCTGGGCTCGGTCTCACCGGGCAACAGCACGTCGACCGCAATCGGACCGTTGGCCTTCGCCTGCTCGATCTGGACGAGGTCGGTCTCGCTCGGATTGAAGGTGACGTAGATCGGGTCGAGCTGCACCAGCGTGTTGAGAACCGTGCCGGCGACGCTCACCAGGGTGCCGACCGAGGCTTGGTTGCGGCCGATCCGTCCGGAGAACGGTGCCTTGATCTCGGCATAGCCGAGATTGAGCTCGGCCGTCCGCACCGCCGCCTGGTCGACCGCAAGGGCGGCTTCGGCCGTGCGCAAGTTGCTGGTGCGCTGGTCGAAGCTGTCCTTGGCGAGGTACCCGGCCTTGGCAAGGTCGGTGCCGCGGCCGAGATTGGACCGCGCGTAATCGAGCGCTGCCGCGTCGCGCTGCACCTGCGCCTTCGCCTGGTCGAGCGCTGCCTGGTAGTCCTCGGGCGCGATCCGGTAAAGCAGGTCGCCCTGCTTGACGTCGCTGCCGTCCTGCGCCGTCTGCTCCTGCAGATAGCCCGGCACGCGCGCCTGCAGGGTGATGTTGCGGATCGGCTCGACGCGCGCGGCGTAGTCGAGATAGATCGGCAGCGTCTTCTTGACCACGTTCACCACCGGCACCGGCATGACGAAGGCCTTGGGCGCAGGTGCCGCGCCCGCCGTGCTGGCGCTGAGGCTGAGATTGCCCATGTCGAGCAGGTGCACGCTTGCCACCGAGATTGCGCCCAGCGCGACCGCCGTTCCCAAAGCGATTTTCCATTTACGCATGTTGGTCTCCAATCCTATTCGGCCGCCTGGGCGAGCCGGACGGGCTCGGCGGTCGGTTCAATGTCTTGTTGGTGCGGGGCATGGTGAGGCCCCGCGTCAGATTCCTTCTCGCCGCCGCGCTCGCGCAGCTTCTCGATCACCGCGTAGAAGACCGGCACGAAGACCAGCGACAGGATCGTCGCCGCCACCATGCCGCCGAAGACGGTGGTGCCGATCGACTGCCGGCTGGCGGCGCCCGCGCCGGTCGCGAACATCAGCGGCAGCACGCCGAGGATGAAGGCGAAGGCGGTCATCAGGATCGGCCGCAGCCTCAGCCGCGCGGCTTCCATCGCCGCCTCGACGATGGTCAGGCCTTCCTGGCGGCGCCGTCGGGCGAACTCGACGATCAGGATCGCGTTCTTCGCCGCCAGGCCGATCAGCATGACGAAACCGATCTGCGAGTAGACGTCGATCTGCATGCCGCGCAGCAAGAGCACGACGAAGGCGCCGAACAAAGCGAGCGGCACGGCAAGCAGCACCATGAAAGGCATCGCCCAGCTTTCATACTGCGCCGCCAGGATCAGGAAGACGAACACGATCGCCAGGCCGAACACGATCGAGGCGATCGATCCGGCCTGGAGCTCCTGATAGGTGATGCCGGTCCATTCATAGCCGAAATCCCGCGGCAGCACGTTTGCGGCCGCCCGCTCCATGGCTGCGACTGCTTGTCCGGACGAGAAGCCCGGCGCCGCGCCGCCGTTGATGAGGGCGGATGCATTGTTGTTGTAATGCGGCACCGTCTCGGGACCGACGATCGGCACCAGCTTGCCCAGTGTGCTCAGCGGCACCATCCCGCCGGACGCATTGCGCACGTAGAGGCGCGAGATGTCGTTCGCGTTTCCGCGCGCGTCCTTGTCGGCCTGGATCGTCACCCGGAAGGCGCGGCCGAAAAGGTTGAAGTCGTTGACGTAGAGGGAGCCGAGATAGATCTGCAGCGTGTTGAACACGTCGGGCAGGTTGAGGCCGAGCAGCTTCGCCTTGCTGCGGTCGAGGTCGTAGTTGAACTGCGGCGTCGAGGTCGAGAAGGACGAGAACAGCTGCTGCGGATTGAGCTCCGGCTGCTTGCGTGCTTCCGCGATCAGCGCCTGCGTGACCTCGTTGAGCGCGGCGCTGCCGCGGCCCGAAAGGTCTTCCACCTGGAATTCGAAGCCGCCGGTCGTGCCGAGGCCCGGGATCGAGGGTGGATCGAAGGAGAGCGCAAACGCCTCCGGTATCTGCAGCAACTTGTTGCGCACCTCGGCGACCAGCTTCGATGCGTTCTGGTCTGGCCCGCGTTCGTCCCACGGCTTCAGGATGGCGAACTCCACCGCCGAGTTCGACTGCGCGGCGCTGGTAAGGAAGTTCAGGCCGCTGATCGAGCCGACGATGTCGACGCCGGGCGTGTTCTGCAGGATGTCGCGCGCCTTCTGCGCCACCGCGTCGGTGCGCTCCAGCGAAGCGCCGTCCGGCAGCTGGATGACGACGAAGAAATAACCCTGATCCTCCACCGGAAGGAAGGTCGAGGGCAGCTTCTGCCAGACGAAATAGGTGGCGACCAGGCCCGCCGCGAACAGGCCGAGCATGGCCCAGCGCAGCCGGATCAGAATGCGCACGCCATGCGCGTAGGCATGCGACAGCCAATCGAAGCCGGCATTGAACCAGCGGAACAGCACGAACTGCGTTTCGCCGCGATGGCGCAGGAACGCGGCGCTCAGCGCCGGGCTCAGCGTCAGCGAGTTGAAGGCGGAGATGCCGACCGAGATCGCAACAGTAAGCGCGAACTGGTTGTAGAGCCGTCCCGAAACGCCGGGAATGAAGGCGACCGGGATGAACACCGCCATTAGCACCGCGGTGGTGGCGATGATTGGGCCCGTCACTTCGGCCATCGCCGCGCGCGTCGCGGCGAGCGGCTTGAGGCCGGCCTCCAGCTGTCGCTCGACGTTCTCGACCACGACGATGGCGTCGTCGACGACAAGGCCGATCGCCAGCACCATGCCGAGCAGCGAGAGCATATTGAGCGAGAAGCCCAGCATGTACATCACCGCCAGCGTCGCGATCAACGACACCGGGATGGCGATGGTCGGGATGATGGTGGTGCGCCAGCTCTGCAGGAAGATAAAGACGACAGCCACCACCAGCACCAGCGCTTCGCCGAGCGTGATCAGCACGTCATGCATCGAGGCCGAGACGAAGCGCGTCGTATCGTAGTGCATGGCGTAGTGAACGCCCTTCGGGAAGCGCGCCGACAATTCTTGCATCTTGTCCTTGACCCGCTGCTGCAGGTCGAGCGCGTTGGAGCCGGGCATCTGGTAGACGGCGAGCACCACGGTCGGGTCCTTGCCGAAGAAGGCCGATGACGAATATTGCAGCGCGCCGAGCTCGATGCGGGCGACATCGCGCAGACGCACGAGCGAGCCGTTCTGCGAGTTGGCGCGCACGACGATGTCGCCGAATTCCTTCGGGTCGCTCAAACGGCCGACCGCATTGACCTGCATCTCGAAGGCGGTGCCGGCCGGCGCCGGCGATTGGCCGATCTTGCCCGCCGCCACCTGCACGTTCTGCTCGGAAATGGCGTTCTGCACATCGACGGCGGTGATGCCGAGATTGGCCAGTTTGTCCGGATCGAGCCAGACGCGCATCGAATAGCGCCGTTCGCCGAAAATCTGCACGTCGCCGACGCCGGGCAGCCGCTTCAGCGGATCGACGACCTGGAGATAGGCGAGGTTGCTCAGCGCCACCGGATCGACCGAGCCGTCGGGCGAGGTGAGGTCGACGATCAGAACGAAGTTCGGGTTCTGCTTCTTGATCGTGACGCCGCCCTGGTTGACGATGGCCGGCAGGGAGGATGCGGCCTGCGAGACGCGGTTCTGGACGTCGACGGCCGCCGTGCTCAGCGGATAGCCGACGTCGAATGTGATGGTGATGGTCGAGGAGCCGTCATTCGAGCTCGTCGACGACATATAGGTCATGCCTTGCACGCCGTTGATCTGCTGCTCCAGCGGCGTGGTGACCGTATCGGCCACCACCTGCGCGCTGGCGCCTGGATAATGGGCGCTGACCACGACCTGCGGGGGCGTGATGTCAGGAAACTGCGAGACCGGCAGCAGGAAATAGGCGATCGCACCGGCGAGCACCATGATGATGGCGATCGCCGACGCGAAGATCGGGCGGTGGATGAAGAAGTTCACCATGACGCGGATGCCTCGCCGAACGCTTTTGCAAAATGGCGCAGGCGCCGGGCCCGGACGGAACCGGAATCCTCCAGGAAGGATGGCAGGACATCGTCCGGCGCCTGTTCCGCGGCGCGCGAGCGCAGCATCCGTTCGAAGGCGTTGGGATCGACCCCATCAGCCTTCATCACCAGCCGGATCATCGGATCCCGGATGGCTTCGTCGATCGTCAGGTCTTTGCGCTTTTGCATAGGAGCGGCTCCTTGCTGCGGCCCGCATCGGATGATCACGGACCGCTTTTTTCTCGTTTTCACCGGCCGAAGCCGCATGACAGGCAGGTTTTCTGTCCTATCTCACTCTGGCAGGGCTCTATCGGTGGGCCTTGTCGTTTGACGGGGAGCGATATAGGTGTTACCAGTAAGTAACATTTGAAAGTTACAGACCGGTAACACCCTAGTCAAGAGGTGACCTCGGTTTTTTTGGGAAACGGACGAAAGGAGAGCATGATGACTGACGGCGTTGCGGAGCGTTCCCGCCCCCGGGATCGGATCCTGGAAACGGCGCAGGACATGTTCCACAAGCACGGCATCAAGGGTGTGGGCGTCGACGCCATCACGGAGGCTGCCGGCACCAACAAGATGACGCTCTATCGTCACTTCGAATCCAAGGACGATCTGATCATCGAATGCCTGCGCGCCACGGCGGCAAAGGCTTCAAGGATATGGGACGAGTTCGAGGCCGAGCATCCCGGCGACAAGCTCGCGCAGTTGCATGCCTGGGTCCGCAAAGCTTCGGAACTGCTCAGCGCCGACAGTCGCGGCTGCGACATGGCCAATGCCGCCGTCGAGCTCACCGAGACCGATCACCCGGCACGGCGCGTCATCAAGGAACTGAAGGAAGCCCAGCGCGAAAAGCTGGTTGCGCTCTGCCGCGATGCCGGCATCGGCCAGGCCGAGCTGCTCGCCGATACGCTATCGCTGCTGCTCGAAGGCGCGCGCGTCTCGATGCAGAGCGTTGGCGCCGAGGGCCCGAGCGCGCAGTTCGTGCGCATGGCCGAAAGCCTGATCGCCTCGTTCCGGGCACGCTGACCACATCCCTCATCCGCCCCTTCGGGCCACCTTTCTCCCCGAGGGGAGCAGAGGTTTGGGGCGGCACCAACGATCTCCTCTTCCCTCGGGGAGAAGTCGAATTCCCCGAATTGCAAGGCAATATCCGGGTGAGGGGCGCTCGGCTTAAGTATAGGCAAAGAAAAAGCCCGCTGCCGGGAGGAGGAGGCAGCGGGCTTCGATTTCGAATACGGCGCGGGAGGAGGAGCACCGCATTCAGCGCCGGTGTCTGGGAGGAGGAAGACATCCGACGCCGCAATAATTACGATTTGCCCAACCATTCGGCAACTGCGAAACGTGCATAGCTGGTGTGCAGATTTGCCGGATCAATCGTCTGACAAATCAGTGAGGCGACGGCATGGTGCCATTCGCGCCTACTGCACCGGCACGTTTTCCTTCATGATCAGCCGGGGCTCGATGAATTTTTTGGTCAGGTACGGCGCCGACGAGGCGATCGAGCCGAGCAGGCGGATCACTGCTTGCTCGGCAATCAGTCGCGCGTTCTGGTCGATGACCACGTCGGCGAGATCGTCGACCAGATAGCGGCGTGTTTCCCTGGTCAGGTCATGGCAGATGAAGACGGGCTTTCTGCGCGGCTTGGCCTCGAGCAACGCCTTGGCCACGCCGGAGCGTCCGGCGCCGACGCAGTAGATGCCGAGCAGTTCCGGTTCGTTGTGCAAGGCCTTCATGGTCGCGCTGTAGCTGGCGTCGGGCTCGTCGTTGATCTCGACGGCGCTGGAGACGGTGAGATTGGGGAACTCTTCTGCGAGCACCGAGCGGAAACCCATCTCGCGCTCCTCGTGGCCGCGATAGGAGCGCGAGCCGACGACCATCGCGAGGTGCCCGATCCGGCCGCCAAGGAAGCGGCCCATCAGCAGCGCCGCCGTGCGTCCGGCAACCCGGTTGTCGATGCCGACATACGCCGAGCGAGGGGCCGCCGGCACATCGGAAACCAGCGTCACCAGCCGGATGCCGGCCTCGACCAGCTCGCGCAAAATGTTGCGCGTGCGCGGATGGTCGACGGCGATGACGCCGACGCCATTGGCCTTGAGCGAGAGGTTCTCGATCGCGCCCTGCAGCGCGCCCGGCGAGATGCCGGCGAGATTGTGGATGCGGCAGGAGGCGACCAGCGGCAGGCGCCCTGCATAGTCCTCGATATGATGGGCAAGGTCGGCCATGAAGGCGTTGCTGCCGATCGGCAGGAAGAATTCGAGATGCGCCGGCTTCGACGGCAGCACGACTTGATCGAGCGTAGGCAGATAGCCGAGCTGCTTTGCCGCCTCCAAGACGCGCTGCCGGTTGGCCGCGCTTGCGCCCGGCCTGTTGTTGAGCACTCGGTCGACCGTCGCGGTCGACAGGCCGCAGCTTCTGGCGATGTCGGCTACGGTCGCTTTCATGGGTCCGGTCATAGGGTGGGATGCAAGCCCCTGTCAGCCAAATCGAAGTCAGGCCAAATTAGCCATGCGGCTGCGGGCCGTCGGAAATCGCATCGCGGATCTCCTTGTCCGACATGCCGGTGATGACGCGTTCGACGTCCGCCACGGTGGTCTTCTTCGGATCGATATCATCGGCCACCACCTTGCCGCGGCGCATCACCACGATGCGGTCGACGACCTGGAAGACATGGTGGATGTTGTGTGCGATGAAGATGGAGGAGTGGCCGGAATCGCGGGCGCCGCGCACGAAGCTCAACACCCCTTGCGTCTCGGCGACGCCGAGATTGTTGGTCGGCTCGTCGAGGATGATGAGGTCGCTGTCGAAATGCATGGCGCGCGCGATCGCCACTGCTTGCCGCTCGCCGCCTGACAGCGAGCCGATCGGCGTCGTCGGCGGGATGTTTTTGGAGATGCCGACCTGCTTGAGCAGGTCGCGCGCCACCGTGTTCATCGCCTCCTGGTCCATGCGGTTGAGGAAACGCGGCGGTTTGATCGGCTCGCGCCCCAGGAACAGGTTGCGGGCGATCGACAGCTGCGTGACGAGCGCGGAGTCCTGATAGATCGTCTCGATGCCCTCAGCGATCGCGTCGCTGGTGCTGCGGAAATTCACCTTCTTGCCGCGCACGAAAATGTCGCCGCTGGTGAGCGGCACCGCGCCCGACAGCACCTTGATCAGTGTAGACTTGCCGGCGCCGTTGTCGCCGAGCAGGCCGACGATCTCCTTTTCGTTGACGTGGAAGTTGGCGTCCACCAGCGCCTGTACGCGCCCGTAGGACTTGCGGATGTTCGTCATGCGGATCAGAGGCTCGGCCATCGTCTTCAAGTCCCTGCCTGGTGCCGGCGTTCGAGCCATGAGTGCAGCGCCATCATCCCGAGGATGATCGCGCCAATGAAGATGTTGTAGGCAAGTCCCGGAACGCCGATCAGCACGATGCCGTTGCGCATGACGCGCAGGATCAGGATGCCGAGCACCGTGCCGATAATGGTGCCGCGGCCGCCGGTCAGCGCCGTGCCGCCGATGACTACCATGGCGATGACCTCGAGCTCGTAGCCGGTGCCGCTGTTCGGATTGGCGGCCGAGGTGCGCAGCGACGAGATCACGCCGGCGAGCGAGGCCATCACCGCCGACAGGATGAACAGGCCGATCTTGACCCGGCTGACATTGACGCCGCGGGCGCGCGCCGCGTTGGGATTGCCGCCGGCCGCCTGGATCCAGTTGCCGGTGCGGCTTTGCGTCAGCACATAACCGAGCGCGATCGCGGCGCCGATGAACCAGAACAGCGAGGCATAGATGCGGAACGGGCCGACGTAGAAGTCGCCGACCAGGATGTCCGCAAGCCAGCTGCCTTCGGCGCTCCAGGTGCGCTGCGGAAAGCCGTCGGTGACGAAAAGCGCGGTGCCGCGCACGACGAGCAGCATCCCGAGCGTGACCAGGAAGGACGGGATCTTGAGCTGCGTGACGAACCAGCCATTGACAAGCCCGATCAAGGCCGCGACCACCAGCGCGATGGCTAAGCCCATCTCCAGCGAGGTGACCCCGCCATTGAACAGCGTCCACATCAGCACCGGCGAGAAGCCGAACAGCGAGCCGACCGAGAGGTCGAATTCGCCCGACGTCATCAGCAAGGTCATCGCCAACGCGATCAGCCCAAGCTCGACGGTGAAGGCGAGGATGTTCGAGATGTTCTGCGGCGACAGGAAATCCGGATTGATGCCCCAGAAGATGACGAGTTCGACGATCAGCAGCACCAGCGGCCCGAATTCCGGCCGCGCGATGAAACTTTGGATGAAGGAACGGTTTTCCATTGGGCCTGCGATGTGAATGATTGGCGAGCCCGCTGCGATCAGTCAGGACTCGATGGTCCAGGAAGCGATCGCGGCCCGAAAGCCGCGACCGTTAATGTCAGGTCTTACTTGCCGGACAGGATCTTGTCATAAACGCCGGCGGTATCCTTTTCATAGAGCGCGCCGGTGATGACGTTGAAGCCCGGAGGAATGCCGGCAGACGCCATCGCCGCCATCGAAAGCGCGATGTAGCTGGTCGCCTGCGGGTCCTGCCACTGCGCGGCGTTGACATAGCCGTTCAGCACTTCCTGGGTGGTGTCGAGCGAGTTGCCCCAGCCGACAACCGGGATTTCGCCCGGCTTGACGCCGACCTGGTCGAAGACGCGCTTGACCGAGCCTGTGACCAGGTCGCCGAGGCCGATGATCGCCTTCACCTTGCCCTTGTGGGCGGTAAGATAGTCGACCATGCGGTTGATCACTTCGGCCTGGTCGAGCGTCGCCTCGGTCACCTCATAGGTGATGCCGAGCGGCTCGAACACGCTCTTGATGCCTTCCTCTTCCTGCACGCCATAGGTGGCGCCGGGCACCTCGACCGGCATCCAAACGAAGTCGCCCTTCTTCACCAGGCCCTTATCGACCAGATACTGCGCCCAGTGCTTGCCGAAGGTGACGTTGTCGCCGCCGACATAGGCGTTGAAGTTGGCCTTCGGGTCGGGCGTGTTGAAGTTGATGATCGGAATGTTGGCCGCACGGGCCTCCTTGACGATCTCGACGAGGCTGCCCGGATCGGGGCTGGTGGTGACGATGCCGTCGGCCTTGGCCGAGATGGCGGCGCGAACAGCCTCCTGCTGCGAGGCAACGTCGCCATTGTGGAACGAGGTGTTCACCTTGTTGCCGGTGTCGGTCGCCCATTGCTTCGCCCCGGCGAGGAAGTAGGTCCAGACCGGATCGGCCGGGCCGCCATGCGAAATCCAGTAGAAGGTCTTGGCCTCGGCCATCGCCGGAATGGCGATTGCCGCGATCAAGCCAAGCACGAACAGTCTCAGCCTCGAAAGCATCGATTTCCTCCCATGTTGAAAACCACCTCCACATCAGGCGCGATACGATCCTCGAGGAGCGCATCTCCTGCCCGCGCCGACCGGGTGCCTCTAGAGCATTCCCTTTTTCGGCCGCTGGCAAGCCTCCATCGTCAATGGATGTCGGCTCAGGCGCGCACGCCATCAGCAATCCCATCAGATTGCATCAGCTGCGATGATTTTCGCGGGCAAGCCATGCGATCGGCCCATTCGCTGCGCGGATTGGCCTCCCGGCAGCGGCCCTCGCTCTTAACAGCCGATCACGGATCTGCTACCGATCCCCTGGCGGGCGATGCGAGGACAGTCATGACAATGCCTGGAATCTAGCGCGTCTCGTATCAGCTAAGTGGGAAGTGAAATGCACGCCAGGCGACGCTTGCTGCCATTCCAGGTAATTTCGGCGATCATTGGCATATTATTGTTTGCTTTGTTTGAGACTCTTTTCGGTTATTTTTTGGCTATTGTACTTATAGCAATGTACCTTTTTACGGTGTGCTATCTATACATCAGAATAAGATAGAATTTATGCCGCGCTAGAACAGGCCCGCCTTGGCCAGGTCGCGCATCAGGTGGCTGGCGCCGTAGGTCCAGTGCGGGCAGTCGGGCGACAGCCGCACGCGGTTGACAAGTGCGCCAAGTTTTTCCGACGAGATGGTGACGATGTCGCCGATCTTGTGCGTAAAACCCTTGCCCTTCTCGCCGCGATCCTTCGAAGGCACGAACATGGTGCCAAGGTAGAGCGCCAGCCCGTCCGGGTACTGGTGATGCGGTCCCATCGCGGCTTTGACCAGCTCTTCCGGCGAGCGGCTGATCTCCGCCATCGAGCTTGCGCCCTCCAGCGAAAAACCGTCCTCGCCCTCGACGCTTAGCCGCACCGTGGCGCGCTTCACGTCGGCGATGGAAAAGGTCTCGTCGAAGAGCCGGATGAAAGGTCCAAGCGAGGCGGAAGCATTGTTGTCCTTGGCCTTGCCGAGCAGCAGCGCCGAGCGTCCTTCGACATCGCGCAGATTGACATCGTTGCCGAGCGTGGCGCCGACGATGCGGCCTAAGCTGTCGGCGATCATCGCGATCTCCGGCTCCGGATTGTTCCAGGTGGAGACCGGATGCAGCCCGACATCGGCGCCGAAGCCGACGGAGGCCATCGGCTGGCATTTGGTGAAGATCTCGGCATCGGGGCCGATGCCAACTTCCAGATATTGCGACCAGACGCCGCGCGAAATCAGCTTGGCCTTGATCTCCATCGCTTCCGGCGAGCCTGGCTTGAGCTTGGAGAGATCATGGCCGATCAGCCCGGCGATGTCGGCGCGGATGGCGTCGGCCTTTTCCGCGGAGCCGCGCGCCTGCTCCTCGATGACGCGCTCGAGCAGGCTGACGACGAAGGTGACGCCGGAAGCCTTCACCGCCTGCAGGTCGACGGGGGAGAGCAGGATCGGCTTCTTGGCGTCGCGCTGAGCTTCGAAGCTGTTGGTTGCGATGTCTTCCAGCGCGCCGATTGCCTCGCCGCGGGCCGAGCGCACGTAGGCGGCCGGGTCCTTCAGCTCGCAGAGGTCGCGCACGGTAGGCGCCGCGCTCGACGTGATGTCGATGACCTCGCCTGCGCGCACGGTGACCACCAGCGGATGGGAGGCTTCGCTGGTCCTGGCGCGGCCGACGAAAAGGCCGTCGCCAGGGAGGCGGGTTAAATCGGTCATGGTCTTCTGTCCTCTCGATTGTCGCGCGGCACTTTCCCCGCATTTAATGCAAACGTCTATCCCATCGATGGCGAGGTTATGAGCCAATGGCATGCTGTCACATAGCCAAGCGCGGACTGGCCCATCGGGTCCTCTTTCAAATTCATGAAATCAGCAATAGGACTTTCACGAGCCTCCAGCGCCTCAGGTGACCA
Organism: Mesorhizobium sp. WSM3873; assembly: GCF_001672445.1. Lineage (NCBI taxonomy): Bacteria > Pseudomonadati > Pseudomonadota > Alphaproteobacteria > Hyphomicrobiales > Phyllobacteriaceae > Mesorhizobium > Mesorhizobium sp. WSM3873. Next base: position 17,272 of record NZ_LYTM01000001.1, on the reverse strand, counting down.
ATTGCCCACCTTTTCCGATCCGATCTGGCAAAAGCCGCGAACAGCTCCGGCGTTCCAGTCAGAGCTGTCGAGCGACGGCACGCTCGATGCGGTGATCGTCGGCGGCGGCATCATGGGTCTGTCGACCGCCTTGCACGCGGCAAGCGCCGGTCTTTCCGTCCAGGTGCTGGATGCCGGCGCGATCGGGCAGGGCGCGTCGGGCTTGAACGGCGGCCAGGTCATTCCCGGCCTCAAATATGATCCCGAATGGCTGCTCGAGCACTTTGGCAAGGAGCGCGGCGAGGCCCTGGTCGACTTCGCTGCTTCGACGGCCGACGCGGTGTTCGATGTGATCCGTGACGAGAAGCTTGCGGTGCCGTTCACGCGCAATGGCTGGATCCAGGCCGCGCATACCGAAACGGCCTTGAAGGCCGTAGCCAGCCGCGACCGGCAATGGCGGGCGCGCGGCGCCGACGTCAAGCTGCTCGACCGGGCCGAGATCGCCGCGATGACCGGCGCCAAGGGCTATCTTGGCGGCTGGCTCGACCGCCGCGCCGGCGTCATCGATCCGCTGTCCTACACGCTCGAGCTTGCCCGCGTCGCCTCTGCCGTCGGCGCCGGGATCGCCGAGCAGCAGCGGGTGGTGAGGCTCACCAAGGAAGCCGGCGTCTGGCGGGTCTCCACGCAAGGCGGCGCCGAACTGCGCGCGACGAGGGTCGTACTCGCCACCAACGCCTATACGGATGGCCTGCTGCCCGGCCTCGCGCAAACAATCGTGCCGCTGCATTCCTTCCAGATCGCCACGGCACCGCTGCCGGCGGAGCTTGCGGCAAGCATCCTGCCCGGCGGGCAAGCCGTTTCCGATTCCCGCCGCATCTTGGTCTATTACCGCAAGGGCCCTGATGGCCGGATGGTGTTGGGTGGACGCGGCCGCATGGCCCTGCCTTCAAGCGCGGCCGATTGGGCGCATTGCGAACGCGCGCTGCTGCGCCTCTATCCGGCGCTTGCCGGCATCGCCGTCGAAAAGCGCTGGTTCGGCCGGGTGGCGATGACGCCGGATCATCTTCCGCACCTGCATGAGCCGGAAAAGGGCCTGCTTGCCGTGGTCGGTTGCCAGGGCAGGGGCGTCGGACTGATGAGCGCGCTGGGCAAGCGCATGGCGGGTTACCTCGCGACCGGCGATGTCAGCCAATTGCCTTTCCCGCCGTCGCCGATCCGGCCGATCCCGTTCCACGCCTTCCGCCAGGTCGGCGTTGCCGCCACCATCGCCTGGTATCGGATGCTGGATGCCCTCGAGCGCTGAGGGACGCGTGCAGCGCATCACCGATTCAGCTTGACAGTTTCAGGAAGATGAAAAATCATTAGCTGATTTCAAAAAACCGATGGGCAGCTAGCAGATGTCCACCATCGTTGCAGCGCGGCCATCGCTGGAAACCCGCATCTCGCCGGTCTTCCGCTTTGCCATGCTGTTGCCCGGCGGGCTGGTCACCTTCTTCCTCATCCTCTTTGCCCTCGGCCTGGTGCTCTTCCTTGCCTTCAGGAGCAATGACGGCTCGCTGCTCGGCGCCGGCCTGACGGTGGCAAACTTCGTAACTGTGGCCACCGATCCGCTCTACTGGACGGTGACGCTGCGCTCGCTGGTCATCGCCGGCCTGGTGACGCTCGCCACCGTCGCTACTGCATATCCGGTCGCCTACTACCTCGCCTTCCATGCCGGCCGCCGGCGCAACCTGCTGCTCTTCCTGGTCACGCTGCCGTTCTGGACCAGCTACCTTTTGCGCGTCTTTGCCTGGAAGATCGTGCTTGCCTATAACGGCGTCCTGAACTCGGCTTTCATCGAAAGCGGCCTCTGGTCGGAGCCGACGCTTGCCTTCCTCAACACGCCGGCCGCGGTGGTGGTGACGCTTGCGCACGCCTACGCGCCTTTCGCCATCCTGCCCATCTACGTGGCGCTGGATACCATCCCGAAATCGCTGCTCGAAGCCGCCTCCGATCTCGGCGCGCGCCCGTTCACGTCGTTCCGCCGCGTCGTGCTGCCCAATTCGATGCCGGGCGTGCTGGCGGCGGCTCTCGTCGTCTTCGTGCCGACCGTCGGCGACTATGTCACGCCGGCTATGGTCGGCGGCCCGGCCAGCACCATGATCGGCACGCTGATCCAGTCGCAATTCGGCAAGGCCAATGACTGGCCGTTCGGCGCGGCCCTGTCGGTCTGCGTCATGCTGGTCATCCTGTGCGTGGTCCTGGTCGCGCGCGGCGCCGACCGCCGGTTTGGCAGCCGCACATGAGCGCGGCGCGCAAAGAGGCAAATGCGGGCGGTCGCTGGCTCGGCTTCTATGTGCTTGCCTATCTCGTCTTCCTCTATCTGCCTATCCTTTTGATCCCGCTGTTTTCCTTCAACGATTCCATCCAGGCGGCGTTTCCGCTGCAGGGCTTCACGCTCGGTTGGTACGAGACCCTCTACGGCAATCCGGTGCTGTCCGGCGCTTTGGCCAACAGTCTCGTCATAGGTGTCGTTGCTGCCTCGGGGGCAACGCTTTGCGGCATCACCGTTTCCTATATGGACCTTTACGGCCGCTCGCCGCTCGCGGCTACGATCAGTGCCATAGCCCGGCTGCCGATCCTAATCCCCGGCGTCATCGTCGGCATCTCGCTCTTGATCCTGGTCAATCTCATTGGCCTCGGCCCGTCGCGCGTTGCAATCGTGCTCGGCCATATCCTGGTGGCGCTGCCGACGACGGTGGTGGTGATGCGCAGTCGATTCGCCGCGATCCCAAAGACCATTCGCGAGGCGGCGCTCGACCTTGGGGCGTCGGACTGGACAACGTTCCGGCGCGTCATGCTTCCGCTCAGCCTGCCGGCGGTGCTGTCGGCCTTCATGCTCGCCTTCCTGACCTCCTTCGACGAGTTCATCGTCGTCTTCTTCCTCGCCGGCACCGAGCCGACGCTGCCGCTCTACATTTGGAGCCAACTGCGCTTCCCGCGTTCGCTGCCCACGGTGATGGCGCTCGGAACGGTGATCCTGGCCGTGTCCTGCGTCATCGCCACCCTCGCCGAGATCTTGCGCCATCGCGGCCTCGGCGCCGCGCGCCGCAATCCAGCCTGAACCACAACAAAGAAGAGGAGAACGAAAATGACAGTCCACCTGAAATCGATCACGGGATACAAAGCCCGCGCGGGCCTAGCCGCACTCGCCCTGGCGCTGTCGTCGACCGTCGCTTTGGCTGCCGACAAGCTGCAATATTTCACCTGGTCGGGCTACGAGCTGCCCGACTTCAACAAGAGCTTCCTCACCGCGCATCCGGACGGCGTCGAGGCGACGATCTTCGGCGATGACGACGATGCCTTCACCAAGGTCAAGGCCGGCTTCCGGCCCGACATCGCCCATCCCTGCTACGACAAGGTGGCGCGCTGGAACAAGGAAGGCCTGCTGCAGCCGATCGACACCAAGCGCATCAAGAACTGGGATTCGATCTTTCCGGTGTTCAAGAACCTGCCCGACCTGCAGGCCGGCGACGGCAAGGTCTGGATGGTGCCGTGGGACTGGGGCAACACCTCGATCCTCTACCGCACCGATCTGGTCAAGAACCCCGAGGCGAGCTGGAACCTTCTGTGGGACAAGCAATATGCCGGCCGCATGGCGACCATCGACGCCGTGCATGACACGCCGATCGTCGCGGCACTTCTGGCAGGCGTGAACCCCTTCGACATGACGCCGGAGCAGATGGAAAAAGTCGCGGCGAAACTGCGCGAGCAGCGGCCGCTGCTGTCGAGCTACACCACCGACATGACCTCGGTCGAGCAGGCGCTGGCCAGCGGCCAGTTGGTCGCCGCCATGACCTGGAACGCGTCGGCCACATCGCTGAAGAAGCAGGGCGTGCCGGTCGAGTTCATGAAGCCGAAGGAAGGCATGCTCACCTGGGCCTGCGGCTTCGTCATGCTGAAGGACGCCAAGAACGTCGATCTCGCCTATGACTTCATCAACAGCCGGCTCGACGCCGATTCGGGCAAGTACCTCATCCAGTCCTACGGCTATGGCAGCTCGCTTTCGACCGCCTTCGCCGGCGTGTCGAAAGACGAGCTGGACAAGCTGCAGCTGCCGGCGGATCCCGACGTGATGCTGAAGAGCACGATCTTCACCGGACCGATGAAGCAGAACGACGACGTCGCCAAGATGTTCGAGAAGGTGAAAGCCGGCGGCTGAGCGCACTTGCCTTCTCCCCTTGTGAGAGAAGGTGGATCGGCGCGCAGCGCCGAGACGGATGAGGGGTGATCCAGGGAACGCCGACGTCTTACTTCGCTGGAACACCCCTCATCCGTCGCGTTCGGCGACACCTTCTCCCACAAGGGGAGAAGGGGGAGCTTGGCGGCGCTGCGCCGCACCGGTGGAAAGACAACAAGGACTATTTGATGGACATTGTTGACGAGGCAAAACCGAAGGACGATGCCGACGTCCGTGTCGGCCGGCGCGTGCGGGCGCTAAGGCTCGAGCGCAAGCTGTCGCTGGCCGAGCTCGCAGCCAAGGCCGGCATATCGATCGGCGCGCTCAGCCAGATCGAGCGCGGCATGTCCTCGCTGCGCGTCAAGGTGATCTGGCCGCTGGCCGCCGCCCTCGACATCGAGCCCTCGGCCCTGATCGCCGACGGCGATGAAGCGGTCAACGACCTCTACTGCGTGCGCGCCGACAAGCGGCGCGCAATCCCGGTCAAGTCCGAGGGCATCGCCAAGGCGCTGCTGTCGCCGCCCGCCGCCACACTCACCGGAATGCTGGTGACGGTCGAGGCCGGCGGCGGCACCGCCGAGGCTTATGCCCATGCCGGCCACGAATTCGGCTTCGTGATGACGGGCGAGGTCGAGCTGGTGGTTGACGCCACGGCCTATGTGCTGAAGGCCGGCGACAGCTTTGGCTTCAAGAGCACGCTGCTGCATGCCTTCCGCAATCCGGGCGCCGAGCGCTGCCAGATCCTGTGGGTCAACACGACAAAACCCTCCGAGGTGCGCGATGGCGCCTGACGCGCTCGTTCGTCTAGAGAACGTCTCGAAGGTCTTCCCGGGCGGCGTGGTCGGGCTCGATGCGGTCGATCTCGACATTGCGGCGGGCGAGTTCCTGACCCTGCTCGGCCCCTCAGGCTGCGGCAAGACGACGAGCCTGCGCGTCATCGCCGGCTTCGAGAGCCCGACCAGCGGCAAAGTGCTGCTCGAAGGCGGTGACATCACCGGTCTGAGGCCCTTCGACCGTCCGGTCAACACCGTCTTTCAGGACTATGCGCTGTTCCCGCATATGGACGTCGCGGCGAACGTCGGCTTCGGCCTCTCGCTGCGCAAACTGTCCGGTACCGAGCAGGCCAAGCGCGTCGGTCAGGCGCTTGACATGGTCGGCCTAGCCGACAAGCTGCGCGCCCGCATCTCCGAACTGTCGGGCGGTCAGCGCCAGCGCGTCGCGCTTGCCCGCGCCATCGTCTGCGAGCCGCGTGTGCTCTTGCTCGACGAGCCGCTGTCGGCCCTCGACGCGCATCTGCGCGAGCAGATGCAGGTCGAGCTCAAGCGGCTTCAGTCCCGGCTCGGCACCACCTTCGTCATGGTCACGCACGACCAGACCGAGGCGCTGTCGATTTCCGACCGCATCGTCGTCATGAACAAGGGCCGCATCGAGCAGATCGCGCCGCCCGCGACGCTTTACGACCGTCCGGCGACGCGGTTCGTCGCCTCGTTCATCGGCACCATGAATCTCCTGCAGTCACGCTTTGTCGGGCGCGACGGCGAGCGGCTGCGCTTTACCGCCGGCGAGCTGCCGCTGGAGGCCATACCGGAAACCGGCGAGACACCGGCTGTCGGCGACGCACGAACCATCGGCGTTCGTCCGGAGGATCTTGTGGCGGCCACCGAGGCCGCCGAAGGCACCGCGCCGGCGCGGGTGAGTGGCATCGTCTTCCACGGTCGCACGCTGCGCCTTCACGTCGAACTGGGGCAGGGGACTGCAATCGTCATCGATGCCCCACGCCGCGCCGACGGTTTTCGATTCAGCATCGGCGACGTAGCGCACATCAGCCTGCGGCGTGGCGCCAACTGCCCTGTGCTCTCGAACTGATCGCCGGCCTCACGAAGCCTTGGCGAAAAAGCCCTGATAATCGGACTTGGCCTGCAGCAGGCGCAGGATGTTCTCGCGCGAGCCGCGCACATGCGCGCGAGCGCGCTCGCCGGCCAAAGCGACATCACCGGCGCAGATCGCGTCGACGATGCCCGTATGCTCCTCGCGGGTGAGCTTCCACTCGTCCAGCCACAGAAGCTCGGTCCACACATATTGCTGGCATTTGTCGAGGATGCCGCAAAGCATGCCGTGCAGCATCTCGTTGCCGCTGATCTCGGCGATCACCCGGTGCAGATCGATGCCGACCTGCAGCTCCTCAAATTTCTCTCGTGTGCTGCGGTCGGGGATTGCCGCCAGCCGTTCGCATTCGGCGAGCATGTCGCGCAGCCGCGCCTTGTCGGCGGCGGTCGCGTTCGCCGCTGCCAGCTCGGTCGCGCGCCCGTCGAGCAGCTCGCGAATGTCGAAGGCCTCGCGGAACATGGTCAGGTTGAACTCGGCAACAATATAGCCCTGGCGCGGACGTCCGATCACCAGGCCGTCGCGCTCGAGACGGTTGAAGGCTTCGCGCACCGGCGTGCGGCTCACCTTCAGGCGCTCGGCAATCTCGTTCTCGGTCACGCGGCCGCCTGGCGGGATCTGGCCGGTGATGATCAACGCCTTCAGCTTCTCGAACACCGAATCGCGAAGCGTGTTCTTTCTCTCCTTGCTCAAGCGTCCCGCCTCCAACGGTCAGTCACGGATTCGCAGTCTAGTGCCTTTTGGCTCCTGCTTGAAACAGGGCCGTATCAAACGCTCCCGACCAGAAGCCTCAACTCATCGCCGCCCAAAAAACGCTCGGCACATGTTGACATCGGCTTCCGGAGAATTACACTCAAAATTGTATACAAATTCGCATACCAAATCAACTATAATGGGAACACCGGTTGGAGAAGCGAAAATGACGAAGAGACTTTGCATTCACGGTCTGGCCGTAGCCGGCCTGCTGGCCTCGGCCGCCGTTCCGGCCTCGGCCGCCGACACCATCACCGTCGCCTCATGGGGCGGCACCTATCAGGAGGCACAGACCAAGGCCTTCTTCGATCCGACGGCCAAGGAGCTCGGCATCACCATCAAGCAGGACACTACCAACGGCCTCGACGACGTGCGCCTGCAGGTCACCGGCAATGCGGTGAAATGGGACATCACCGAGCTTGGCGCCGACGAATGCGCGCGCGGTTCCAAGGAGGGCCTGTTCGAAAAGCTCGACTACAAGGTCATCGACAAGAGCGGCATCAACCCGAAGCTCGTCCATGACGACTGGGTTGGCATCTCTTACACGTCCGTCGTGTTGATCTACCGAACCGATGTTTTCGGCGACAAGGGACCGAAGACCTGGGCCGATTTCTGGGACGTGGAAAAGTTTCCGGGCCGGCGGGCGCTCTCCGGTAGCCAGGCGACGGAGACACTGAGCGTCGCGGCGCTCGCCAAAGGCACTCCGATCGACAAGGTCTATCCGGTCGACATCGACGGCGCGCTGCAATCCGTCGACAAGGTCAAGGGTCACATCGACGCTTGGTGGACCTCGGGCGCGCAGGCCATGCAACTCGTCAAGGACGGCGAGGTCGATATGGCGAGCATCTGGAACGGCCGCGCCGGCACCCTGAGGAAGGAAGGCGCACCTGTCAGCTTCTCCTTCGACCAGGGTGTGCTCACCGCCGACTGCATGGTCATCCCGAAGGGCTCGAAGAACAAGGACCTTGCGATGAAAGCGCTGGCCAAGTTCGTCAGCCCCGACCTCCAGGCCAATCTGCCGCTCTATGTCGACAACGGCCCGGCCAATGAGAAGGCCTTCGAGACCGGCAAGATCCCGCAGGAGCGCATCAAGGACATCAACTCCGCGCCCGATAACGTCAAGAAGCAGGTGCTTCAGGATCCCGAGTTCTGGCGCGACAACCTCGTCGAGGCGACCGAGAAGTTCAACAACCTGATCCAGCAATGACGACTGCGGGGCGGAGCGGCGCGCCGAGGCGCTGCTCCCCCGCTATCAATGATCCGGAGTTGAAGGAGATGCTCTTGTCTCTTGCGCCGTCCGCGCTTCCCATCGGCATCCACGGTATCGAGAAGCGCTTCGGCGCGCTCTCCATCCTGAGCGATCTCAGCCTCGATGTCGCGGCCGGTGAATTCCTGACGCTGCTCGGTCCGTCGGGGTCCGGAAAGACCACGCTGCTGATGATCCTGGCCGGCTTTGTGCGAGCCAATGCCGGCTCGATCAAGGTCGGCGGCGAGGAGATCATCACCATGCCGCCACACAAGCGCAACATCGGCATGGTGTTCCAGAACTATGCGCTATTTCCCCACATGAACGTCTTCCACAACATCGCCTTTCCGCTGAAGCAGCGGCGCGTATCGGCGGCGGAAACGGCCGAGCGTGTCGAGCGGGCGCTGGACCTGGTGCAGCTGAAAGGTCTCGGCGAGCGCCGCGTCGACCAGCTTTCCGGCGGCCAGCGCCAGCGCGTGGCTTTGGCCCGTGCCATCGTCTTCGAGCCGCGCATCGTGCTGATGGACGAGCCGCTGTCGGCGCTCGACAAAGGCTTACGCGAGCACATGCAGATCGAACTGCGCAACCTGCATCGGCGGCTCGGCATGACGACGGTCTACGTCACGCATGACCAGCGCGAGGCGATCACCATGTCCGATCGCATTGCGGTCATGAATGCCGGACGCATCGAGCAGATCGACCAGCCCGAGGTGCTCTACGCCCGGCCTAAGACGAAGTTCGTCGCCGGCTTCATCGGCGAATCCAATTTCATCCCGGTCGAATGCCGCAACGGCAGCGTCTGGTATGAGGATCGGAAGCTGCGCATGAATGACCCGGCGCCGCCCGCCGGTCGGCACTTGATGGTGGTGCGGCCGGAGAAATTGCGGCTGCTCGCCGACGCGGATCAGGCACGTCCCGTCAACGCGCTGCCGGCAACGGTCGGCGATGTCATCTATCAGGGCGACAGCTTCATCTGCTACGCGACGCTTCGCGACGGCCGCCAGGTGACGCTGCGCGACTATTGTCGCAGGGACGTGCTGGCGAAGCTGCCGGCGCCGGGCGAGCCGATCACGCTCGGCATCGATGCCCAGGACGTCGTGCTGGTGACGGATCAATGAGCATCGGGTCCGCCAGTCTTGGTCACGCCGTCCGGCAGGACGGGGAACTCAACGCCAGGGCGTTGCGCTCGGATGCCAGGCGCCAGGCGCTGGGACTGCTGGCACTGCTGTCGCCCGGGCTGTTCTTAGTCTTTGCCGTCATTATTGTGCCGATCGGCTGGCTGTTCTGGTTGTCGTTGTTCGACGAGAGCGGCCAGCTCAGCCTCGCCAATTACGCGCGCTTCTTCGAGCAGGCGTCCTACATCAAGACCTTCGCGACCACCTTCAAGGTTGCCTTTGTTGTCACCGGCGCCTGCGTGCTGTTCGGCTACCCGCTGGCCTATATGCTGTCGCAACTGCCGCGCCGCGCCGCCTCGATCTGCCTGATCTTCGTCATCCTGCCGTTCTGGACCTCGGTGCTGGTGCGCACCTATGCCTGGCTGGTCATCCTGCAGCGCAAGGGGCTGATCAACAATTGGCTGATCGATCTCGGCGTGATCGCCCAGCCGCTGCCGCTCGCCAACAATTTCGCCGGCGTCGTCATCGGCATGACCCACATCATGCTGCCCTTCCTGGTGCTGCCGCTCTATGCTTCGATGAAGACCATCGATGTCGACTGCCTGCGCGCCGGCATGAATCTCGGCGCCAGCCCCGCCGCCACGTTCCGGCAGATCTTTTTCCCGCTGTCGCTGCCGGGCCTCGCCTCTGGCGTTGTCATCGTCTTCGTGCTTTGCCTCGGCTTTTTCGTCACGCCGGCGCTGATGGGCGGCGGCAAGGTCATCATGTGGGCGATGCGCATGGAGCAGGCGACCAGCCTCTACTCGAACTGGGGCGCGGGAGCTGCGCTCGGCGTCGTGCTGCTTGCCGTCACGCTAGCCCTGCTCGGCTTGTTCCAGTGGCTGCTCGGCGCGCGCGCCACCGGCGTTTGGAGCCAGCGATGAGCGCCGAAAGCAGCCTGCCTATAACGCATTGGCAACGCCTCTGGCTCTATCTGCTGGGCGGCCTCGTCATGCTGTTTTTGATCGCGCCCTCGGTGATTATCGTCATCATGTCCTTCTCCGGCTCGACGCTGCTGCAGTTCCCGCCCGAGCAATGGTCGCTGCGCTGGTATGAGAGCTATTTCGGTTCCGTCGAATGGCGCGACGCCACCATTGTCTCGGTGAAGGTGGCGGTGATGACCGCGATCGTGGCGACGCCGCTCGGCGCCGCAGCTGCCTATGCCATCAACGCCGGCACGCTCAGGCTGACCGGCGCCATCAATGCGCTGCTCACGGCGTCGCTGATCATTCCGGTCATCCTGATCGGCATCGGCACTTTCTTCCTCTATGCCCGCATCGGCCTCAACAACACGCTGACCGGCCTCGTCATCGCCCACACCGTCCAGGCGCTGCCGCTGGTCGTGCTCACGGTCCTGTCGGGGCTGCGCTCTTACGACATGAACCAGGAGATGGTGGCGCGCAGCCTTGGCGCCGGCCGCTTCGCGGCCTTTCTCCAGGTGACCATGCCGCAGTTGCGCTTCTCGATCGTCTCGGGCGCGCTCTTTGCCTTCATCACCTCCTTCGACGAGGTGGTGGTGTCGCTCTTCATCTCGGGCGGTGAGACCACGACGCTGACGCGCCGCATGTTCAATGCATTGCGCGACCAGATTGATCCAACGATTGCCGCCATTTCGACTTGCCTGATCGTGCTATCGATCGTCTTGTTGTCCGCCGCCCAGCTTTTCGGCCGCGGACGTTGAGAATACAGGGATACCTCGAACAGAATGCGTGATTTCCAGTTTCCAGGCCGCTCGCCGGTCCGCGCCACCGAAGCCATGGCCGCGACCTCGCATCCGCTCGCCACACTTGCCGCCATCGACATGCTGCGGTCCGGCGGCAACGCCATGGATGCGGCTGTCTGCGCCGCGGCCGTGCAGGCGGTTGTCGAGCCGCAATCGACCGGTATCGGCGGCGACTGCTTCGTGCTCTACTGCCCGAAGGGAGAAGGCAATGTGATCGCCTTCAACGGCTCAGGCCCCGCGCCCCAGGCTGCTACGGTCGACTGGTATCTGGAGAGAGGCTTCAGCGAGCTGCCGAAGCAGGGCGCGCACGCGGTCACCATTCCCGGCGCCGTCGACGCCTGGTGCCGGCTGCTGGACGATCACGGCCGAAAGGGCATAGCCGAAGCGCTCGCACCCGCCATCCGCTATGCCGAAGAAGGCTACGTCGTGCACGACCGCGTCGCCTTTGACTGGGAGGATCCGGAAACCGACCTGTCGGCCGACGAAGTGGCGGCGCGCATTTTCCTGCCGGGCGGCAAGCCGCCAAAGCCCGGCGATGTGCATCGCCAGCCGGAACTGGCGCAAACGCTGCGCATCATCGCGAAACGCGGCCGCGCCGGTTTCTACGAAGGCGCCGTTGCGGAAGACATCGTGGGCCGGCTTCGCCAACTCGGCGGCCTTCATACGCTGGACGATTTCGCCGCGACGAAGGGCGACTACAAGACGCCGGTCAGCACCTCCTATCGCGGTCATGACATCCACCAGATGCCGCCGAACAATCAGGGCCTGACCGCGCTATTGATGCTGAACGTGCTCGCCGGGTTCGATCTCGGCGCGCTTGACCCGAATGGCGCAGAGCGCCTGCATCTGGAGATCGAGGCCGGCCGGCTGGCCTATCGCGACCGCGACAACCTGCTCGCGGATCAGGATCACGTTGCGGTGCCGGTGAAGGAACTCCTCTCCATCGCCTATGCCGACCGGCTGCGCGCCGAGATCGAGCGGGAACGCGCCATGACGCATTTGCCGCGCGTCGTTTTGCCGGGCAGCGACACGGTCTACATCACCGTCGTCGACCGCGACCGGAACGCGGTGAGCTTCATCAACTCGACCTATTATTCCTTCGGCAGCGGCGTCGTCGGTCCGAAGACCGGCGTCGTGCTGCAGAACCGCGGCACTTCGTTCCGGCTCGATCCGAAGCATCCGAACGCAATAGCGCCGGGCAAGCGGCCGATGCACACGATCATGCCGGGCATGATGTTGAGGGACGGCCGTGCCGTGATGCCCTTCGGCGTCATGGGCGGCGGCTATCAGCCCTTCGGCCATGTCCATCTTTTGACCAACATGATCGACTTCGGCATGGATCCGCAGCAGGCCTTGGATGCGCCGCGCGTCTTTTACAATCACGACGTCGTGGAAGCCGAGCGAAGCGTGCGTCCCGATACGATCGAAGGCCTGCGCCGCCGCGGCCATCGTGTTGTCGAGCCAGACCATCCGCTCGGCGGCGGGCAGGCGGTGCTCATCGATTGGGAAAAAGGCACGCTGACCGGCGCCTCCGATCCGCGCAAGGACGGCTTGGCGCTCGGATATTGAGCAGCCCTTTGCTGGACATAGGCCGATCGTTCGAAACATAGTCTGGAACCATGACAACAAGCGAAAATCCCTTTGATCTTGCTCATCGCCTCGCGCCCGGCGCCGAAGACGCGCCAGCCATCGCCGCGCCCGACCGGACAGTCCTCTCGCATGGGGGGCTGCGCCGTCTGATCCAAGAGACCGTGACCCGGCTCAACACGCTCGGCATCGGCCGTGGCGACCGCGTTGCCATCGTGCTGCCGAACGGCCCGGAGATGGCAACGGCCTTCATCGCGGTCGCCGCCGCCGCGTCCACCGCGCCGCTCAATCCAGCCTACCGGGCCGACGAGCTCGATTTCTATCTCAGCGACATCGGCGTCAAGGCGATCCTTGTCGGCAAGGACGAGCAAGGACCCTCGGTCGAAGTTGCCGAACGCCTCGGCATTGCGGTGCTGCGGCTGGCGGTGCCTGAAGGCGCGCCGGCCGGCATCTTCACCATCGAGGGCGGCCCGGTCGGGCCGCCGGTTGCCTCCGGCTTGGCCGAAGACAGCGACACCGCTCTCCTTCTGCATACCTCCGGCACTACATCGCGGCCGAAGCTGGTGCCGCTCAGCCACGCCAACCTCGCCGCCTCGGCCGCGCATATCGGCGCCACGCTGGGCCTGGGCTCGGCTGACCGCTGCCTCAACATCATGCCGCTGTTTCACATCCACGGGCTGATCGCGGCGGTGCTGTCCTCGCTCGCCGCCGGCGCCAGCGTCTTCTGCACGCCGGGCTTCAACGCGCTGCGCTTTTTCCAATGGCTCTCCGAAGCGAAGCCAACCTGGTATACGGCGGTGCCGACGATGCACCAGGCGATCCTGCCGCGCGCCGCGCGCAATCCCGAGCAACTGGCCGAAGCGAAGCTGCGTTTCATCCGCTCGTCGTCGGCCTCACTCCCGGCGCAGGTCATGGCAGAGCTGGAGGCGACTTTCGGCTGTCCGGTGATCGAGGCCTACGGCATGACCGAGGCTGCGCACCAGATGGCGTCCAACCGGCTGCCACCCGGACTGCGCAAGCCGGGCAGCGTCGGCGCCTCGGCCGGACCGGAAGTGGCCGTCATGGCGCCGGATGGAAGGCTGCTCGAGCCCGGCGAGATCGGCGAGATCGTCATTCGCGGCCCGAACGTCACCGCCGGCTACGAGAAGAATCCGGACGCCAACGCCAGCGCCTTCGCGCATGGCTGGTTCCACACCGGCGACCAGGGCGTGCTGGACGAGGACAATTATCTGCGCGTTACCGGCCGGCTGAAGGAGATCATCAATCGCGGCGGCGAAAAGATCTCTCCGCTCGAGGTCGATGGCGTCCTGATGGATCATCCGGCGGTGGCGCAGGTCGTCACCTTCGCCATGCCGCATGACAAGCTCGGCGAGGAAGTGGCTGCCGCTGTCGTGCTGCGGGAAGGCCAGAGCGCCAGCGAGGCCGACATTCGCAGCTTTGCCGCGACTCGGCTCGCCGATTTCAAGGTGCCGCGCAAGGTGGTGATCCTGGACGAGATCCCGAAGGGCGCGACCGGCAAATTGCAGCGCATCGGCCTCGCGGCAAAGCTCGGTTTGGGCTGATGCGCATTACAGTCTTCGGCGCCGGCGCCATCGGGGGCTATCTCGCCGCCAAGCTGGCGATTGCCGGCCGCGTAGATCTGTCGATCGTCGCGCGCGGCGCGCATCTCGAAGCGATCGAGGCCGATGGCCTACGCCTGATCGAGGACGGCAAGGAGACGATCGCGCGGGTGAGGGCAGCGGCCACGGCCGAAGAGCTCGGCATTCAGGATTACGTGGTGCTGGCGCTGAAAGCGCATTCTCTGGCGCCGGCGCTGGGCGAGATTGCACCGCTGCTGGGCGAGGGGACAGCCGTCGTCACCATGCAGAACGGCGTGCCTTGGTGGTACTTCTACAAGGCCGGCGGCGCGCTCGAAGGCACGCGGCTTGATGCGGTCGATTCCGGCGGAAAGATCTGGGAGACCATCGGGCCCGAGCGCGTCATCGGTTCCGTCGTCTATCCGGCCGTCGAGGTCGATGCGCCCGGGCGGATCCGCCATGTCGAGGGCACGCGCTTTTCGCTCGGCGAGCCTTCGGGCGAAAAGAGCGAGCGGGTGGGTGTGCTGGCGCGCGAGATGGTCAAGGCCGGGCTGCAGGCGCCGGTTCGCGAGGACATACGTTCGGAAATCTGGGTGAAGCTTTGGGGCAATCTTTCGTTCAACCCGATCTCGGCGCTGACCGGCAGCACGCTCGCGGCGATCGTCGCCGATGAAGGCACGCGGGCCGTCGCCCGCGCCATGATGCTGGAGGCGCAGGCGATTGGCGAGCGCCTCGGCGTGCGCTTCCTGATCCCCGTCGACCGGCGCATCAAGGGCGCCGGCGATGTCGGCGAGCACAAGACCTCGATGTTGCAGGACCTCGAACGCGGCCGCCCGATGGAGGTCGACGCGCTGGTCACGGCAGTGCAGGAGCTTGGCCGCCTCACCGGCCAGCCGACGCCGGCCATCGACACCGTGCTGGCGCTGATGCGCCGGCTGGCGATCGAGCGCGGGTGTTATTAGAAGACCGGCATTCGATCCTGACACGATTTGTCAGCTACCGACGCTTCGGCGATGGCAGGTCACGAGGGAGCTCCCTATCTGGGGTCTGTCCAAACCGGGAGGAAATCATGACCACTGCCGAAGTCGCCAAGCATTTCACCGAACTCCTCAAGCAGGGCGACAACCGCGGCGCTGCCGCGAAATACAATGCCGACAACATCGTCAGCTACGAGGCGATGGAAGGGCCCATGGCCGTTTGCAGCGGCAGGGACGCCGTAAAGCAGAAGGGCGAATGGTGGGAAGCGAACCATGAGGTTCACGGCGGCTCGATCGAGGGCCCCTACGTCAATGGCGACCAGTTCGCCTTGCGCTTCACCTTTGACGTGACGCCCAAATCTACCGGCGAACGCGTCAAAATGGATGAGGTTGGCCTCTATACGGTCAAGAACGGCAAGATCAGCGAAGAGCGCTTCTACTATTGAAGCCGATCGGCGTCTGGCATTCCGAATCTTCGTTGCAGGATCTGAAAATCAGACATGGCGGCCAAGATGATATTCCGGCCGCCATGGAGAGCGCCAAATCGTCTTCACGTAGTCACGCTGGCAAAGCGGGCAAGGCAAGCCTAGGATTCGGCCAGATTCGCAATCCATCGGCCCGAGGTCCGAATTGACGATCACCATGTACGGCATCACCACCTGCGACACGATCAAGAAGGCGCGCGTCTGGCTGGAGAGCCGCGACCTTCCCTACCGCTTCCATGACTATCGCGCCGAAGGGATCGAGGCGGAAAGGCTGAATGGCTGGGTCGATAAGGTCGGCTGGGAGAGACTGCTCAACAAGGGCAGCACGACTTTTCGCGAACTGCCGGAGAAGGACAAGGAAGCGCTCGACGAGAAGAAGGCCAAGGCGCTGATGCTGGCCAAGCCGACCATGATCAAGCGCCCCGTGCTGGAGGTGGGTGGCCGCATCCTGGTTGGCTTCAGGCCGGATGTTTATGAAGAGGCGGTGAAGTAGGATTCGGCAGGCGCGGCACACTATCCCCTCGTCATCAACTCTGAGGAATCAGGGCATCCCGGAGCCTGGCATTTAGGGTGACGATGATCTTTCGCATGACTGCGGCGATGGCCACCATTGGCTTTTTGCCGTTGGCGCGAAGGCGCTTATAGAAGGCGGCAAACTCCCCCTTTCCGGCGGCGGCGCGCAGAGCCGGCATGAACAGCGTGCTTCTGACTTCGGGGCGGCCGCCGCGGATCTTGCGGTAGCCCTTCTTGAGACCGCTGTCGTTGGGATGGGGCGCGACGCCGGCAAGCGCCGCCGCCTGGCGGCGGGTCATGGAGCCGAGTTCGGGCAGGCCGGCCAGCAGCTTGGCGGCCACGATCGGACCGAGGCTGTCCATGGCCGTGCATATGGCGGCCCGCTGCTTGAGGGTATTGCTGTTGGCGATCAGCTCGCGGATCTCGGCATTGATAACTTGGATCTGCCGCTCGACGACTTTGATCACGGCCTTGAAGGAGGCGGCGAGATCGCGGCTGCCAGGCGCCTTGGCGCGGTTCTTCTCGGCGACCTTGGTGGCAATGAGCTCCTGGCGGCGTCTGACCAGGGCGCGCAAGCGCACCTCGTCGACGTCCGGAGCCTGCCAAAGGGGCAGTTTTACCCAGCGCTCACGGCCATAGGCGCAAAGCATGCCGGCATCGATGGCATCGCTCTTGCCCTGTGTGCCGAAGGAGCGGATGAAGCTCTTGACCCTGAGCGTGTCGGCGCGATGGCAGGCGATGCCGGCGCGCAGGCACTCTTCGAGTAGCAGCCCTTCATGACCGCCTGTCGGCTCGCAGACGACAAGGTCTATCTGTTTGTAGCTCTTCAGCAAGGCGCGGATCGCCCTGCGCTGATTGGCGATGGTGCGGGTGGTGGCGCCGTCGCAGACAGTGATGGTGTGCTTGGCGATATCAAAGCCGAGACACAGCTGCGGTTGGTGGTGCAAGAAGGCCATGCTGGTGGTATCCTTATAGGGCTTCGGATTGTTTGCGGGCGTGGCGCGAGCCAGCGGCCAATCAACTCTCCAAGCGATGGCGGACAAGACGGCAGGGACCATGATGACGTCGGGCGTTACCCGATCCTAGGGACGGTCGCCTGCCGCCGGGACTGCTGGCTGTGATGGGCCGCAGTCCCGGCCGCCAAACTACCCGATCCTTCTCAAACAATCCTAGGG